>NZ_JAAIJR010000066.1 GCF_010915725.1 Thiorhodococcus mannitoliphagus
ATGCTTCGCGCCTACTTCAAGGCCGGGCGCTGGAATTTACTGAAAACTATGGCAAATGCATCCTTCATACCCGCCTCTACATGACACGGAAAATTGGGAATGCGCCCCTTATAACCTGGCTCCCGGACGCCCTCCCCGAAGTCAGCCAAACCCATAGCCGCGCTCGACCCAGTATTGCCAATCGCCGATGGCTTCGAGCGTCCCTTCATCGGCATCGACCGCCTTGAGCTGCGTCAGGGGAAGAGCGAGCGAGCGCCCCTGCCAGGTCGTCAAGACGAACATCTCGCACAGACAGTCACCCTCCGGGGCCAGGCTAGCGACGATAACCTCCTCACCGACCCGCAAAGGGGAGGTCACCCGCTCCTGCATGCAACGCGCCTTGAAGGGAAAGGTCAGCTTATCGTCGAGATAGTAATACCAGCCCATGGCTTGCTCCTCGGCATCATAGGCGTCTACGACCACCTCCATCGTAATGCGATGCTCACGCGATTCGTCTTTTTCTCGGGTTGTCATCAAGAGTTACCTGTAGCGAGTTGCCGAGACGGGGCGAGCTTGGCCTCAAGGCCCAGCGCTCAGTCCCTTGTGCGACGAAAGAAGACTTCAGGCACGCAATGACGCCTGGGGGGCGTCCAAACAGCACTTCTTGTACTTCTTGCCACTGCCGCAGGGGCAAGGATCGTTGCGACCAACGGATTGACGGGGTGCAATCCTCGCCGCACGACGGGCGTTCCGGGCTTGATAGCCTCGATACAGTGCCTTCAGTCGAGCATGGCGGCCTTGAAAGAAGGACATGAAGGCGTCGGTCGCCACCTCTTCAGCGATCCGGCCCAACAACTGCGGGTCTTCTTCACCCGAAGTCGCGATCCGCCAGCTCTTGCTGCGATAGTCGAAGCGGAGCGCTGGCACCTCGCCGACCACATGGATCGCGTCGGATGGCGCGACGAGTTCCAATAACATCAGCACCACATCGGCGCAGTCGCAGGCGGATTTGACGCAATAGAGATCGTCAAGCTAAAAACGCCGACCCTCAATGTCCACAACCTTGCGCTCGGCGTAAGGCAGAACCTCTTGGAGACTCACCATGGTGGAGGCGCGCTCGATGTCATCCGCATCGAAGGTCGCCTCAATCTCATCGTCAGGGGTTTCGTCGGTGACTTTGCGTTTGTACGCGTAGAAGATGCGCCTCAATGACGTCCAATCCTCCGTGCTCAAGGCGCCGACAAAGGCCGTGCCGAGCTGTTGCTTCACGCCGCGCTGTCGCGAGCCCTGGGCATCCAATTCGCGCCTGTGGACGTCGATACCGAACTCAACAGATGGCGGCAACGGCTCTGCCTGGTCCGAATCCGCCCCCAGGTCCGACGATTCCGGCGACAGGCCCACATGAATCACGCCGCAGCGACACGCAGGGTTGTCACAGAAGCGAAGTCCGAGGTGATACCGCTGGCCGGCAAGCTCGCCGGAGTCGGGCGGAAAGGCGAACACGATTCGATTGTCTTTGGGTGTATTGATCTCTGTCAGCATGACATGTCACCGCGATAGGATTGAAGCAATGGACTTAGGGATGGAGGCAAAGATGGCGATGCTGGCGGGCTCTTCGGAGCAACAGCCCGCGCTGATTCGGCAGCCTCCGAGTTGCGTAAGTAGGCAGTCTGTCAGGGCTTTGATCTTAATGATAGCCTGAGCCGTGCGTGCAGGAGAATGCCCGAGTCGAGAGCCGAGACTTTGCCGCCAAGTGCCCAGCCGATGTTGGAGCCTCGGCTCCTCGACTTGGCCGCGCTCGGCTCCAGCTGCGCTGCCGGGACACTGAGCGCCGGGCAGCCCGTCTATCACAAGGAAGACATGCTCAAGTTCTCCCTGAGGTGGGCACCTCACTCGAGTGCGCTCCACCAGCCGCGGCGTATTCCACTGAAACCTGAGTCGCGTGGTCATGCGTCATGGTCTGGCGCGCCAGATGTCGCCGCAATGTGTGAGCCAGCCATCAGATCGCTCATGCCAGCTGCGAGAAAATGACGGGCCAGAAAACCTGGGCTGTATCGACTGAGAAAAGACCCTGCTCCAAGGTTTCGCAGAAATCATTAAGAGATCGGTGGGCGCACTGCCAAGAGCGGGCGTCGTGCCCTCAGTGGAACAGCGTATGCCTAATATCGACCCACAAACGGCCGAGCCAAGACTGCCGTTGGCCGCTATTCTCGCGCGGTTCCCACATCAAGCGCGGCTCTTTGGAGTAACGCTCATCGAACTCCTGCTGAGCCTGACTATCGTTGGGATCCTCGCGATTGTCGCCGTTGCGAGCTACGGGTTTCTCCGCGAGAAGCAGGACATCATTCAAGCAACGACCGATATCCAGACCATCGAAGGCCTGCTCGAACGCGACTTCACCACGCACAACCGCTACCCGGATTCCCTAGCGGAAATCCCGGGCGCCGCAGCGCTGCGCGACCCCTGGGGCAATCCCTACCAGTACCTCAATATCGCGACGGTCAAGGGGAAGGGTAAGGTCCGCAAGGACCATAACCTGGTGCCACTTAATACCGACTACGACCTCTACAGCATGGGCAAGGACGGCCGCAGTGTGTCGCCCCTGACGGCGAAGGCCAGCCGTGACGATATCGTGCGCGCCAACAATGGCGGCTTCGTCGGCCTCGCATCGGACTACTAGCGCCAGCGCGGCAGTGGCGAGCCATGAAGATCAGCATTGAGTTTCTCCGCAGCAGGGTCGCACGGCGCGTCTTCACCCTCTTCGTGATCTCGTCGCTGATCCCGGTCACACTTCTATCGCTGCTCGCATACGGTCAGGTGAAAGCGCTCCTTACCGACGAGCAGTACGCCGCGATCAAACAGAGCAACAAGAGCTACGGGCTGGCCGTGCTCGAGCGGCTGCTGCTGTTGGACAGCCAGCTCCAATGGGCCGAACGGGCGCTCTCGCAGGATGAAAATGGGAGTCAGGGGCGCGAGGATGCCGCGCGCACCATTGCGGCGCTGCAAGGGTTCCGCAGGGTAGAGGTCTTCACGCGCGCCCAGATCGAGCAAGGCCGCTCGTCACCGCTGAGCGTTCGCGAGCTTATCGAGCGGGAGCATGCCTATCTCGCGAATGACAAGGCCATTCTCCTCGCCGCTCCTCAGCCCCGGCTGTCCTCGCGCGTCTATCTGCTGCGCATGCTCAAGCGCGAGGACGGACCGCCAGCCTACGTCCTGGGCGAGATTCGACCGGGCTTCATCTTCGGCGAGCGCGACACCTTTTCTCAGGGGTCACAAACCTGCGTGCTTGATGAGCAGAATACGCCCCTTTTCTGCTCCCAGATGGACTACGAACTCAGTGCAGAGCAGCTCGAGGCACTGAGCCACTCGACCTCCGGACAGTTTGAGCTGACCGACGCTCAGGGCCATGAGCACCTCCTCAGCTACTGGTCGATCTTTCTCAAGCCGAACTTCTGGGTGCAGAAATGGACGATCATTTCCCGCGCGCCAGCATCGGCTGCGCTCGCGCCCATCATGGACTTCCGCCTCATCTTTGCCGGTGTCATCGCGCTGACCATGGCAATCGTCGCACTCCTGAGCGTTCATCAAATCCGCCGCAGCCTCATCCCCCTGGAGCGCATCCTCGACGGCGTTCGCCGCATTACCCAACGCGATTTTTCCCGACCGGTAGAGGTCGATAGCGGAGACGAGTTTGAAGTGCTGGCCAATTCCGTCAACCAGATGGCGATCACGATCGACAAGCAGTTTCACACCTTGTCGACGCTGGCCGAGATCGACCAGCTCATTCTCTCGTCCCTCAAGGCGGACGACATCGTGCGAACTGTCCTCACGCGCACCAACGAGATCCTAAGGTACGACCACATCAGCATGACGGTGATGGATACCGCGGGCAACGCCGTCTGTCATACGCTTGCGCATGACAGCCACCTGCGCGAGACCCTCTCCACCCGCTCGCTGCAGATCGAGCCAGCCGACATCGCCGCGCTCGCCCTTGAGCAGTACCTCATCAGCGATGCCGACGCCATTCGGACCGCCATCTATCTCGAGAGCCTCGCAGCCCAGGGCGCACGACGCGCCCTGACACTGCCCGTTCTGGTCAAGGAACAGGTCGCCGCGCTGATCTGCATCGGCTACGCGCAGCCGATCGTCATCGATAGGGAGGATATCGAGCTGGCGCGCGACCTCACCAATCGAGTCGCAGTGGCGCTGGCCAACGCCAGCTGGGAAGAGCAGCTCTACCACTTGGCGCACTACGACACGCTGACCGAGCTGCCCAATCGCCTGCTGCTGAAGGACAGATTGCATCAGGCGCTTGCCAGTGCCGAGCGACAAGAGACCTTCGTCGCCGTGCTTTTCATCGACCTCGACCGCTTCAAGAACGTCAACGACTCACTGGGCCATGTCGCCGGCGACTATCTGCTGCGCGAGGTGGGTGAGCGCCTGCGACATGCCCTGCGGGAGGAGGACACCGTCTCGCGGCTTGGGGGCGACGAGTTCGTCGTGGTGATCCAAGCGTCCAAGAATGCCCACGAATCCTTGTCGCTCACCAGCACCATGGCGCAGAAGCTGCTGTCGGAACTGGCGCGTCCGCTGCGTCTCAACGACCGCGAGATCATCACCACGGCCAGCATTGGTATCGCCTGCTACCCGACCGACGGCGAGACCGCCAATGAACTCCTGAAGAACGCGGATGCTGCCATGTACCACGCCAAGGCCAGCGGCAAGGACACCTATCAGTTCTACTCCAAGATCCTCAACGCGGAAGCCTTGGAGCGCTTGGAGATGGAGAGTTCCTTGCGCCGCGCGCTTGAGCGCAACGAGCTTGAGCTGGCCTATCAGCCCAAGTACGCGACGCAGAGCAAAGGCATCTGCGGCGCCGAAGCCTTGTTGCGCTGGACGCATCCGCAGCGCGGCCCAATCTCGCCAGGCGCCTTCATTCCGCTCTGTGAAGAGATCGGCCTCATCGTTCCAATCGGCGACTGGGTGGTGCGCGAGGTCTGCGGACAGCTCAACGCCTGGAGCGACGCGGGACTTGCGCCGATCCCGGTGGCGATCAACCTCTCCCCGGTGCAGTTCAGACAGCCCGACCTGATCGAGCGGCTGTTCAAGATCGTGGTGGAAACGGGCGTCGATCCAGGGCTCTTGGAATTCGAAATCACGGAAGGTGCGACCATGGAGAACATCGCGCTCACCACGGCAACGCTGAGCCATCTGCAGGCGCTTGGATTCCACATCAGCATCGATGACTTCGGCACGGGGCACTCGTCCCTGAGCTATCTGAAGCAGTTCCCCATCAACACCCTGAAGGTCGACCAGTCGTTCGTGCGTCATCTCAGCGAGAATTCGAAGGACGCGGCGATCGTCAAGTCGATCGTGACCCTGGCGCACAGCCTCGGCTTCACCGTCGTCGCCGAAGGTGTCGAAACTCAAGCACAGCTCGACCACCTGAGCGGACTCGGCTGCGACGCGATCCAAGGCTATCTCTTCAGTCGGCCCATCCCACCCCAGGAGTTCGCTGGACTCCTCGGCAGCGAACTCATGATTCAGCCCGCTCTTGGAGACCAGAGAGGCTCCGCTGGAACCTCCCCGATCACCAAAGCGCAAGCTCGGGCAGCCAACGAACCCAAGGCATTGCTCGACTGCTGAAGCGCCGCCGCCAAGCCATTGTCACCAAGACCTTCGCTCAATACACTGTCGCCAATTAGCAGCATGTGGCGAATTGAGCCGAAAACGCTCGCTTTGGCACTGCCCCGGCTCATGAGGTCGCTTTGGCCACGGGTATTCTCTATGATCGCTCATCAACCGATTGGCGTCTTCGACTCTGGCTTTGGCGGCTTGACGGTGCTGCGCGAGATTCGCCGACTGCTGCCGGGTGAGGATCTGCTCTATGTTGCGGATTCTGGACATGCGCCCTATGGCGACAAGCCGATGGCGGCCATTGAGGCACGCGCCTTCGCCATCACGGAGTTTCTGCTCGGGCACGACGCCAAAGCCATCGTGATCGCCTGCAATACGGCAACCGGGGCAGCGGCCCGATTGCTGCGGGCAAGGTTTCCGGTTCCGCTGGTCGCCATGGAGCCGGCGGTGAAACCGGCGGTCGAGCGCACCCGCTCTGGGGTGGTGGGTGTCTTGGCGACGCGCCAGACGCTCGCCAGCCACAACTTCTCCGTGCTGCTGAAGCGTGTCGGGACTGGGGCCGAGATCCTGCTCCAGCCCTGCCCCGGCCTGGTGGAGTGTGTCGAGCGCGGCGACTTGGACGGCGAACGGACGCGCGCGCTGCTGAGGGAGTATCTCGACGGACTCCTCGAACGCGGCGCGGATACGCTGGTGCTCGGCTGCACCCACTATCCCTATCTGACGCCGCTGATCCAGGAAGTCGCGGGGCCGGGGGTCGAGGTGCTGGACTCGGGCGCAGCCGTCGCGCGCCAGGTGCAGCGCCGCTTGCGTGATGCCGACTTGCTTGCGTCGCCTGAGCGGCTCGGCGAGGCGCGATTCTGGACCAGCGGCGACCCCGCAGCCCTGTCTGGTCCGATGCGTCGACTCTGGGGAGATGGCGTCGTGCTGCGCCATCTCGGCGAAGATCGGTCATCGCGGACGATGGAGACAGCCGGAGCATTGGCGCTCGAGTCGGTCTGAGCCTTCGCCACGCCGCAGCCGATCGGATATTCTGAGTCCACCTGCATGCTGAGCGAGGGGATACGATGGGATTGAGATTCGGAAGACAGTTCGCCAAAGCCACGCTGACGCTCTGGGCCCTTCTCTGGATCACCCTATCGGCTGCACCGCCGGCCGCGGCGGAAGAGCAATGTCTCAAGCAGGTCTTCGGCCGCTATTGCCTTGGCGGCGACCTCGAGCGTGCCGTGCGCGGCCAGCCGGCGCCACTCGGCCGTCAATCGAACGGCGACAGCTTGGCCCTGGTCTTTGCCGACGATGCCGACAAGCTCTATCTGCTCGCCTATAAGGGCCAAATCTACAAGGTGGTCCGCGCCTACGCCATTTCGACCCAGCTGCGCTTCGACGATATCTACAACGACTTGCGACACATCTATGGCGAGGGCGAGGACGACAGCCGCTTCCCGAGCTACGCGAACGCGCCGGCAGCGCGGCTCGCCTCGATCCGGCGCGGTGAAGGACGCGCGGTCCACCGCTGGAAGCCTTCCCCGGAGTGGCATATCGAGCTGTCTTGGACGCGGGAGCTTGGCGTCTCACTCGCCTATATCGCGACAGCCTTGGACGCCGAGCGCACGGCGCAGACGGAAGGCGGGCTCTGACACGCAGGTGCCGAGGAACCGCCCCGGAGCAAGTGTCCATCAATTGTTTCCCGATGCGAGCGATGCCGCCCGAAATCCCCCCTAGCCCCCCTTTGCGAAAGGGGGGGAGTTGTTGATGGACGCTTTCGGAGCAAAAGGCGCCTAGATCGGACCGACCTCGGAGCCAGAGATTTCGGACTGAGCGACGGGCCGGGCGAGGATGAGCGCGTTTTCCGCGTCGACCTCCGTCAGCTCGACATCCAGGATCCGGTTTCCCGCCTCCCCCGGCGAGCCGACGAGTCTCACCGGGAGGTAATTGGGCGTATATCCAGCGCGCCACGGCTGATCCCGCTCCTTGCTGGGACTCTCGTGGAGCAGGCTGACGCGCTTGCCGATCTGGGCGCGCATCACCGCCAGCTTGGAGCAACGGAGCAAGCCTTGCAGGTCTTGGCAGCGCGCCTTCTTGATCGCGGCATCCACCGGATCCGACAGCTTGGCGGCTAGGGTGCCGGCGCGCGGCGAGTAGCTGAAGATGTGGATGTGGCCGAAGGCCATGGCCGCCGCGAAGTCGAGCGTCTGGCGCCAGTCGGCATCAGACTCCCCGGGAAAGCCGACGATGATGTCGGTCGTCACATTGAGGTCAGGCACGCACTGCCGTCCGCGCGCGACCAGTCGCGCGAACTCATGCGTCTTGCAACGACGCGCCATGCGCTTGAGCACGGCATCCGAGCCGCTCTGCAGCGGCAGATGCAGATGCGGCATGAGGCGCGGATCCTGGAAGAGGTCCCAGAAGGCATCCGGCAGATCCCAGGGCTCCAGGGAGCCAATGCGCAGACGCGGGATCTCCGTTTCGGTGAGGACACGCTCGATGAGCCCTGCCAAGTCGGCCCCGAGGTCAATGCCGTAGCCGCCGAGATGCACCCCCGTGAGCACCACCTCCTTGACCCCGCTGCCGTGCAGACGCTTGATGGCCTCGACCACCTCGTCCATCGGTCGGCTGCGCTCGTCGCCGCGCGCTTGGGTGGTGATGCAGAAGGTGCATTGGTAGCGACAGCCGTCCTGCACCTTGACGAAGGCACGCTGGCGCCCGCGCGCGAACAACGGGCTGGCAACGTCGGTGACCGCCAGCTCGGGCATGGCCGGGATCTCGAGCGTCTCCAGGGCGATGTCGACCAGACGATCCTTGTCTGCATTGCTCACGACGAGATCCACACCCGCCTCGCGCGCCAGCGCGTCCGCCTCGAGGGAGGCGAGACAGCCGCTGATGACGAGGCGAGCGGTGGGCAGCGCGCGGTGGCTCTTGCGCAGGATCTGGCGCGACTTGCGCACCGCCTCTTGGGTCACCGCGCAGGTGTTGATCACGACGAGATCCGCGGGCTCGCCCTCGGCGACGACCTGGAGCCCCTGGCGTTGAAAACGCTCGCCCCAGGCCTCGAGTTCCGCCTCATTGAGGCGGCAGCCGAGGGTCTGGAGCTTGACACGGTGTGGTCGAGACATGGGATCGGACCTTGGGCCGCGCGCGGCCCCCAAGGGCTCAAGCAAGGGCGGTCTGACCCTTATCGGGCACGCTGGGCGGCGGCGGAGGCGTCGGCGAATTCTGATGCATGAGCAAACGCCAGCCTTCGGGGCCGCGACGAAAGACATTGGTCGCATAGATGGGCGGCGGCGCCTGACCTGGCCCCTGGTTCGGGCTACGCTCTTCGACCAGGTGGATCGCGACCTCATCGCCCTCGATCCAAGCGAGGTGTCGCACCTGGAGATCGAACTTGCCGCCTTGCTCGAAGATCGCCTGCCACAGACGCTGAACCTGAGGCCCGCGGGCCATGGGTGTCATGGGCAAGAGACAGACGACATCCTGCGATGACTCCCAAATCCGCGCCATGGCCTCGACGTCGCCGCCTTCCAGGGCGTCATAGTAGGCGTCTTCGACGTCTTGCGGGGTCTCGAATTGCATGCGGAAGGGATCCTCCAGATGGGGGGTGAAGATTGACGCCGCCGCCCTTGGGTTACCAAGCGCCCGGCTGCGACACCGCGGCACGCGGGATGCGGAGCCGAATGCGGCCATCGCTTTCCTCGCGCTCCATGGCGTCCAGCTTGGCGTCGGCCGGCAAGCCGATGCGGCGCGTGGTCACACCGCGCGAGATACTGTAGCTGCGGCGGTAGCCTTCACCGCCCGGCAGCCGGTCCTCGCGATCGACTTGGGCGGACTTGCTGTAAGAGATCACCAGTCCCCGACGGGTCGGCTGGATCTTGACCTGGTCCGGCTCGATGTTCTGGACACGAATGTCGATCAGATAGGCATCGCCATCCATCTGCCGCGAGACGTCGAGGTGCGGAATCATGGGCAGGGCGCTCAATGGCCGGCCGTAGCCGCGCCAATCTGGACCAGGCGCTTGCGGCGCCTCCGCCGCAGGCTGGCGCTCGACCACAGGGGGTGGAGGCGGCGGCGCCGCATAGGGATCTCTCATCCAGCCGCCTGGATACTCGGGAGCAGCCGGCATGGCGTAGGGCTGGGGATAGGCCCCTGGATAGCCCCCGGGATAGCCGTAGTAAGGCCCAGGCACCGGTGCCTCGGGGGCATAGGGCGGCGACCAGGCGAATGCGAGTGCGGGAACGGCGGCTAGAAGGGTCGCGGACCAAAGGGATCTCGTGAACATTGAAGGCGTCCTCATGCTGAGCTGTGTTATCGATGCAATGGGCTCATGCGCACCTGAGTGCCTAAGTATAGGGCCGCTCGGGTGGAGATGTCCGCCGATCGCCGCGCGCCTCGCGTCCAGTCAGGCTCCGCGCGTCTAGGTCGCATCCTGTGACGGTCGCGCAGGAGAGCCGGCATCAGTCGGCACGGGTGGCGCCGCGCGCCCGCCAGGTTGGGCGCTCCCGAGCGTCGATCAAGCCATGCGCGAGCAGCCAATCGCGGGCGTCCTCGGCATCCTGCTCCAGCCAGGCGCGCGCCGAGCCCAAGCGAAAGCTATAGCCCCAGTCGTCCATGTCGCGGAGCATGCGGTCGCGACCAGCGCCGGGAATGGCGTCCGCGAGCAGGATCTGTAGATAGCAGACCGCGTCTTCTTCCGCATAATCGCCGCCGGCATCCGTATGCAGCCGGGCGCGGCGCTCCGCGTCCATGCAGATCCAGTGGCAGGCCTCATGCAGGATCGAGTGCAACGGCGTCGAGCGACGCGCGTAGAGCCGGTCGCCGATAAGTCCCGCCTCGAAATCGCCCCAGTAGGAGCCGGGAATCGGCTCGGCGTCCTCCAATTGGACAAAGCTCAGACCAAAGCGTCCGAGCATCTCCCTAATTTGGCTCGCGTCGGCGAGAATGAGCACTTGCCGTCTCCTGATTGACAACTGGTTCAAGCCCATGCCCGAGAGTCCGCTGTCCCAACTGCTCGAGACCACCGACTTCGCCTGGCAACGTCCGGCGGCAGCCCCAGGCGCGCTGACCAACATCCAGTGGCGCGCGGACCGCTGCGACACCGGGTCCATTCTCTTCTTCCAGCGCTTCGACGACGGCAAGACGGACCTGGAGATCTACGAGCGCTATCTCGCGCGCTGCCCCTGCGCCGTCCTGATCACGAACCGCATGCTGCACTGCTTCGACCGCATGCCGCTGAAGGGCATCCATGTGACCCGACCGAGCGACTGGGCCGAGGTGATAGGCCGCTTCTGCGACCTTCTCTATCCGCTGCGCCCGGACCTCAAGTTTGTCGGCATCACCGGGACCAACGGCAAGACCACGACCCTGAAGTATCTGGAGTCCATCCTCGCGGCCCAGGGCCAGCGCGTACTCTCGATCGGCACCCTGGGCGTCTTCCGCAACGGCGAGCGCCTGGTCGAGACCGGTTTCACCTCGCCGCCGCTGATCGAGCTGCGCCGCCTGCTGCGCGATCAGCAAGACGACTGCGACCTGGTCATCATGGAGGTCAGCAGTCACGCCCTAGACCAAGGCCGCGTGCATGGGATCCCCTTCAGCAACGCCGGTTGGACCAACTTCACCCAAGACCACCTAGACTATCATCGCGACGAGACGGCCTATTTTAACGCCAAGGCGCGCATCATGGACCTCATCCAAGCGGGCGGCCGACTCTACTGCGCGAGCCCGGCGGTGGCGGAGCGGCTGTCAGCACTGGGCATGGCGCAAGCGCCCGTGGAGTTGGTCGCACCCGCCGAGGTCGGTAGTGCGGCCATCGCGGCCAAGCCCTTCCTGGCCCTGGAGCACAACCGCGCCAACTACGCCCTGGCATCCAGTCTGGCGGATCGGCTGCTCGGCGAATCCGCGTCCGCCTACTGGCGGCACCTGGAGGCCGTGGACGGGCGCTTCGAGTGCCGGGTCTTCGGCAACCGCACCCTCGTGGTCGACTTCGCCCACACGCCGGATGCCCTGGAGGCCATTCTATCCGCCATCCGCGCCGGCTTCCCCGAGGCCCGAGTGCTCACGCTCTTCGGCTGCGGCGGCGACCGGGATCAGAGCAAGCGTCCGCTCATGGGCGCGGCCGTGGCGCGTCATTCGGACCAGGTCATCATCACCTCGGACAACCCGCGAACCGAGGCGCCCGAGGCCATCATTGCGGACATCTTGCCCGGGATCCCGGAGCAGATCCGCGAGGTGGTCGTGGAGCGTCCTGCAGCGATCGCGCGCCTCTTCGACCTGCTCGCCGAGCGCCCCGCCGAGGAGCCTTGGGTCGCGCTCATCGCGGGGAAGGGACACGAGCGCTACATCGACCAGGGCGGGCGCAAGACTCATTACAGCGACCAGGACGAGGTTGCCCGCAATGCCGAGCGGCTTGGCTGGCGCTGATGTCAGGCTCGAAAATCGCGTCGCTTCTCGGGAGACGCGCATTGCGCCGACGCCTCGCGCAGCGAGACGCGACGCTGGAGCATGAGCGCTAGAGAGGACTGCAGATGCACCAACTTTATTCCATCCCCGTCGGACTGCTGACCGGGATTCTGCTTGCGCTGCTCTTACCCAGCGGCGCGCCCTATGTCGCTTGGGCGGGACAGATCTTTCTGTCCTTGCTCAAGCTGCTCATCCTGCCGCTGATCCTGGTCTCCATCTACGCATCCCTCTCCGGCGGCACGGATCTCAAACGCATCGGCGGGCGCACCCTGCTCTACTACCTGATCACCGCTGCCATCGCGGCCACGCTGGGCACCGCAATCGGGCTCGGTTTCTCGGCCGACCTGCCGGCCGGTCTGCTCGATCTCGAGCAAGTCGAGCAGGGCGGAGCCGACTTCAGCATGGCGCACCTCGTCGGCAACTTCATCCCGACGAACCTCTTCGCTTCTCTGGCGGAGGGCAACATCCTGCACATCGTCTTCGTCGCCGTGGTCGCCGCGCTCGCCTCGCGGCTGATCGCGGAAAGCGAGCGGAATCTCCTGCTCAACGGCGCCCGCGCCCTGGACGCGCTGCTCATGCAGCTCCTGCGCGGCGTGCTCGCACTGGCGCCCATCGGCATCGCGGCGCTGGTCTATGCCAGCCTGGCGAACATGGATTGGGCCGGTGTCTTCCAGCTCCATGCCTTCGTCTGGGCCGTAGCACTCGCGGCCGCACTGCACGCCCTCGTCGCCCTCCCTCTTCTCTATCGCGCGCGCACCGGGCGCTCACCCTGGCCGTTCGTCGCGGCCTGTCGCGCCCCGCTGCTGACAGCCCTGTCAACGGCGTCCAGCTCCGCGACCTACCCGGTGTCGAAGCAAAGCCTGGAGCGCCAAGGCATCGCCGAGCGCGTCACCAGCTTCACCCTACCCCTGGGTGCCACGCTCAACATGAACGGCTCGGCGCTCTATCAGTCCATCCTGCTGATCTTCATGTCACAGCTTGCCGGCGTCGATCTGACGCTGCCGCAGGCGATCTTCATCGTCCTGCTGACCATGGCCTCCTCCGCCGGCACCGCAGGCATCCCTGGCGGCGGCATCGCCATGATGGCCTTCATGCTCGACCTGCTCGGACTCCCGCAGACCTATCTCGCGCTCTACATCCTGGTCGACCGCTTCTTCGACTATCCGATCACGGCCATCAACGTCTGGGGAGATCTCGTCGTCGCAGCCATTGTCGACCGCGACGTTCGGCGGATGTAGTCGGAAGGCGAGATCAGCGCGCCCCGACCCATGCCTCGAAAAGGTCTCGATCATCCTTTGGTCCAACCGCGCTGTGGGTGCGCGCGGCCTCAGCGTCGCCGCTTATCCTCGCGCAACCGCTCGGCGTGGTCATCGTAGGCATGATTGAAGGCATCGCCGAAGACCTTCGCGAAGTCCTCGGAGACGTCGTCTGCGATCTCCTCGAAGGCCGTCATGAAGTCATCCCAGCACTTCGCCTTGCGGGCATTTGGAAGCAGTTGGCTCAATCCCGCCTGCCCCGCGACCTCCTGCTCGATGGCATGCGGCTCCAGACGTGCTAGCAAGGCCTTCAAGACCGCACGGAAGCCCGCCATCATGGCCTCCTGATGGACTTCGATGTCGTCGAACGCCTGGCGTGCGGCCTGGGAGGGATCGAGATGTCCCTGCCCGGGCCGCCAAAGCACCCGCGCCAGCGTGTCCTCGAGATCAAGGCAGAAGCGAAAGGGATTGCCACCGTCCGCACGGGCGGGCGACATGCCAGGGCGCAGCTGATTCTTGAAGCTGTCGTGGGCCATGGTCACCGTCGCCAAGCCGTGCGTCATGGTCCTGAGCAGCTTTCCGGATGTGCGCAGAAGATGGCCCGAATCGCCGATCTCGTCCGCATGCCCTGCCCCGAGCCCAGCGAGAAAGGCCTCGACCTGCGCACGCTCAGACGCGGAGAGCGGCTTCTTGGGCGGGGCTTCCATGGAAGCGCGAATACGGGTCGCGTCATCCAAGACGCAAGCCTGCCCGAGTCCAGCACCACCGCTAGGCCCTTCCATGGTGCGTCCTGGATCGAAGGCACCGAAGACAGGATTGTCCGCGCGCGGCTCGGATGCAGGGGAAGTCGTCAGCCCTTGCCCGGCCTCGGCGGGCATTGCAGCATCCGCGATGCCGCCCGGAACCCCTTGCAAACCGCGCACGCTCGGTGCGTCGCAAGCCTCTTGCTGGACTCCGACCCCGCTAGCCGCTGCGGAAACCGGCGCACCTGCCGGAGCGACCGAAGCCCCGAGCGGCGCGACGCCTTGTGCAGTGTCTTGGAGCCCCGGCTGAATCGCAGGATCCATTGAAGGCTCGCCACCCAGCACGCCGGGGAGCGGCTGCCCAGGCGCTTGGGGCTCAGGGTCGCGACCCGACAGGGCTTGGCCTGGTGCAGCGATCCGCAGGAGCTGCGTTGGGGCATCAGCGCTCACCGAGACGTCTTTCCCCGACAAACCGCCGCCGCCATTCGCGCGAGGATCCTCCGCAGCTGTGCCGGACGGCGCCGTCGGAGCCGCCACTGGCGACACCGATTGGTGAGGCGCGGACTCTCGGGACCGCGCTGGCGGCGAGCCATCGCTGCGCGCCAGGCTCGGCGCTTCCTGCCGGACCAAAGGTCTCGAGTCACCCGCTAGGCTCGGCGCCTCAGCGGTATCAGACAAGGGGGCTTGGACATCCGCCTGAGTTGGCGCTTGACACTCCCGGTTCCCGGAAGGCGCCTCCGCCTGGGTGCGCGGCGCCTCCTGGACTGGGAGGATCAGTGTCGGCGCGTCAGCCGCCGTCGTGTTCGGATGCGCGAATGGCGATTCCGCGGACGCCCTCTCTTCAGCCCCGGACCAGGCTGGGGAGCCGAACGCGGCATGCGGTCGCGCCATCCCCCTGTCGCTCGCCGTTTCTGGAGCTTGCCGCGAAAACTCAACATCAAGGGCGACCAGGGTGGTCGGTACATCCGCTGGATCAGGCACCGAGGACTGATCTGATGGCTGCGACACCATCGGTCGCGGCTCGTCCTCAAGACGCTCAGCGTGACGCTGTTCGACACTTGCCCCCGTCACCTGAGCCGCCCCGGCATCGAAAGCGGGTGGCGTGATCCAGCCTTCCGGGGCTGCGCCCAACTGCTGTGTCTCCGCCCCTAGCGGCGGCGTCTCGCGCTGAGGCGACGGGTCATCGGCCGGCGCGGTCGGGCCAGGGCCGATCAGATCCAGGATATCTGGACAGGAGGCTCGACTCGGCGCCGCATCGGGAACAAAGCTCGACTCGACCCCATCAGCAGCTTGCGCCGGCGCCGCCCCGGCCTGGACCAAGGTCACCTGGACGACGTATCGGCCAATGGTCAAACGGTCACCATCGCGCAGATCGACCGAGTGGCTCGGATCGAGCGGCGCTTCGGCGTCGTTGAGAAAGGTCCCATTGGTGCTGACATCGGTCACCACGAAGCCACCGCCGCGGCGGTCGATCATGACGTGCTGGCCGGAGATCTCGCGCTCCGGATCCGGCAGCTGGAGCTGGCACGCGGCATGGCGGCCGATGACGCAGGTGTCACCCGTAATGCGCGCGGCCAAGGCACGCTGGGGTGGACGCCCGTCGTATGTCAGGACGCTGAGAGCAAGCTCCGCCTTCGGCTTCATCACTAAGCTGTCTCCTCCATCTTTGAGCCCCATCCAGCTGCACGGAATCATAGCGAGATGCGCGCCGCCCGCCCAATCGGTCCAGATTGGCCGGCTCATTGAGTCAGTCTGGCATGCGCTGACAGCCGACGTTGCGGTGCGCGGGCTCGACGCCAATCCCCTCGAAAGGCAGCGCCCTCACAGGCTCTAGTCGCAGGCGCTAGAGGGCACCGTCTGGCGAAAAGCGGGCCGGGAGCAACTGCAATCGACTAAATTGCGTTGACAACAAGAATAATGACGATAACGATTCATAAATAGCACAGTATCACTCTCAGGTTTCGCCGAGAGGTGCAAAGGATGCGCCTGGACGCATCGCCAAGGTAGGTAGGCTCGCGTTCATCCCGAATTTGGTATGACATATGCTCAGACTCCAGCCGCAGCAACTGAGGACCGCAGGATGGAACCCGGATACTGAACTCATGCCGCCGTGCCGACCAGCCCCAACCCGACTCATCGACAGGCAAGACGCTGGCATCGAGCAACATCCTCGGATCGGCAACAAGGGATTCAGGCAACGCGGAGGACAAGTATCGGTGACGGCCAGCAGAGAAATCGGTGCTCGAACGAGGGGAAGCGCCCGGTTCACGCCAGGCGACGAAAGCAGGGCTCGGACACCCGGCAAGCGACTAAGGGCTCAACACCACGCGAGGCCCTCGCCCAGAGCATGCTTATGAAGCCAAGTGACGCAGGCGGCTATCTTTGGCGCTCAGCAGAGCGCTCACACGTCGGCAAGGTCCGACAAGTCAACGAGGACTCGGTGCTCATGCGGCCTGATCTCGGCATTTGGGCAGTCGCCGATGGTCTCGGCGGCCATCAGTGCGGCGACAAGGCGAGCCGAATGGTCGTGGATGCGCTCGCTGAAATCGCGCCGGGGGCGGATCTCGAGGGGCTTCTCATGACAGCCCGCGACAAGTTGATCGCGGTAAACGATGGCCTGATCCAAGGCATCGCGGACCTTCCGGGCAGCACGCCGGGAAGCACCGTGGCGTCACTGATCGCGCTGGGAACGACCGCTGCGGTGCTCTGGGCCGGAGACAGCCGCGTCTATCTCCTGCGCGACGGCAGGCTGCGACGCTTGAGCAAGGACCACAGTCAGGCGGAGGAGCTGGTTCAGCGCGGACTGCTCGACCGGCAGGACGTGGTTGGCCACCCGGCCTCGAGCGTGCTGACCCGTGCCGTGGGCGCGGCCGGCGCGCTGGAGCTGGAGGATGTGGTGATCGATGTCTTTCCCGACGACTACTTCCTGCTCTGTAGCGACGGGCTCTACAACGAAGTCAGTGAGCCACGGATCGAGCAGCTGCTCGCCGAGCATGACTGCGAGTCGGCGGCCGAGGCGCTGCTGCAGCTCGCGCTGAGCGGAGAAGCCAGGGACAACATCTCAGTCGTCGCCATTCAGGTCGAGCCAGAGCAAGACAGGGCCGATTGCTCCGAGACCGCCCTCAATCCCGTTTTCTTCCGTCGGCCCGACACACGAGAATCCTGAGCCATGCTACTCAGCCATCCGTCAGCGTCGCGCGGACGCTTGCTTGTCAGCATTGCCCTCGCCGTGGCAGCCAGCGGCTGCGACCTGAAGGCACCCGAGTACGTTCGCCCGGACCTGCCCCAGAAAGACAGCTGGCAGAACGCCGCGCAACAGCCCGTCTCGGCGCGGACGACCATCGACCCCCAGTGGTGGCGAGGATTTCGCAGCCCAGACCTCGACAAGTACATCGCCACCGCCATCGATGACAACGCGGATCTGAGCGTCATGGCCGCTCGCATCGAGGTCGCAAGTGCCGGAATCGACCAAGCAAGCGCCGCAGGCAAGCCCACCGTCCTTGCCGGAGCCGGTCTGGACGTCAACACCTTCACCCAGCCTGGACTCACCAGGACGAGTCAGCAGTACAGCGCCGCCGCGACCCTGGACTGGGAGCTGGACATTTGGGGTAAGTTCGCCAAGGGCGTCGAGGCGCAGGAGGCCGAGGTCGCCGCCACTCAGGCGGACTGGCGCGCCGGCTATCTCACACTGGTGTCCGATGTCGCCACCGCCTTCTTTGCCATTCGACGCTTGGACGAGCAGATCGCTCAGCAGCGCACGGCCGTCCGCCGCAACAAAGCCATCCTGTCGATCTACGAGACCCGCTACAGCGAAGGCCTGGTCCCGCGCACCGCGCTCTTACAGCAGGAGGCCGAGGTCAAGGGTCTCACCCAGCAGGAACTCGAACTCAAGCGCCTTCGTGAGATCACGGTCAATAGCCTCGCCACCCTCATCGGCGTGCCTGCGGGCAATCTGCGCATTCCCGAGGGATCCCTGACCCGGTCGGTCAACTTGCTTCAGGTGCCAGCGGGACTCCCCTCGGATCTCCTCAGCCGCCGGCCGGACATCGTCGCCGCCGAGTATCGCGCCCTGAGCCAAGTGAAGCTGGTCGGGCAAGCGCGCCTCGCTCAATTGCCCTCCATCGGACTGACGGCACGGGGCGGCACCGCGAGCGCGGCGCTGAGCAACCTGCTCAAGGCCTGGACCTTCGGCCTGTCCCCGAGCGTCAGCCTGCCCATGTTCGACCCCAACGTGAAGGCGCAGATCAAGGTCAGCGAGGCGGAGATGAAGCTCGTGGAAGCTCAGTACAGGTCCGTCGTCATCAAGGCGTTCGAGGAAGTCGAGAGCGCCTTGGTCACCCTGCACAGCCGCAAGCAGCAGCGCAAGGAGCTCCTGGACCGACTCGCGAATCTCGGAGAGGTGGCGAAGCTGAACCGCACCCAGGTCGAGGCCGGGGTCATCTCTCAGCTCGACCTGCTCGAATCCGAACGCTCCATCGTTGCGGTCGAGCAGGAGGTGCTGCAGAACTACTTCCAGATCCTCACCGATACGGTCCTACTCTATAAAGCACTCGGGGGCGGCTGGTCTGCCACTCGGGTTGCCGCCAGTGGCTGAGGCAAAGCGACAGGGCCGACCGGCGCTTGCAGCGGCCGACTTGAATCATTGGCACAGGAATTCTGCCTAGACGATGCGGATTCGACTCGTACCTCTGGACTCCCCCGACCTGAGTGTCATCGAGATCCGCGATGCGCTGGTCGGGGTTGGGCGTGATCGCGGCGATTTCAGGCAGCTGCCCGCGACGCGCACCGCGCGCTTGTCCGAGCGCCACGCGCGTCTCTACGACAAGAACAGAACGCTCTATGTCGTTGACCTCGGCAGTCGGCACGGCACCTTCGTCAACGGTCAGGCCGTCGCCGACAAGCCGGTGGCGCTCAAGGGCGGCGACGAGATCAACTTCGGCGGCGAGCTTCCCTTTCGCATCGAGCTGCCCGAGAACAGCGCCGAGACCGAGGGCAGCGTCTCGGCGCCCACCGACATCACCCTCGTGCTCGAGCCGGCGGATCCGCAAGCGGGCCCGGATCCCATCAGGATCAAGAACTTCCCCTTCTTCGTCAGCAAGAGCGCGCCGACCTTCGCGAAGTATGCCCAGCGCGCCGCAGCCGAGTTGGACTTCATCTCGCGCCGTCATGCCCAGGTGTCTCGACAAGGCGATCAGCTCCTGCTGCAAGACCTCGGCAGCACCAACGGCACCTTCTTGGACGATCAGCGCGTCGGCGCTGATCCAGTGGTCCTCGAGAACGGACAGAAGGTGGCATTCGGGGGCAGCTACTTCGTCTACCGCATCGCCATTCAGGGGCAGCCAGTGGCGCGCCCGCCGGCCCAAGCAAGCACCGCGAAGCGAGCTGCGTCGGCGGAGCTGGACAAGACGACCTTCCTGGCGGCTGGCACCTCTTTTCTCGATATCCTCTGCGTCGACAATCGCAGCTCAGGTCCTCAGCCCGGCGAAGACGCTGCGGCGACCGGCGAAGGCGCTGTGCCAGCGTCGAAAACAGCGGGCAGTGCCGCCGCCGGGCGCAAGCGTAAGGCCGGACTGCTCCAGCAGATCGACCGGACGACCTGGCGGCGACTGCAGATTGGCGCGCTCGCACTCCTCGCCTTGCTTGGCACAGCCGGCTACTTCATCGCGCGCGAATCTCCGACCGAGCGCATCGAGTCGCTGCTGGCCGCTGGGCGCGGCGACGAGGCACTCCAAGTCGCACGCACTCATTTCGAGTCACTGCAGGGCGATAGCGCATTCGAGCGGCTGGCGTTGCGCGCCCTGGCCGCGACGACCCTCGAGCCTTGGCTCGACGCCCACGACAGCGAGGATTTCGCGCGGATGCAGCAAACCCTCGAAGCCGGCCGTGCCGCCGCGCCGCAACAGCCCTGGAGCCAGGATTATCTGGACACCCTCGCCCTGATCGGTGACGTCGAGCGCTTGGTCCGCCAGCACGGTGGCGTCGAGGCTCCATTGCGCGTGCTCGATCGGGAAGTGGCAGGGGTCCGCGAGATCGTCGACGCCTGGAACCGCCCACGCCCAGACAAACGCCAGGTAACCCAGCGCCTGCTCGGCGTGATCCCGCCAAGCGACGCTGGGCTCATGCGACGATATCGCGACGCCTATCAGCAGGCGGGTTCGGACATTCGCGCCCTCGAGAGCCAGCTTTCGGTCTACGCGCCCGCTGTCAGGCAACTGGAAGCGACGCTCGCGCGGCACCTGCGCGACGGATCGCTCGATCGACTCAGCGCCGAACTCGACGGCTACGCAGAGCGTTACTCGCAGCTGGGTGGATTCGAGGCACTGCAGCAGGATCTAAGCGCTTACCGCGCGCTGGTCGCGGCGGCATCGGAGCAGCGTGTCATCGCTGCGATTCAACTGGCGACGACGACCCGGTTCCATGCCGAGGCTTTCGCCCAGGCCGCTGAGCGACTCGTGCGGGACCAGCTCCCCGAGCAGACATTCCTGGACGCCTATGCCGCCGCACTGGATGCCTGGCGCGCCGGCGAGACCGAGCGCGCGCTGGCGCAGCTCGAGGCGCTGTCACAGGATCCCTCGGGCGAGATCGCCCGGCGCGAGATCGCACGCATGCAAGGAATCCTCGACGAGGTCAACGCCTTGCAGGGGCTGGCGCGCTCGCCGACCTATGATGAGCGACTGCTTCAGCTCTATCAGACGCTCGACCCGAACCGCGATCAGCACATCCAGAAGCGCTTAGAGCGTCAGTACGCAGACAGCCGCACAGCGGTCGAAAGACGCGCGCTGCAAGCCGCCGAGGCGGCCGTGGGCGCCTGGGACGACTATCGCGCAGAGGGCAGGATCACCAGCACCTTGCGCTTGCGCTCAGGCGTCAGCCAAGCCTACAAGCAACGCGCGGCGATGCTGTCACGGGCGGCGAGCAACGCACGCCAGGCACGCCGCCTTTTCGAGCAGAGCGGACAAGAGCCACCGCAGCGGCAGGCAGCCACGCTGACCGAGATCGAGCGCGAGGTGGCCCTGCAGCACCAGGCGCTCGACGAGCTCAGCGGCGTGGTGGCCGAGTCGACCTTGCAGGGCAAGCAGGCCCTGCTGCCGGAGCGCCTGCGCTAGGCTCGACGCAGCCCAATCAGACGAGCGGCAATCCCGAATTCAGCGCGCACCAAAGAGCGCTCACTTAGCGACGAGACCGACGGATCCATGAGCGAAGACCAGTTGCAGCCGCTGCAGGCGGCCTTGGAAGACCACAGCGCCGAAGGCATCGCGATCCTCACCGCCGAGCCATCGCGCCTCATTCAGGCGACCTTGCTGGTCATCGCCGGATTGCTGGTCGCGGCGCTAGCTTGGGCCTTCATCGGTCGGGCGGACGTCATGGTCACCGTCTCGGGCGCGCTGGAGCCAGAAGGGGAAGTGCGGCGTGTCTACGCCCCCGTCGAAGGCGAACTCGTCGATCTCTACGTCGCCGAGGGCACGCCCGTGACCGCCGGCGACGTCATGGCGCGGCTGAACGCCCGACGCGCGGTCGAGGTCGCCGCGAACGCGCTCGATGCCGAGATCGCCTTGTCCGAGGCGGAGTTTCGCGTCGAGCAGTTTCCTCAGACCAAGCTACTCAAGCTCGATGAATCGGAATCCTTGCAGCGGCAGATCGAGATCGAGCGCGCCGCCCATGAACGCCGGCTCGCCGAGGGAATGAGCCGTCTGACCGAGGCCAACAAGGCGCGCTTGGAGGAGGCGAGGACCAGCCTCGAGCAGGCCAACCGTCAGCGCGATCTGGCCTTGTCCGACTATCAGAAGTACCAGCGCCTCTTCAACAGCGCTGGGGGCGGCGGCGTCGCCCGTAAAGAGGTCGAGGACCGCCGCGCGGCCTATGACGCCTCCGAGGCCGAGGCGCGCGTCGCCGAGGCGAAGCTGAGCGAGTTGGAGCTGGAACTGTCGCGGGCCTATACGTCCGCCAGAACCGAACTCGAGACCAGCGACCAGAAGCTCAACGCCCTCAAGCTGGAGCGTGCCAGGCTGCTGAAAGACCTGGAGCAGGAAGAGCGGCGGATCGACGCCGAGCTGCAGAGCGCCCGACTGCGCGCCCAGGCCACGCGGCGCGTGAGCTTCGCCAATATCGACGATGAGAATTTTCTGCGGGTACTGGCCCCGGTCTCCGGCATCGTGACCGATCTGGCGGTGACCCAGCCTGGTCAGCAGGTCGGCGCGAACGCCCCGCTGGGCAGCATCGCGCCCAGCGATGCGCGGCCGCTGCTGGTCGTCGAAGTCCCGGAGCGGGATCGCGGCTTCCTGCGTGAAGGCCAGCCTGCCAAGCTGAAGTTCAACGCCTTCCCATACCAGAGATACGGGCAAATCGAGGGCATCGTCGAGTATCTCGCGCCTGCGGCACAGCTATCGCCACAGTCGAAAGAGCCGGTCTATGAGGCGCGCATCAGCCTGGAGCGCGATCAGTTCGAGGTGGACGATCAGGTCTATCCCTTACGCTACGGGATGATCGCCACGGCTGAGATCGTGGTGCGCGAGCGACGTCTGATCGACCTGGCACTCGATCCGCTGCGCAATCTATGAGATGACCCTGGAACCGCACCCCAGCCGCTCGAGTCGGTGGGAGCGCTCGGGGGCCTTAGTCATCAGTTGGGCCGGTAGGGTGGACGAGCGCGAGCGAAGTTCACCGAATCCCGCCTCGGCGTTGGTGGACTGCGCTGCGCTTGTTCACCCTACGGAAGACGACTGGCCGAAACGATGATCGACGCCGCGCTCGGGTCGCTCAAGGCCGGCGGCCCTATCCAGGCCGCTGAGAGACGCGCAAGCGCAGCGAACAGCATTCGTGCGAAAGCACATCACTCATGCCTGAAGTCGAGGCCGAATAGGGGAAACGGATGAACGTTATCAAGATCAATGACGAAGTGATCGACAGCGATGCATTCGTGAAGCTGCTCAAGCTGACGGGGCGCTTCAACTCGCTGCTGGAAGACATCGTGAAAGAGAAGGTCGCCAGCCACGCGGCGACGCGACAGGGCATGCCCCTGACCGAGGACGAGGTGCAGGAGCGCGCGGATGATCTGCGCCGCATCCGCGGTCTCCATCGGGCGGCGGACATGAACCGCTATTTGGACGGCATGGGCGTGTCGCTCGAGGAGTTCGAGCAGTTCATCATCGAAATGCTCAAATACGAGAAGATGATGGCCGAGGTCTCCAATGACAAAGCCATCGAGGAGTATTTCCGGCTGAACTCGCCCAAGTTCGACGCCATCTCGATCAGCCACATCATGGTGGATTCGGAAGGCAAGGCGAAAGAGATCATCTCCATCCTGGAAGAAGAGCCGGAGGCCTTCGAAGAGCTGGTCGAGGAGTATTCGCTGGCGGACACCCGCACCGAGGCTGGGCGCATCGGGCGCGTCCTCAGGGGTGCGCTGCCGCCCGAGGTCGAGGGCAAGATCTTCAATGCCGCCGAGGGCGCGATCCTCGGACCCTTTGCAACCGTCGGCGATGCCTTCTTCGAGGTCTTCCGCATCGACCAGAAGGAGAGCGCCCAGCTCACCGAGAACACCAAGGAAGAGGTCAAGCGCAGGCTGCGGGAGGAGTGGTTCGCCACCAAGGCGCGCGAGCACCGCGTCGAGGTGTTTTGAGCGCCGCGGATCGGGCTGGTGGTCGGTGGTCAGTGGTCGGTGGCTGGTGGCTGGTGGCTGGTGGCTGGTGGCTTATCTTTCGGATTAAGGAGTCAGTTGGTTGAACGATGCCTTCGATCCAGAGGTCGCTGAGTTTCTCTCTAGAGTCGACCTACTCTCGGCGTTCTCCGAGTCAGAGCTGCGTCATCTCGCCTCGCGGGCCGAGGTGCGCCGCTTCGAGATGGGCGAGACCATCGCGGAGCTGGGTGCGCCCTGTGATCACCTGCTCGTCGTGCGCAAGGGCTCGGTGCGGCTCTTCACCGAAGACGGCGGCAAGGAGGTCAGCGTCGGGCTGCGCAAGGCCGGCGACGTCATCGGTGAGATCGCCGCGCTGCGCGACTACCGCCACACCACGGCGTTGCGCGCCTCGCGCAAGACCGAGCTGCTGGCGATTCCGCGCCAAGCCTTCTCGCCGCTGATCGCCGCCAACCCGGAGGCTCGCGAGCGGCTGACCAGTGTCGTCGCCCTGCGCTCGGCAGGCGACTTCCTCGTCGGGGTCTTCGATCTCAAGGGCAAGATCGAGCAAGAGGCGGTGGACCAGCTGGCGCAGCAGGTCGGCCTCAAGCGCTTTGCGACCGGCCAACAGATCCTCGCGCAAGGAAATCGGGAGGACCGCCGACTCTACGTGGTGCGTCAGGGCGAGGTCGAGATCCTGCGCGAGGAGGACGGCGAGCAGTACCGCATCCTCAAGCTCGCATCCGGCGAGGTCTTCGGCGAGAAGGCCTGCCTGATGCGCCAAGAGCAGCCGGCACGCGCCCAGGCGGCGACGGATGCCGTGGTCCTGGTCGTCCCCGAGCAAGCGGTCCGCCTGCTGCTGGAGCACAATCCCAAGCTGCGCGACGTCTTGCTCGAGCGCATCGGCTTCTTCGACCGCGAACTCGAGCGCCAAAAGAAGCTGGAGGAGCGTCGCAGCCGTCCCCTGCTGATGGATCTGAAGTCTCGGCCAAAGATGGGCGAGCGGATCATCAAGCGCTTCCCGCTGGTCAAGCAGGCGGAAGAGATGGACTGCGGTGCCGCCTGTCTGGCGATGATCTGCAAGCACCACGGCATCGGGATGACGCTCGGCAAGCTGCGCGAGATGGCCAACGTCACCACCCAGGGCGCAACCCTGGACAGCCTGGCGCGGGTCGGCGAATCGCTGGGCTTCAATACGCGCGGCGTGAAATGCACCTTCGACGCCCTGCAGGGCTTCGATCTGCCCTTCATCGCGCACTGGGAGGGCTATCACTACATCATCGTCTACGGCGTCTCCAAGAGCCATGTCTGGGTCGCGGACCCTGGCCCGGGCTTTCGCAAGCTGACGGTCGAGGACTTCGAGAAGGGCTGGACCGGCACCTGTCTGCTCTTCAATCCGACGGCGGAGCTGGTCAACGTCGCCGAGGCCCAGTCGCCCTGGGCGCGTTTCATCGGCTATCTCAAGCCTTACAAGAAGATCCTTGGCTACCTCTTCCTGGCCACCTTCGTGATTCAGATCCTCGGGCTGGTGCCGCCCGTGGTCATCCAGAACATCCTCGACCGCGTGGTGGTGCACCAGGACGTCAGCCTGCTGCACCTGCTGATCATGGGGCTGGTCATCACCCAGGTGTTCACCCAGCTGACCGCCGTCATGCGCGCCTTCCTGTCGAACTACCTGGTGCGCAATCTCGACTTCGTCATGATGTCGCAGTTTCTGCAGCACACGCTGTCGCTGCCGATGAAGTTCTTCGCGACGCGCCGCACCGGCGACATCATCGCGCGCTTCCAAGAGAATCAGAAGATCCGTGCATTCCTGACGGAGTCGACCGTGAGCACGGTGCTCAACCTGCTCATGGTGTTCATCTATTTCTCGATCCTCTTCATCTACAACACCAAGATGACGCTGCTGCTCATGGGCTTCATCGTCCCCTTGATCATCCTGACCGTCTCGGTCACACCGCGCCTCAAGCGCTATGCGCGCGAGGCCTTCGCCTCGAGTACGGATGCCGAGTCGATCCTCATGGAGACCCTGGGCGGCTCGGAGACCGTCAAGGGCATGGGGCTGGAGCGCCCACTGCGGATGAAATGGGAGGGCCGCTACGCCAAGGCGCTCGACGTCCAGTATCGGGCAAAGCGCTTCAACATCTTCGTGGGTGCCGCCAGCCAGCTGCTGAACGGGGCCACCACCATCGGCATCCTCTGGTTCGGTGCCAGCCTGGTCCTCTCGGGCGAACTCACCATCGGCCAGCTGATCGCCTTCAATTCTTTGACGGGCAGCGTCATGGCCCCACTGCTCGGCCTGGTCGGTCTTTGGAATCAGGTGAACGAGGCCGGGGTTGCCATGGAACGGCTCGGCGACATCCTGGACATGGAGCCCGAGCAGCGCGCCGCGGATGCCGCGTCACGGGTGGTGCTGCCCGACCTGCAAGGCCACGTCGCCTTCGAGAACGTCTACTTTCGCTACGGTGAAACGGACACGCCCTACGTGCTCAAGAACATCAGCTTCGAACTCAAACCGGGGCAGATGGTCGCCGTGGTCGGGCTGAGCGGGTCGGGCAAGACCACGCTCGCCAAGATGCTGGTGGGCTTCTATCCGCCGAGCGAGGGCCGCATCCTGGTCGACGGCTATGACCTGCTCGCACTGGATATGAGCTACTTCCGGGCGCAGATCGGCTATGTCATGCAGTCCAATCTCTTGTTCTCCGGGACCATCAGCGAGAACATCGCCGCTGGCGACGAGAATCCGGACCGGCGCCAGGTGATCGAAGTCGCGAAGATGGCCGATGCCCACGGCTTCATCAGCAATCTACCGCTGGGGTATGAGCAAATCGTCGGCGAGCGCGGCATGGGGCTGTCCGGCGGGCAGATCCAGCGTCTGTGCATCGCCCGCGCCCTCTATCGCCAGCCGCGCATGCTGATCTTCGACGAGGCGACCTCGGCGCTCGATACCCAATCGGAGAGCAACATCCTGGACCAGATGCAGAGCATCCTCGAAGGGCGCACGGCGCTGGTGATCGCGCACCGGTTGAGCACCATCATGCAGGCCGATCACATCCTCGTCCTCTATGACGGCTCCATCGTCGAGTCCGGAACCCATGACGAGCTTGTCGCCAAGCACGGCATGTATTACCAACTGGTCCAAAAACAGATCGCCCAAGCCTCATGAAGGTCGTCGACATCGAGCCACAGGAGACCAGGGTCTCATTCGCTGGCGTCCTCGAAAAGATCGAGATCCTGCGCTCCACACTGCGCTGGGCCTCCGCGCTCGACCGCGAGCAGATCGAGAAGCTGCTGAACCAGGCGAACGGCCTACGCACCGAGGTGATGCAGTTGTCCCACAAGGACCGCTTCATCAGCGCGACGGCCAAGGTGCGCACCACCGAGGAACTGACGAGTGCCGAGCGCCGGCAGGCCTTGCTCGACCGCAACTTCGTCTACGACGGCGTCTTCGGCGACAATCCGGCCCTTTTGGAGTGTTTGGAGACGGCGGAGCGGGCAGCACCGACCGAGCTGCCCGTGCTGATCGACGGCGAGAGCGGCACCGGCAAGGAACTCCTAGCCAAGGTGATCCACGCCAACGGGAGTCGCTCAGAGCAGGAGTATGTCTCGGTCAACTGCGGCGCTATCCCCGAGAACCTCATCGAATCCGAACTCTTCGGCCACAAGAAGGGGTCCTTCACGGGCGCGACCAGCGACCGCCGGGGCAAGTTCGAGTCCGCGAACGACGGGACCATCTTCCTCGACGAGATCGGCGAGCTGCCGCTACCAGGACAGGTAAAGCTGCTGCGGGTGCTGCAGGACCATGAGATCCAGCGCGTCGGCTCCGACCAGCCTATCCCTGTCAATGCCAGGGTGGTGGCGGCAACCAATCGCGATCTCTTACAGATGGTGCAGGACGGCACCTTTCGCGAAGACCTCTACTATCGCCTGAGCGTCATCCAGGTCACCCTGCCGCCGCTGCGCGAGCGACGCGACGAGATCCCGGTGCTCATCGACTTCTTCGCCGACCAGGCCGCCGAGCTGATGAGCCGACCGCCAGTGAGGATGAGCAGCCGCCTGCGGCGCCACCTGCTCATGTACGACTATCCCGGAAACATCCGCGAGCTGCGTAACATCATGCTCCGTGTCAGCTGCTTGGCGGACGAGGTCGCGGATGTCGACCATCTTCCAGTCACCGCGCGCCCCAAGTCCACCACATCGAACCCCGGCGTCGCCTTCGACCTCGCGTCCCTGTCGCTCGCGGACGCCAAAAAGGCTGCGGCCGACGAGGCCGAAAGGCTCTACCTGGAAGAAGGCCTGCGCATGGCCAACGGCAGGGTCTCGACGCTGGCGAAAGAGATCGGGATGAACCGCTCTCACCTTCAGACCATCCTCAAGAAGCACGGCCTGAGTTACAAGGACTTTCGTAAGCAGACCGACGCCTAGGCGGCTCCCATCGACAGCCGTTCGGGCTGTCTCGGACCACCAAAACCGGCACCCAAGAGCCCCCTTAGGACGCCAGCCCGTTCTGCGACTGACCCACCGTATTGGTGATGGACGAGTCGATCGCACTACCGATGTCGATCTTGGTGTACTCCACCTGGTTCACGGTGTGGAAGACCGGATCGATCAGGTTGTAGTTGTAAACATTCACCTCGCCAACGAGGACGTTGAAGGGCGATGAGGCGCTGGTTTGCTCAGTATAGGGCGTGATCCAGCCGAAGCTCATCCGCCCGCCGAGCACCTTTGCCCGCGCGTCTCGATCCAGGTCTTTGCTCAAGGCCAGGTTTTCGATCTTCAGGTTTGCCATGGGTCTCTCTCCGCTATTCGGTCGGCTCTTGGTTTCGAGTGGTTCTAAGGCGCATCCCCTGCAAATCTCTAAGCATCTCTCGTACCAACAATGGGCTTCGATCCTCGATTGGTCCAACCGCGCAGTCGGTAGGAGCGGCGCCCCGCCGCGATGGGGCGCTCGTCGCGGCGGGGCGCCGCTCCCACGTCGCACTGCCTGACTGAGGCGCGATGCCTTGCGCCTGCGCCGAGGCTCACACCTTCCAGGTGAAGCGTCCGAATGAAAAAAGCCTTTGTTTCTCTTCGCGTCCTTTGCGATTCGAGTTGTCGGATCTAGGCTCAAGGCTAGCCATTGGCCGGAAATCGTGGCTCGATAGCCAACAGAACTCAACAAAAAGCCAGCTTGAAGCGAACCTTCTCTCATCTAGCTTGAGCCCCTACCGATACGGCTGCCACGAGGAGCCAGCCGGTCAGAGAGGGCAAGACCTGATCGAGACTCGCAACCGTGCGTTCCGGATCCGTCTTAGAGGGTCGTCTGCCCGGCCACTCCATTCTGGGTCTGGTCGGAGATCACTAGATTGAGCCCGCCAATGTTGGAAGACTGGTCGATCCCCAAGGACTGACTCTGCGCCAAGAAATGTGAGCCAGTATCGATGGTCGGGGCGTTGACCAGACTGAACCAGGATGCCGGCAAGCCTTGCAGACTCATCCCGCCAAGCACGGTCCGCATGGCTGCACGGTCGAGTTCTTCGTTCACACTGAGATCATTAATGGTCAACATGGTCGTCTCACCTCAAGATAAATGCATTGAGTCCGCCGGACCGGCCGAGATAGGAGCCCCAATCGACAACGCCAGGGCTCTCCGACATCCCGCCACAGCGGCCTGATCGGGCGTTGTGCCGTCAAAAATTTAAGCAAATTTTGAGCCGCGCCTTCGAGAGCAATCGGAAAGGCACAAAACTGCAGCAGTATCAGGGATATTGAGCTGCCGCCTCACAGGCCAAGCCAGAGAATATGTTGGCGCCAGCGTCACAATGGCAAGAAATCGTTGGCCTAAGAACAACACATCTTGAGATGTCGGCGGCCACGCCATCCGCTCTGATCACACCCGGCAGAGGGACCTCGCTTGGAATAAGCGAACAGCTCGAACCTAGCGCGCAGTCGTTCCGCGGAAGCACACAAGGTCGAGGTACGGCTAAGGAGCACTGGTCTCGGATGAGAAATACAGGACCTTGCCCAAGGATTCGGAGGCGTGCTTACCCAGACTGATCCAACCCTGCCCGCGCAGGATGACCTCGTCATCGCGGATGAAGACGACACTGTCATCTAAGTTGACGTAGGTGCCATTGGTGCTTACGTCGGCCAGAATGAAGGCAGAGCCCTGGCAGCGGATCCGAGCATGATCCCGTGAGGCAAACTCCGAATCGATGGTGATATCCATGTCGGCGCCTCGACCAAGCGAAAGCTCGCCCGAGTCCGGACTCAGCACCAAATGCCGGTTTCGCCAGCGCAAGCGCAGCTTACTGACACGGGTGACCTGTCGGTCTGGGGTGAGGACCTTCACCACCCGCGTCGCGACTTGATCTTGCCAATTCACCGAGAAGAGGTAGGCGTCGGCGAATTCCGGGGCGTCATCCCATTCGGATGTGTCGACCGGGGTGAGCCTTGACTTCAAGTCGCCTGAAGTGAGCGCGTCAAGTGTCCGCACAAGGGTCTCACCAGGACTTGCAAGGCTCGCAAGACGCCTCACGCTGGCAATCACCTCGGCCGATTCCGTCGGGCTATCGGGAGGCTCGTCGTTGACCACTATCCCCATGCGCAGTGCGATATGCCGCCCAACGCACTCCTTGGCACACCGCTGATTGATTTCCGAGACCGCTTCGATGGCGCACTGGGCAGACTCTAGCGAGCAGACCAGATCATTAGGGCTCTCGACGACAAGAGCACCGCCGAAACGCGCCAAGGTGGCTGAGACTGTCTCAGTCAAGGCCTCGTCGAAGGGTAAGTCCAAGCCAGCATCCGGACTCCGACCAATATCGGTCCAGCTCCAATGGATGCCGAGAAAGATGGCGTGCTGTTGGTCTAATGGCTCATACACGAGCCCTTACCTCGATTGGCTACCCAGGTCTATTGTTCCCGGCGACCGCATGCGGCGCACCGACCCTGACGGTAACAACATCGCCTTATGAGAGGTGCCGCCGCGAGCCGGAGAAATCAACCTAGAAAGTGTCCATCAACAACTTCCCCCCTTTCGCAAAGGGGGGCCAGGGGGGATTTCGGACGGGATCACTCACATCGGGAAACAATTGATGAGCGCTTTCTAAAGGTAGGCGCGCGTGGCGCGGCAGTGGCACTAGCGCAGAGCTTCATCGAGCGAAGTCGCCGTCAGCACCCGCTCGGACCATTCGAGCAGGGTCGACTCGTCGGCCTGGGCAATGCGGATCTGGGCCGCATCCGGCAGCTCGCCGAATTTCAGACGCAGCTGTCGCGCCAAGACCCTAGCCTCGCCTTGCTGCATCCCCTGCCGCATGCCTTCTTCACGAAAACGTTCGGCGAATCGACTCATGGCCTGTGTCTCGTCGGGGTAGTCTTGCCTATATTGAGTATTCCGGCCGAATCCGGACACCTATTCCGATCCAAACCGGACACCAATCCGACGTCAAAGCGGACAGCATTCCGAGCTGAAAGCGGACACTGATCCGAC
>NZ_JAAIJR010000067.1 GCF_010915725.1 Thiorhodococcus mannitoliphagus
GACTGACTGTCCGGCTTCGATCGGAACGGCTGTCCGCTTTCCTTCGGACTGGGTGTCCGGTTTCACTGGAATACGCACGCCAAGCACTTTTACTTCATCCTTGCGAAAGATCTCTCGCCCGCTGCGAGCGCCTTCGTCGCCTTCGTGCAGTCACCCGACGGTCAAGAACTCTTGTCGCAGACGGGTCACTTCATTCCCTAGCGGGAGCGCCGATGAATGGCGGAACGAACGCAGGTCGTCGAGGGCTTCATCCGTCGATTGGCAACCGCCATTGCCGGCGTGGTGGCAGTCATCTTGCCCATGGGCTTCGGGGTCATCGTTCATCGCGACGCTGTCGATGATCTCGCCTTCAAGGCGTTCGTCAAGGCCAGTGCGCTGAGCGAGCTGGTGACGATGCTTCCGGATATCTGGCAATTCTCGGAGAATCGGATCAACGGCCTCATCGCGCGTGAGCCCGTCCCGCTCGTCGACGAGCGCGTCGAGGTGTTCACTGATGCGGGGGAGGTGCTGACCACGACAGGCGCCGAGATCAAGGGCGTCACCCTGTCGCGTCGCGCACCGCTTTACGATGGTGCCCGCGAAGTCGGCTATGTCGCCATCAGCCGATCCGCTACCCCGCTGCTGATCGAGACGGGCTTGGTGGCCATCTTGGGCGTAGCCATAGGTGCGCTCGTTCAACTCGTCTTGCAGACGCTCCCGCTGCGCGCGCTCAGACGCGTGACGGACGACCTCTTGCGTGCAGAAGAACGGGCGACGATCATTTTGTCCGCCATCACGGACGCGGTCGTCGTCACGGACCCAGAGGGTCGAATCACCTACCTCAATCCTTCGGCGACGAAGATGCTGGATTGTCCGGCCGAGGCGGGCATAGGCCAGCCGATCGACAGCGTTGTCCGACTCGAAGATGCCGAGAGCGCGGCACCGCTCGAAGGCGCCTATGCCCTGACGCTGCATGAGCGAAGACCCGCAGAGTGCAAAGGACGCAGTGTGCTGGTGCGCGCCGATGGTCGCCGCGTTGCCGTCGATCAGCAAGCCTCGCCGCTGTTCGATCGCGACGCTAGCCTCGCGGGTGTGGTGCTCTGCCTGCACGACGTCAGCCAAGTCCGCGAGCTGATCGAACTGCGCTCCTGGGAGGCCCATCACGATCCCCTGACCGGCCTGTTCAACCGTCGTGCCTTCGAGCAGCGCGTCGATGAAGCACTCACGGATGCGCGTCTGTCTCACCGCACCCACGTCCTGCTTTACCTGGATCTCGATCGCTTCAAGGTGGTCAACGACGCCTGTGGACACACGGCCGGCGACCAGCTCCTCATCCAAATCACTGGTCTCATTCAGGCGAGGTTGCGTGATGCCGACCTGCTTGCGCGTCTGGGCGGGGACGAGTTCGGTCTCCTGCTCATGGGTTGTGATCATGTCCACGGTGAGCGCATCGCAGAGGCACTGATCGGCGCCGTCGGCGATCACGTCTTCCGTTGTCAGGGGCAGAGCTTCAGCGTCGGCGTCAGCATCGGCATGACAGTGATTCGCAGCGACAGTGGCGACGTCGAGCAAACGATCGGCGACGCCGATTCAGCCTGCTATTGGGCCAAGGATCAAGGCAGCGGCCGCATTCACGTCTATCTGCCGACGGACGAGGACCTGCTGACCAGGCGCAGTGAGACAAATTGGGTGGCACGGATCCATGCGGCCCTGCGCGAGAATCACTTCGAACTCTATCACCAGCGGATCGTCGGCCTCACGACGGCGACTCAGGGGCGGCAGCACTGCGAGATCCTGCTGCGCATGCGCGACGCGCAGGATCAGATCATCGCACCTGGGCGCTTTCTGCCGGCCGCCGAGCGTTACGATCTCATGCCCGAGATCGACCGCTGGGTCATCGCAAAGGTCTTTGCGAGCCTCGACGCGGTCAGGTCGTGCCATGGTGATGCGCCGCCACTGATCAACATCAATCTGTCTGCCGCCTCGGTGGCCTCGCCCGATCTGGGCGAATTCATTCGCGAGCAGCTCGCGCTTCATGGGGTTGATCCGTCTATGATCTGCTTCGAGATCACCGAGACGGTCGCCCTGCGGCACATGGAGACGGCCATCGCGGTTATTCGCCAGTGCCAGCGGCTCGGTTTCAGTCTGGCGCTGGACGATTTCGGCGTGGGTGCCAGCTCCTTTCGCTATTTGAAAGATCTACCGGTTGAGATCCTCAAGATCGACGGCAGCTTCGTGCACAACATCGACAACGATCCGATTGATCGAGCCATGGTCGAGACGATCAACCACATTGCACACCTGATGGGCAAGATCACGGTCGCTGAGCATGCCGAGAATGAGGCCGTGATCAAGGTCCTGCGTGAGATCGGTGTGGACTACGCCCAGGGCTTCGGCATCGATCATCCTAGGCCTTTCGGTCCTTGACGCTAGGCTCCTAGATCCGGCCGTTGACCGCTCCGTGCGCTTCGAACACCAAGACCGCGAGCGGTGCCGAAGGAGCCGCAGCGGTACAGAAAGCCGCCGATGATGGGGTGGAAGGAGACGCGGCTGAGACGAGGTTGGCGGGGAGACCTGTCGGCGGAGGTTACGGACCCCGCCAGAAGTCTTCAAGACAGCTTTTGAGGCGATTGTCGGAAAATCTCATCCCAGGTGACGCTGGATGGAGGTTTGCCTTCAAGGCGCATCGGCACGAGCATCGCCGGGCTCTGTGACCGCCGGCGCGACACGCAAGGCGGGCCTCGAGACACGGCAGCAGGGAAGCGCTTCGACAGAAATCGCCTAGATTCCTGGTCATGCTGGATAGGATTCGATGGTCAACCGAGCGGGGATTCCTCAGCCAGGGTGTTTGCGAAGTAGTGTTCGAGCGTCGCGGCCATTGCTTGGGTGTCGCCAGGAGGATCGAAGCGTTTTCCGAGCCGCACGCGATAGTGCAGCGGCATGTCAGGGCAGCGGAACAGGGGCCAGCCTTTGGCGAGAAAGGGCGAGTCCGTTTCGATGATGATCGTCTGAATAGGCACCTTTGCCAGGCGGGCGATGGCGCCCGTCGCGGGCACCAATGGATTGATGGGCGGCCGCACCGTGCGTGTGCCTTCGGGAAAGAGTAGCAGCTGGCCGCCCTGGCCCAGCTCCCGGCAGGCCGCCTTGATCATTGCGCGCGGGCTCTTGTTGGGGATGTAGCCCGCGGCGCGCGCACCCGCTCCGAGAAAGAGATTGCCCATCAGCTCGGCCTTCATGATGCAGGCGATGTTCGGTAGTCGCGAGATGACCATGACGGCGTCGAGCAGGCTCGGGTGGTTGGGTGCCAAGATCATGGGGCCGGCGTCTCGCAGTTGGTCGAGTTCGCTGAGATCGAAGCGGCAGGCGCCGAGACCACTCAGGATCCAGAGAAAGAGCCGAAAACTCTGGGTGATGCCGCGTCGGCCGATCGATCGCGCCCGTTGCTCTGGCAGCAGCGCCTGGAAGATGAGGGCGAAGGGTGACCAGGCGAGACAGATCAGCGCGAGAGCGAGGAGCCCGAAGTAGAGACAAAAGTAGGCGTAGGCCTTGGGTAAGCGGGTGCTCTGGGTATTACGCCGGACAACATTCGACATCTAGTCGCGCACCCGAAGGGTCTTGGAGGACTGGCCGAGGATCCAGGCGATTCCGAGTCCTGCCGCCCAGGCGTGGTCCTGGCGGATGAGCGGACTATCGGCGAAGACGGCGTCTTGGAGTCTGTCGTAGCGGGCAAAGCATCCAATCCAGAAGCGGTCGAAGCGCTTGGAGAGTGCGGCGATCACCTTGAGGCCGCCAAATCCGCCATCCGCTCGATAGGCAGGGCGGTCGGCGGTCGCGAAGGCGGGGGCGACGTCATAGAAGTAAGCATGCTGGCGCTGATTGCCGTAGTCGGCGCCGGCCAGCAGGCCGAGATTCCACCCGGTGAAACCAAGCGGATCCTCGATGTCGAGGTTGACCTTGGGGGTGAAGACGAGGCCGGCGTCGCGAAAGCTTCCGCCAATGGCGAGGGCTTTGCGGACGGGTAGGCGCAGGTCGAGCAGCATCCTGCGGTCGCGCGATCGCCACAGGTGGATTTCCAAGCTCGGGCCGATCTCGAAGGTGGGGTCGAGGTTCGGCATGCCGCGACGTGCGTCATTGCCATCGCTATCGACTGGTAAGGACGCCGAGACGCTTAGGTTGAGTTCGGCAACGCTGTTGTCGAAGAGCACACCGCGCACGCCATCGCGATCCGCTTGGAAGATCTCACCGCGGTAGACGAAATAGGGCAGCGGCAGGACATAGCTGCGCTGGCGGTCTGAGCCCAGGTAGTCCGGGAAGCTGAGCACCGTGGCGCCGAGCCCGGCCTCCCAGAGCGGCTTTTCAGTTCGTGCATCGGCCTCGCCGGCGAGCGCGGTGAGCGACAAGGCGATGCCCGCCAGGAGCCATCTTGTGAAGGCTGCGGTCATGCGGATGGTCCCCGATGTCGCGTGGGGCCAATGGCCTCGATCTCGACCAACAGCTCACGCCTGCAGATATCGGCTTGCATGAAATGCCAACGCCGATGTCCGGGCAGCCAGGTCTCGAGTTCAGCAGCGACAGCGTCGAGGTCGGTTGCATGTCTCACATAGATCAGGTACTCCAAGCGCTCTGCAAAAAAGGCCTGTGCGCCTTGAATCCGATTGGCCTCGGCAATCACGGCCTGGAGATTGATGATCGTCTCGCGCGTTTGGGTCGAGGCATCGCCAGGGTGCAGACTGCGATGACCCATGATGGCGGCCGTGCCGGAGATGAAGAGACAGGCCATATCCGCCTGCGTCATCAGCGCGGCGCGGGCGAAGGTCGGGCTGCGCGGCCCGTAAGCTTTGGGGTAGCAGTAGGCGCTGACTTGGCGTGGATTCTCAAGTGAGCACGCCGGGTCTCGACTGGCGAGAAAGCCGAGCCTGAGTCCGTCCTCCCGGCCACCAAGCGCGGATGCTGCGGGCAGGGCGTCGGTCAAGCTGCGACCACTCGCGGCGAAGGCGGTCTGTCTGCCGATGTTGAACTGCCGATACCGTTCTAGGCCGGCCTCCAGCACGTTAATGCGGGGGAGATAGCTCCAAACGCGCACCAGGTGTGGGTAGCCCTTGGCGTCGAGGCAGCGAAACATCGCGCGAAATGCTGCCTCGGTCGCCTGCTCTAGCGCTGGCTTGTCCGCGTCCGATCTGGTTGCCCAATCCTCGTCTTGGCGCAGCGTGCCGAACAGCAGGTCGTTGCCCTCCCAGCACTGCAGGTCTTCCCAGGAATGAGGCTGGTCGCGTCCGGTGAGCTGGAGCGCCGACTTCCAGGCAAGCTCAGGCTGCAGCGGATCGAGCCGCGCGACTCTGGGGGCGGGCTCCCGCATCCTGACTCGAAGCTCGGACGCGCGCATGCTCAGGCCTCGGCGGTTGTGCCGCCGTCTTCGCTAGGCAGGATCTGCGTGCGGCGCGCGCGGGCGGCCGCTCGGGTGCCGCGCCAGTCGCGCAGGGCCGAGAGGTAGTAGACGAGCTTGAAGAGATAGAGCGATGGCCAAATGGGTGTCTTGCCATAGATGTCGCCCGAGAGCAGTGAAAGCAGCGCCTCCTTGATACGTAACAGGTTGCGCGGCGCCATGAAGAGATTGCGCATTGTCGGACTGGTCATGCGGTAGATGAACCAGGAGAACTCGCGCGGGCCGCGGCGCATCCCGCGGTCGAAGCGCCTGAGTGCCTTGCGGCTCTGTGCTGGACTGCGTAGGCAAGTGTCGACCGCCTCCGCGCCGAAGAAGGCGCCCTGCATGGCTAGCATGACACCGGACGAGAACACCGGGTCGATGAAGGCGTAGGCGTCGCCGAGCAGGATGTAGCGGTCGCCGTAGGTATGATCCGTCGCGTAGGAGAAGTTGCCGGTGGCCTCGACCAAGTTGGTCAGCTCGGCATGCTTGAGGCGCTCGGCCAGTGGCGGACAGAGGGTGATGGTCTCGAGCAGGAATGCCGACAGCGTTCGGCCTTGGCGCTGCTTCATGTAATAGGGCCAGGTCACCGCGCCCACGCTGGTCGCGCCGTCGGCGAGCGGGATGACCCAGAACCAGCCGTGATCGAACCAGTAGATGCTGATGTTGCCCTCGGCATCCCCTGGATTGCGTTCTACTCCGGTGAAATGGCCGTAGAGCGCCGAGCTGTTGTGGTAGGGGTTGCGCGACTTGGCGTGCTGACGGTTGGCCATGAAGGTGTCGCGGCCCGAGGCGTCGATCAGGAAGCGCGCGTGCCAATGCGAGGTTGTGCCGTCGTCGTGCTTGGCCTGGATATCGACCGCGTCCTGGGTGAAGTCGACCGCGCGGACACGGCAGCCTTCTACCAAGATCGCGCCGGATTCCACGGCGTTCTTGGCCAGGATCTGATCGAAGTCGGCGCGTCTCACCTGATAGGCGTGGGAGAGCGCCTTGTCCCATGCCTCCGCGAAGGGGAAGCGCTGCACATGGTCGTGATCCGGCGAGATGAACTCGGCGGCGTTCTTACGGATGCCGATCGCGCGGATGGCCTCGCCCACGCCCAAGCGGTCGAATAGGGGCAGATTGGCCGGCAGCAGGGACTCGCCAATATGGAACCTCGGGTGGCGGTCCTTTTCGAGGATGGTGACCGCGTGGCCTTGGCGTGCGAGCAAGGCTCCAACCGTGGAGCCAGCGGGACCCGCGCCAATGACAAGGACGTCGCAGCGCTGTTGATTGGGTGGAGTTGTCCGGCTCTCTTGCATCTCTGAGGGCTCCTTGGGTGGTCCATGCCGCCGAGCGACACTGTGCCGGTGCCTGTCAGCCCGCACTCCGCCAACTCGTGATGCTGTGGTACATCGGCGTTCCTGTGGGTAACTATACCCTAAGGAGCTGACCGAGACCCAGAGGCGCGCCAGGACGCTAGAATGCGCCACATTCTTGAAGTCGAGTAAGCCCAGGACGCGAAATGACTGACCCTTACGAACCTCAATCGCACATCGTGGCGCCGCATCCGCCCTTGACGGACTACTACGCCAGCGAAGCCGAGCGGGCTAGCTTCGTGCGTGGGATCTTTGACCAGACCGCGCCGGATTACGACCGCATCGAGGGATTGCTCGCCTTGGGCACCGGTGGCTGGTACCGCCGTCAGGCGCTGCTGCGTGCCGGGCTCGTGCCTGGAATGGATTATCTCGACCTTGGAGTCGGCACCGGCATTCTGATGCGGCAGGCGGTGCGCATTCTCGGCGACGCCTCGCGCGCGACTGGGGTCGATCCAAGCCCCGGAATGATGGCGCTGGCGCGCTCACTCCCAGGGGGGAGGCTGGTCGAGGGCTGCGCCGAGCGCATCCCCTTTGCGGATGCGTCCTTCGACTTCGTCGCCATGGGCTACGTGCTGCGTCACATCGGCGATCTGTCCGCCGCGTTTCGCGAACTCAACCGGGTACTTCGACCGGGCGGCCGCCTGTGCATTCTGGAGATCACACGCCCTGAAGGCAGGATCGTGCGAGGGTTGCTGCGGACCTACATCAGGGGAATGGTCCCTGCGCTGGCGAGGCTCAGCGGTGCGCGTCGCGAGAGTGCTCGGCTCTGGCGCTATTACTGGGACACCATTGATGCCTGCGCTCCGCCAGAGCAGTTGGTGAGCAGTCTCGGTGCTGCCGGGTTCCTGTCCGTGCGCCGCCACATCGACACGCGTGCGCTGAGCTTCCTCTCCGAGTATCAGGGGCGCAAGCCCGGCGCTTCCCAGAATGGATAGAAATTGAACCAATTGTAGGGGGCGTCCTGGCAGCACTGCTCCAGTGCCATGACGTAGCACTCCATGGCGTCCGCGATGGCCGCTTCCCGCTCGCCGCGCGGCGTGCTGGAGAAGTCCGCGAGGGGTAGGAAGCGCACGCTGTAGCGGTTGCCGCCATGATAGAGGCCGGCCATGAAGATGACGCGCGTCTTGAGGGCTGCGGCCATGCGGAAGGCGTTGACCGGGAAAACCGCGGGTGCGCCGAGCAGCGGCATTTGGCGGCAGCTCTCCGCCTTGAAGCTGCGATCGGCCAGCACGCCGACCAGTGCCCCTTCGTCGAGTCGATCGCTGATGCTCAGGATGGCGCTCGGATTGCCGAGCGCGATCAGCTCGGGCCGTGCCTGCGGGTTGATGGCGGCCAGGATGGCGTTCAGGCGGCGCGTATTCTCTTCGTACATCGCCAGTGCGATGCGCAGATTTGGCTGAGACCGACCCAGGGCACGGATGACCTCGAAGCTGCCGAGGTGACCGCCGAAGAGCAGCGCCCCCCGTCCGGATGCGACTTGATCGGCGATCAGCGGCTCGCCCTGGATCTCGATCTCGAAGTCATCGAGTCTGCTGTTGAGCAGATAGACCCGATCATGGATGGTGGCGGCGAAGGTGAAGATATGCTGGTAGCGCTCCGCCAGCCTCGGCTCGCGCTTCAGGACGCGTCTGAGATAGTCCCCTGAGGCCCGGCGTGCCTTGTGCGCGAAGGTGAGAAAGTAGAGCGCGATGCCATGCAGCACGACGCGCCCCGCCGCCCGGCCGAGGCGCAGCGAGATCCAGGTCATGATGCGCAGCATCAGCATGTTGCTGCGTTCTGGGTGCTGGGTCCAGAGGCTCGGAGTTGCGGACTCGACCTCGCTCATGGCGTCGCGTCCCTCAACACGCCCTCGGCCAAGGCCTCGCCCGCCCTCTCGATGCGGAAGCGAATATCGCCTGCTGCTGTCGTGCTCCAACGCAGGTCGAGCTGGTCGCCCGGCAGCGCTGGTCGGAGAAACTTGAGTCTGCTGATCTCCCAAAGTGGCTCCGGGCCGAGCGATAGCGCGCCGGCGATGCATCGCGCGGCCTCGTCGAGCAGCACCACACCGGGCAGGATGGGGCGGCCGGGGAAATGTCCGGTGAAAGCGGGATGATCGGCCGGGATCTTGATCGATGCCTGCTGGGTCACGGAAGTCTTCCGTGGCCTTTGTCTCTGTCGCGCTCATGCTGGGCCAGAAGCGCCTCGCACTCGACCCGCAACAGCTTCCCGACCGCGTTGCGTGGCAAGTCGTCCAAGAGGATGAGCGGGCGCGGCAGGAAGAGCGGCTCAATGCGCTGGCGCAGCGCCGCCATCAGATGCTCGGCGCTGAGTCCCGGCGCCACGACGAAAGCGGTGAGTCTGATCACGCTGGACTCCCCCGTTTGCTCGGTCTGCTCCGGGACGTAGAAGCAGCCGTCTTTGACGCCTGGCAGCGCGAGCAGCTGCTGATTGAGCCAAGCGAGCGAGGTCCGTTTTCCCGCAATGTTGACGCGGTCGGTGTTGCGACCCTTGAGACGGAAACGACACTCATCGAGCTGCTCGACCAGATCGCCAAGCGGTACGGCGCCCTCGACATGGCCGCCCTCGGCCCAAATCTGGCCGTCGCGCGCCTGCAGCCGAACCTCGGGGAACAGCGTCCAGGCCGTCTTGCGGCTGGTGCGGCGCGTGGCGAGCTGGCCGGTTTCGGTGCTGCCGTAGATCTCGAAGAGCGGTGCGCGAAAGGCTGCTTCAGCGCGCCGCGCGAGACCAGCGGACAAGGGGGCGGTCGCGCAGAGGAGCGACCCGATCTTGGGGAGGCGGAGATTCGCCTCGAGCAGCTTTTCGAGGTGAAAGGGCGTGGTGACCAACATGCTGTTCGCTGGGCACTGCGTCAGCGTCTCGGCAATGTCGGCTGGATAGAAGGGGCGTGAGGCATCGAAGCTCCCGCCGCTCAGCCAGGCGAGCAGAAGCGTCGATTCGAAGCCGTACATGTGCTGCGGTGGGACGGTGCCCACCAAGGTCACGGGGTCTTCGCGCGTGAAGCCGAGCGCGCGGGCCTCGTTCGCGACATTCTTCCGCAGCAGCCCCCAATGCTTGCGATGCGCCTGCGGGCGGCCCGTCGAGCCCGAGGTGAAGACCCAAGTCGCCAGCTGCTCGGCCGGGATCTCCGGGATCTCGATGTGCGCGTCCTTGTCGGCCGCGATTGCCTCACCGAGATTGGGAAAGGGGAAGATCGGAAGTCGCAGGTCGCGGTGCTTGGTATCCGCGAGGACGACGGCGTCCGCGGCGAATGCTTGGAGCTGCTCCAGCAGGCTGGCCATGTGGCTGGGCGGTAGCAGGCTGATGCGTCCGCTGATGAGACAAGCCGCGAAGCCCACGGCGAACCGGTAGCGATCGGCGCAGGCGTTGATGACGTGGTCGGTCGTCGGGAGTGCCTGCGCTAGCGCCCTGGCGTCGGCTAGGAAGCGGCGGACGCTGATGGGTCGACCGCGTCGGTAAGCGATGGGCGCATCAAGGTCCTTGTGGGCAAGTAGTGCAAGCTGCGTCATGGCGAGACTCGGGCGGGGACTAGAGCGCGGGCGGGGCCGTCCCGCGCGTGGCCGCGACGCCGGCGCGGATCGACTCGAGCAGACCGGTGCGGATCTCTGCGGGCAAGACCCAGAGCCGCACGAGGTACTCGGCCCCGAAGGTGATGGCGACCAGCGCGGGCGTGAGCAAGGTGGCGAAGAAGGACCAGTGCGCGAGGTCGCCCAGGGCGAAGAGGAGTCCGGATGCGACCGTCATCCCGGCGAAGAAGAGGGTCCACATCAGGGTCACCCAGCGCGTATAACGCAGGATCTCGGGGGCAAGCGGATGCCCGTGGACCAGGCGTGCGAGGCGGGTGACCATCGGCTCCTCCTTGGGCAGGAGGGTGCGTCCGAAAACCAGGGTGAGCAGCGCGAAGACGCCGGCGTGTTGGATGAAGTAGACCCAGGCGAACTCTGCTTCGATGAGCGGCCAGGCCGTGGCGAGTCCAGCCATGGCGCAGGACCACAGCGCCATGGAGCGCACGCGGTAGCGCGCGCGCCAGGCCAGAATGAGGGCGAAGACGGCGATGGGCGCGATGGCGACGATGGCTGCCAGGGTGTCCATGCCGCCGCGCGCGGTGCTGACATAGGCGAGTAAGACATAGGTGCCGGAGAGCACGGCGATGCTGATCCAACGCAGGAGTCTAAGAGACGGGCGCATTAGCTTGTGCGGTTGGCCTGGATGTGATCGCAGAGACTGCGCAGGGATGTGAAGATCGAAACATTGTCGTCGTTGTCGGCGCGCAGGGAGAAGCCGTAGCGCTTGGAGACGACCAGGGCGACTTCCAGGATGTCGATGGAGTCCAAGCCGAGCCCCTCGCCATACAGCGGCGCATCAAGCGCGATCTCCTCCGCTGTCATCTCGAGATTCAAGGCAGTGACAATGAGCTGGGCGACCTCGCCCGAGAGTTCTGCTGGATCCTGAGGGTTCAGGGCTGTTGCGGCATTCTGCATCATCGAGTCATGGCTCCTGGAAAAGCTTTGGCGAGCTGTCTCCGGCGATTTTAACCTCGGTGAGGGCTCTTTTGTGAGGATTCCCGAGCGAAATCCTGGGTGCTATGAGCCAAAAAGGAGCCACAAGCCAGCAGCAGCCGGCTTGCAGCCTTGCTCGGGAGCTGCGATCAAGTGGCTGATGGCAAGAAGCTGGAGGCCGACCGATTTTTTCAGAGGCAAGGGGTCGGCTCGCGGCGAGCAGGTCTCAGTGCGCCTTGTGGTCGGGCGCTGGCTGATGAATGGGGGAAAGCGCCGGGGGACGCTCCTATGCTGTCAAACCCCGCCGGAGGATGTGGTCGACAAGCGAGTTGTGACTGCAAGCCTGGCGCAACGCTGCCGCAAGATCATTCCAGAGGCCGCGGTTCGGCCGGTCGCTCAGGTCAAAGCTTGGTGCTCTCCGGGAGCAGCGGCTTGAGTTCGACTCGAAGCTCCTCGGCGGTCATGCCTCCGATCTGACTGTAGACGCGTCTGCCGCGCCGGTCGAAGATCACCGTGAAGGGCAGGACTTCCAGGCGGTTGCCGAGGCGTTTCGACATGTGGATTACCTCGGCGTCGGCGATCAAGAGGGGATAGCTCACGGGGTGATCGACCAGGAATTCCCTGACGTCCTGGGCCTTGTCGGCTGCGATACCGACGAATTGCACCCCGTCTTCGCGCAGGGCTTCTTGGGCGCGAATGAACATCGGCATCTCGTCAATGCAGGAGGTGCACCAGGTTGCCCAGAAATTTAGAACCAGGATCTTCCCAGCCCAGGCGTTGCTGGCGACCTCGCGGTCCTGCACGTCCATGAGGTGGAAGTCCGGTAGGGTTCGCAGTTGATCCGGGCCATGCTCGACAAGCCTTTCCAGCATGGGGCTCTCCTCGATCCAGCGCTGGCCGAAGATGGCAGCCCCAATGCTGATGGAACTGGCGAGTATGGTCACACCCATGACCTTGACGGCCTTCATGGCGCGACCTCGCGCAGGTGGTTGGCGAAGACTTCGGCCGGCTTGAAGCCGACGACGCGATAGCCTTTGAGTTCGCTTCCAGAGGTGTCGAAAAAGAGAATCGCTGGCGGTCCAGGGAGACCGAAGCGGCCCTGCATCAGTGCTTGATCGGCAGCGTCGTTGGCCGTGACATCGGCTTGCAGCAGCTCGAACCGGCTCATTTCCTTGATGACGTCGGGATCGCTGAAGGTGTAGCGCTCCATCTCTTTACAGGAGACGCACCAGTCGGCGTAGAAATCCAGCAATACGGGCTTGCCGGCCGACTGGGCTCGCGCCAGTGCGGCGTCGAGATCCGCGACGGTCTTGATGCGCTGGAAGGTTGCATGCTGGGCTGCCGCGCCACCGCCGCCGAGACCCAAACCGCGCAATGGCTGCAGCGTGTCCCGCCCACCCGCTGCGGCGCCCAGGAGCATCAGCGCGCCGTAGATCAGCAGAAAGACGCCGAGCCCCTTCCACAGCTTGCGCCAGCCGCTGACGTCCGCGGGAAGCTGGCTCAGGGCGCCCAAGTAGACCGCCGAGCAGATCAGCAGCAGCCCCCAGAGGAGCATGGCCACGGCCGGCGGAATGATGCGCTCGAGCAGCAAGATGGCGACGCCCAGCAAGGTGACGCCGAAGACGGCCTTGACCGCATCCATCCAGGCGCCGGCGCGGGGAAGCAGTTTTCCGGCCGAGGTGCCGATGGCGATCAGGGGCGCGCCCATGCCCATGCTGAGGGCGAAGAGCGCGACGCCGCCCAACACGGCATCCCCCGTCTGGCTGATGTAGATGAGCGCACCGAACAGCGGCGGGGCGACGCAGGGGCCGACGATGAGCGCGGACAGCAGGCCCATGATGGCGACGCCGATCAGGGTGCCGCCTTCCTGGCGATTGCTGATCTCGGTGAGCTTCGACTGCAGGCTCGAGGGGAGTTGCAGGTCATAGAAGCCGAACATGGAGAGCGCGAGCAGCACGAAGACCAGCGCGAATGTGGTCAGGATCCAGGGGTTCTGGAAGACCACCTGCAGGTTGGCGCCGAAGAGCCCGGCGAGGACGCCGACCACCGTATAGGTGACGGCCATGGCGAGCACATAGACGAGCGAGAGGACGAAGGCCTTGCGTGTCGTAATGCCCGCCCCTTGGCCCGCGATGATCCCGGATAGGATGGGAATCATGGGGAAGACGCAGGGGGTGAAGGCCAGCAGCAGGCCGAGCCCGAAGAAGACGGCGACGATCACCCAGAGGCTTTCATCCGCCAGGACAGCGGCAATGCGATCCTGCTCGGAGACAGGGGCAGCGCGCGCCGGCGGTTGCTCGGAAGTCATTGAATTGGAGCCCATCGCCGCGGCATCCGCCGATGTGGCGGCCGGCGGCATGGCCAATTTGGCACTGTCGGCCTCGGGCAATTGGAGCACGACACGCTGGGTCTGCGGCGGATAGCAAATGCCGATCTCCGCGCAGCCTTGATACTTGGCGATGAGGGTGATCTTGGTGGGGTCGGCCGCAGTGCGAATGAGCGGAAGCGTCAGGTCGATGCGGTCGTGGTAGACCTCCACGTCGCCGATGGAGCCATCGGGTAGGATCGAATCCTCCTTGATATCGCCGGCAGGGCGCTCGAAGCTGCCGATGGAGACGCTTGGCGCGTCCTCCAGGCTGAGACTGACCAGGTGGCTGTAGAGGTAGGTTCCGGGGGCGATGTCCCAGGTGAGCTGTAGCCGATCCGGTGCACTGACCTCGGCCTGGAAGCGGAAGGCCTCGTCGACGTCCAGAATCTCCTCCTCGTCGCCGAGACCCAGTGATTGTCCGAGCCGTGGCGTGGATGTCGATGCCTGGATGTCCGCCAGCCCAGGGTCGGCCGTGGTCGCGGCGAGTTCCGGGAGTTCGAGCAGGAGTTGCTGGCGGTGCGGCGGATAGCAGAGCCCGGCGTCGGCGCAGCCCTGGGAGGTCGCCTCCAAGGCGACGATGCGCTCGGAGCCTGGGTCCCTTGCGAGCGGGACCCCGACTTCGACGGCGTCGCGATAGATGGAGACCTCGCCGAAGAACTCGTCGTTCTTGATCTTGGCGGGCGGCAGATCGGGCGCTCCTGGGGTCACGCCCAGGGTCTCGGAGCGAAAGCGCAGCTTGCTCTGGTAGAGGTAGTAACCGTCGGCGATCTCCCAACGCACGATGACGCGGTCCGGGCCGTCCGCCTTGCCGGAGATGCGAAAGGCTTGGTCCGGTAGGAGGAAGTCTTCCTCTGCCTGAGCCGCGGTGATACCAACCGCGAAGAGCAGCGTTAGCAAAAGCAGTTTGCGCGCGAGACGCAAGAGTCCGCCTGCTTTCTCGCCTGCTCGCAAGCCGTTGTGCGGGCTCGATGGCTCAATGTGGGAGATGTGCTCGATCATGGCTTAGGCTCTGTGGTGCATGCGGCGACCCAACTGAGGTACTCCTCGAGTCCCTCGGTAATGGGAACCGCAATGATCTCCGGGACGTCATAGGGATGAAGTTGGCGCAGGCGCTCGGTCAGGTCGTTGGTCCGCTCCGCCGTGGTCTTGATGAGGAGAAGCAGTTCATCGTCTTCCTCCACCCGTCCTTCCCAGCGGTACACTGATGTGACGCCTGGCAAGAGACTCACGCAGGCGGCAAGGTGCTCCGCGACAAGCGCCCTCGCGAGGGCGATCGCGGTTTCCCGATTCGGGCAAGTGCACAGCATTAGGCGGTAGTCATTGGTCACGGCAGCTTTGCTTCTCCGGCGTGGCTCGCCCGCTTTTTGACGTCCGCCGCGGATTGGACGCCGGGCGGCGCGGTGGAATCGGGCTTTGGACTCGGGCTCGGCGACGGGGTAAGGTTCGGCGCATTCGCTTCGTGCTGAGTCTGACTCGCACAACTGCGATAGATTCCGTCGAGGCCCGCTGGTGATTAAATCGCCTGAGATGCTAACTGCAAGAGTGCTCGCCCGTCACCTGCTTAGGCGAATTCACCACGGGTCCTCTGCTCGCTAGGTCCATGCCCCTTGGGTTGGTCGCTTGGACGAGTCCCAGAGGCTTCATCAATAAAGGAGAACCAACAAGGTGCTGCTATTCCTTCTGCTTTTCATCGGTCTGCCGCTGATCGAGATCTACTTCCTCATCGAGGTGGGCTCCGAGATCGGCGCGCTGCCGACCATCGCCCTCTCCATCCTCACGGCCGTGATCGGGACCTGGCTGGTTCGCTTGCAAGGCTTCGGCGTGCTCATGCGCGTGCGCGGCATGATGGACCAGGGAGAAGTCCCTGCCCTGGAGGTGCTCGACGGGGCGCTCATTCTGATTGCCGGGCTCTTCCTGCTGCTGCCGGGCTTCCTGACCGACATCGTCGGCTTCGCGCTGCTCGTGCCGCCGCTGCGCCGCTGGGTCGTCCGCCGCTACATCCAAGTCGTGCCCGTCCAAGGCCATGGGGCGCGTCAGCAGGGTCCGCGCGTTATCGAGGGCGACTACCGTCGCGATGAATGAGGCCGGACAGGCAATTCAAGTCGCAAAGGACAGGACGAAAACAAGGGGTGGTCGGCGCGCAGCGCCCACCCGGGCATCCGAGCGGCTAAGGCAACGTTTGACGGCCGAAAGCTGATCGGGATCCTCAGTGTAAGCCACCGTGCCCACGGGCGTCGGTTGCCGGCCGAAGGGCTCGCCCGCTGGCGGCATCTGGATCTCAAAGTGCATGCAGATGGTATCACCTTGAGGGTCAAGGTAGGTGACGCGGTAGCGCAGTGGGGCAACGAGGGAAAGATGCCCGGCGAGATCGCCACCAGTGCTCTCGAAAACCTCGCCCAGATTTGAGCCGGGAGATGCACAGGCGGTGCTGCGACGCCTGCGGATCTCAGATTGAGGCTCTGACATGGTGTGCGCCAAAGGATTGCTGCTCTTTACTTGTATCCGCCGTCTCTGCGCTTGAGCGGATACATTAAGAAAGCGCCCATCAATTGTTTCCCGATGTGCGCGATCCCGCCCGAGATCCCCCCAAGCCCCCCTTTGCGAAAAGGGGAGGAAGTTGTTGATGGTCACTTTCTAAGTGCGTCTTAAAGATCGATCGGCGTCGGCGCGATTCCCCAGATATTCTTTGCGTACTCGCGAATCGCACGGTCTGAGGAGAAGTAGCCCATTCGAGCGACGTTGAGGATCGACATGCGGACCCAGTGCTGCTGGTCTCTGTAGGCCTCGCTGACGCGCTGTTGGCATTCGATGTAGGCGCGGTAGTCGGCCAGCACCATGAAGGGATCGTGGTTGATGAGGTCGTCGGTGAGCGGGCGGAAGAGCTTGGTGTCGCCATGCGAGAAGAGTCCCGAGTTGATGAGGTCGATGTCGGCCTTCAACTCATGATCGCCGTGGTAGTAGTCCCAGGGCCGGTAGCCTTCAATCTGTTTCTCGAGGACGTCTTCGGCTGTCATGCCGAAGAGGAAGAAGTTCTCCTTGCCGACGGCCTCGCGAATCTCCAAGTTGGCTCCATCGAGCGTTCCGATGGTCAAGGCGCCGTTCATGGAGAACTTCATGTTGCCGGTCCCGGATGCCTCCTTGCCCGCGAGTGAGATCTGCTCGGAGAGGTCCGCGGCGGGATAGAGGCGTTGCCCGGTCTTGACGTTGAAGTCCGGCATGAAGACGACGCGCATGAATCCATTGACCTCGGGGTCGTTGTTCACGACCTCTGCGATGGCGTTGATCAGCTTGATGATGAGCTTGGCGAGGAAGTAGGCGGGCGCCGCCTTGCCGCCGAAGATAAAGGCGCGCGGGACGGGGTCTTTCAACAGCCCCTGTTTGAGTTCCTGGTAGCAGCGAATGATGTGCAGCGCGTTGAGGTGCTGACGCTTGTATTCGTGGATACGCTTGGCTTGCACGTCGAACATCGCGGCTGGGTCGAGCTGGACCCCGGTCACATGCTTCAGCCATTCCGTGAGGTCGCGCTTGGCGGCCAGCTTCACCGCTTTCCATTGCGCCTGCAGGTCACTGCTTTCGGCATGCGACTCCAGCGCTCTGACCCTGTCGAGATCCCGAATCCAGTCGTCGTGGCCGCAGCATTCGGTGATCAGCCGCGCGAGGCGCGGGTTGCTCACCACCATGAAGCGGCGCGGGGTCACGCCATTGGTTACGTTGTGGAACTTCTCCGGCCAGAGCGCGTTGAAATCTTTGAAGAGGGTGCTCTTGACCAGCTCTGAGTGCAGCTTGGCGACGCCATTGACGGCCTTGCTGCCGACCACGGCCAAGTGCGCCATGCGTATTCGTCGCTCGCCGTCCTCGGCGATCAGGGACATGCGTCGCACGCGATCCTCGTCACCCAGGAAACGCATGCGAATTTCATCGAGAAAGCGCCGGTTGATCTCGTAGATGATTTCCAGGTGGCGCGGCAGCAGGCGCTCGAAGAGCGTGACCGACCAGGTCTCCAACGCCTCGGGCAGTAAGGTGTGGTTGGTGTAGCAGAAGGTGCGCTGAGTCATCTCCCAGGACCGATCCCAGGTCATGCCGTGGTCGTCCATCAGCAGCCGCATCAACTCGGCGACGGCGAGGGCAGGGTGGGTGTCGTTGAGTTGGGCGGCGAACTTGTCGGCGAAGTCGTCGAGCGGGCCGACCGTGTTGAGGTGTAGTCGGATCATGTCCTGCAGTGAGCAGGAGACGAAGAAGTGCTGCTGCTTGAGGCGCAGCTCTTTGCCTGCCTCGGGCTCGTCATTGGGATAGAGCACCTTGGAGATGGTCTCGGCCTCGATCTTGGCGTGGACCGCGCCGTAGTAGTCGCCGACGTTGAATGCCTGGAAATCGAAGGACTCTGATGCTTCCGCCTTCCAAAGTCGCAGCAGATTGACGTTGCCAACCCCGTATCCAAGGATGGGCGTGTCGTAGGCAACCCCATCGATCACCCAGGACGGCACCCAGCGCATACGCGGCTCGCCGTTCTGATCGCGGTATTGCTCGGTATGCCCTCCGTAGAGCACCGGAAAGCGGATCTTGGGGCGTGGGATCTCCCAGGGATTGCCGTTGCGCAGCCAGGTGTCGCTCTTCTCGACCTGCCAGCCGTCCTCGATCGCCTGGTCGAAGATGCCGAACTCGTAGCGGATACCGTAGCCGATGGCTGGTATCTGGCAGGTCGAGAGCGAGTCCATGAAGCAGGCTGCGAGCCGTCCCAAACCGCCATTGCCCAGTCCCGGCTCTTCCTCTTCCTCCAGGATGGCCTCGAAGTCCAGGTCAAGCTCCTGGCCCGCCTCCTGTGAAGTTTCGATGATGCCCAGGTTGACCAGATTGTTCGCCAGATGGGGCCCGAGGAGGAACTCAGCGGAGAGATAGCAGAGGGTTCGTGCGTGAAGCGTCTTGAAGGCCTGGGCCGACTTGACCCAGCGTTTCAGGAGGCGGTCGCGTGTCGTGAAGGCGGCGGCCATGTAGAGGTCGTGCGGCGTCGCGACTTCGCGAAAGCGTCCTTGGATATAGAAAAGGTTGTCGAGGAAGTCCTGCTTCAGGGCCGCCTTGGACATGCCCGTGCGGGTATGCTCGCGCTCCACCGAAGTCGACTCGGACGCTTTCGCCTTGCTCATTGGGATACCTCTTGAGCGGGTGAACAGGAGCGACGCTGCTTGCGTCGCCCCAAAGGTATAACTGGAAAGTCAGCGGTGTGCCAGATCGGTGACCTCGCCAGGGCGGGCTGGGCGACCGACGGCCGATTTTGGCCGCCAGCCGCGCGAGGCGCACCCTGAAGGACAGGCTTGTCATGCGGCGCCGAGCAACAATGACCTGGCCTGCGGCAGTGCGTCAAGCAGCCCCCTGAGGTCGTCAGAAAAACGCTAGAAGGGCCAGATCCAGTCGTCGATCTCCGGTTTATCGATGCCGTGCTCGTGGGCATAGTTGCGGCAGTCGATCTGGAGGTCGCGCAGCTTCTCCTTCACATGCGCGCCGGAGACCTGAAGCCGCGGCACCCGGTTGATGACGTCGATGGCCAGGCTGAAGCGGTCGATCTCGTTGTTGATCGCCAGTTCGAGCGGGGTGTTGATGTTGCCCTTCTCCTTGTAACCTCGCACATGGAAGTGGGCGTGGTTGGTGCGTCGATAGGCAAGGCGGTGGATCAGCCAGGGATAGCCGTGGAAGTTGAAGATGACCGGCTTGTCCTTGGTGAAGAGACTATCGAAGTCGGCGTCGCTCAGGCCATGCGGGTGTTCGCCCGCGGGCTGAAGCTTGAAGAGATCCACGACGTTGATGAAGCGGATCTTGATGTCCTCGAAGTGCTCGCGCAGCAGGGCCGTGGCGGCCAGTGCCTCCTTGGTTGGAATGTCGCCGCAGCCAACCAGCACGGCATCGGGCTCGCTGCCTTGATCGTTGCTCGCCCACTCCCAGATGCCGATGCCCTTGGTGCAGTGCTTGATGGCCGCGTCCATGTCCAGAAACTGCAGATGGCTTTGCTTGTCCGCGACGATGACGTTGATGTCGTCGCGGCTCTGCAGACAGTGGTCTACCGTCGAGAGCAAGGTATTGACGTCGGGCGGGAGATAGATCCGCGTGACCTCCGGGTTCTTGTTGACCACCACGTCGAGGAAGCCCGGATCCTGATGAGTGAAGCCGTTGTGGTCCTGGCGCCAGACGGTCGAGGTGATCAGCAGGTTGAGCGAGGAGATGCGCGCGCGCCAGGGGATGTCCTCGCAGATGGCCAGCCACTTGGCGTGCTGGTTGTACATACTGTCGATGACGTGGACGAAGGCCTCATAGGTCGCGAAGAAGCCGTGGCGTCCGGTGAGGATATAGCCTTCGTACCAGCCTTCCAGGGTATGCTCGGACAGCATCTCCATGACGCGGCCGTCCGGTGAGAGTTCGCCGCCATCGGCATCTTCGGGCTTGTAGTCGCAGAGCCAGAGCTTCTTGCTCACCTCGTAGATGGCGTCCAGTTTGTTGGAGGTGTTCTCGTCTGGCCCGAAGACGCGGAAGTTGTCCATGTTCTTGGCCATGATGTCGCGCAGCAGGGCACCGACTGGCTTGGTGTTCATGGCGCGCAGTTTTCCGGGCTCGGGTACCTCTTGGGCATAGTCGCGGAAGTCGGGCATGCGCAGTGCGCGCCGCAGCAGCCCGCCGTTGGCGTGGGGACTGGCACTCATGCGCAAATTGCCTTCGGGAGCCAGTGCCCTCAGCTGCGGGATGAGTCGGCCTTGGTCGTCGAACAGTTCCTCGGGACGGTAGCTGCGCATCCAGTCTTCGAGCTGTTTGAGGTGGGCTGGATTGTTGTGCATGCCGGACAGCGGCACCTGATGGGCGCGCCAGAAGCCCTCGACCTTGTGTCCGTCGACGAACTCCGGACCAGTCCAGCCCTTGGGCGTGCGCAGCACGATCATGGGCCAATGGCAGCGGGTGGCCTCGCCGCTGGCGCGTGCGCCTTGCTGGAAGTGACGGATCTCGGTGTAGCAGGCATCGAGCGTCTCGGCCATTTGCTGGTGCATGGCTATGGGATCGTCGCCCTCGACGAAGTGCGGCGTCCAGCCGTATCCCCGGAAGAGGTCCGCCAACTCCGGGTTGGGGATGCGCGACAGCAGGGTTGGGTTGTTGATCTTGTAGCCGTTGAGGTGAAGGATCGGCAGCACGGCGCCGTCGCGAATTGGATTCAGGAACTTGCTGGAATGCCAGGAGGTCGCGAGCGGCCCCGTCTCGGCCTCGCCATCGCCGACGGCGACGGCGACCAAGAGGTTCGGATTGTCGAAGGCGGCGCCGAAGGCGTGTGAGATGGAATAGCCCAGCTCGCCGCCCTCGTGGATGGATCCGGGGGTCTCGGGCGTGCAGTGCGAACCGATGCCGCCCGGGAAGGAGAACTGCTTGAAGAAGGCCTTGAGGCCTTCCTCGTCCTCGCTCTTGTTTGGATAGATCTCCGAGTAAGTGCCTTCCAGATAGACTGGGGCGAGCACCCCTGGGGCGCCATGGCCAGGGCCGGCGAGGAAGATGGCTTCCTGCTGATGTGCCTTGATGATGCGGTTCAGATGCGTGTACATGAAGGAGAGGCCGGGGCTCGCCCCCCAATGCCCCAGTAGGCGGTTCTTTAGGTGGGCCTCCTTGAGCGGCTCCCTGAGCAGCGGGTTGTCGCGCAGATAGATCATGCCGACGGCCAGATAACAGCAGGCGCGCCAATAGGCGTCTAGCCTGGCGGCCTCTTCGGACGACAGGGGAGTCTTCGAGAGGGTCTGTGAAGCGGGTGAGGTCGTCATGGGTGCTCCTCCAACGTGGCGATTGATCGGATGCAGGCTCGAGCAAGGGCTGCGTCGATGCCGCCTGCGTGCTAGCAGGGTGTGAGCTGAGAGGTCGTGGTATTGCGAATGTTCCAGGAGCCTGTCCGACTTAGGATGAATCGGCTGCGGAACCGGGAGAAGGGTCCCTTTCGCCCCGCTTTTTCGTTACATAGAACCACTATGCGCCTCAAAACCGGAACGAAATGGCCTCGCTCTCCCACTTCCTCGCTTCGATCCCCCCAAGTCGGACAGGCTCCTAGAGAGCCGCAATGGCTCTGGGCTTTTGTGTCGCCTGTCGAGGCTTAGAGGCTAGCCGAAACTTCGGGCTGCGTGATGACGAGGGCGTGACGGTTGATGTCGATCTCGTCTTCGGTTGCAGCGCCCCTTTCTAAGGGGTGAACAACTCGGGACTTAGCCGCCCAGACAGGCGGGCGTAGGGAATCAGAACCGACTGCGGACCCGCCGCATAGGGGGCAACCATGTATGGCGGGAAGGTCACCGTCAGACCCTTGGGGCCAGGAAAGAGCCACTGGTAGTTCTCGGTCTTGGGTGCCGTGCCGGATCTGAGCCAGTCGTCATCCGCCGAGGCGAAGTCGCGGTCCTTGAGAGCGTCATAGCAGTAGTCAGAGAGAAATCCCAGCCAGTCGCTCCCTGGGACAAAGAGATCCGTGGAGGAAAGCCGTTGCCCACTTGGCCGCTTCAGCACCAGAGGGGCGATGATCGGCATGCCGTGTGCGCCGCCGCGAAAGTCGTAGCCGTTGAAATCGATCGCAATGTAGTGCGGGGCGATATAGGGTGGGGCGTAGGTGACCTGGAGCGACCAGGGCGGCATTTCGAGATCGCCATCGGCCTGCGCCTGGTTCGGCAGTTCATCGCGGAAAGGCTGCACGAGGCTGTCGACGAAGCGGCGTACCTCGCGATTGACTTCGGCCAGCCCTGGATCCGCGAAGACCGGATAGAGCACGGAGAGGGAGTGGCTGGGGCCGGAGTCCGTGATACGTCCCTCTGACACCTCAGGGGTGGATGGGTCTGAAGTCCCCGCGAGGCTGGCCTTCAGGCTTTGGATGCGCGCCTCATAGCGTTCGTGAAGGCAGGTGGTATTGCGGCAGGCGTTGCGTCGCTTCAGCCAGGCGCGCTGCTCGGTCAGCATGGCCGTCGGATCGGCCGCGCTTTCTTGCGCCGTGCGAAAGCGCTCCGCCATGGTTTCGTCTAGCGCGCTGAGCCCGGCATCACGGCAGATGGCCTTTTCGACCCAGGTGGCTGCCTTGCCGCAGTCGAAGCTAGCTGCCTGAGGAGCGGGTGCTGCTCCGATCAGCAAGGCGATGATGAGATTGCGTGCATGCATGACGAAGTCTCCATGTCTTGGCTGAGCCGATGCGCCAACCTCAAGCGGCAGGCCTGCCGAATTCCCAGCCCTTGAATTTGCACCATCGGTTTGGACCTGTAGTCGGTCTGAGCCAATTCCAAGGTCGTTCGCAATCTTTGCGCGATGCGGCGCCGGTGCGGCAGCTCGGTTGAGCTGACTCTTTGGTTGAGCTGACTCTTTGGTTGAGCTGACCCTTTAGCAGGATCGGCCTTGTCAGGCGAGATCCACGTCTTCGTAAATGGCCTCGAACTCGGCGGAGAACCCGATGGAGGCGAGTTCGAGGGTCTGTCCGGTGCCGAAGGGAAACAGGACCCATTGATCCCTATCGTTACGTCTGAAAACGTCGATCGACAAGCGTTCCGGGTCGACCAGGACATATTCGCGCAAGGATGGGAGTTGGCGATAGTGGGCGAATTTCTTGCCGTGGTCGAAGGCGGCAGTCGAGTTGGACAGGACCTCGACGATGAGCGTCGGATCGCGTTTGACATAGGTTTCGGCGGCATCGGCCGCGCTGCAGGTCACGAAGACGTCGGGGTAGTAGAAGGCGTCCGCCGCATCGACGCGCACCTTCATGTCGGCCATGTAGACGCGGCAAGGGGTGCCTCGGACATGCGGACGAAGCAGGGCGAAGAGGTTGCCAGCGATAGTCGCATGTGCCTCGCTCGCCCCGGCCATGGCGAAGACTTGTCCGGCCAGGTACTCATGCTTCACCGGGGACTCCAGCTCGCCGGCCAGATAGTCCTGGTGACTGATATGGACTTGCTCAGCCGTGTTCGGCATCGCCGTATCCTCCTCTCCTGGTTGAACGCCGCCTCAGCGTTTTTTGGGCGGCATCAAATCCGTGATCGACCCATGCGCCATCTCCGCCGCCAGACCAATGGTCTCGTTGAGCGTCGGGTGCGGGTGTATGGTGAGGCCGATGTCTTCCATGTCCGCCCCCATCTCCAACGCCAGCACCGCCTCGCCGATGAGTTCGCCGGCATTGGGTCCGACGATGCCGGCTCCTAGGATGCGCTTGGTCTCGGGATCGAACAGCAGCTTGGTCATGCCTTCGTCGCGGTGGATACCCAGCGCGCGGCCGCTCGCGGCCCAAGGGAAGACGCCTTTCTCATAGGCGATGCCGTCTTCCTTCGCCTGGGTCTCGGTCAGGCCCATCCAGGCGACTTCTGGGTCAGTGTAGGCCACGGAGGGGATGGTCAGGGGATCGAACTGGGCCGGTAGCCCGGCGATGACCTCGGCAGCGACCTTGGCCTCGTGCGTCGCCTTGTGCGCCAGCATGGGCCCGCCGACCACATCGCCGATGGCGAAGATATTGGGTACGTTGGTGCGCATGTGGTCGTCCACTTTGATGAATCCCCACTTGTCGACCTTGACGTCGGCCGCTTCCGCATTGATCAGCTTGCCGTTGGGCAAGCGGCCGACGGCGACGAGCACTTTGTCATAGGTCTCCTCACCCGGGTGCTTGCCTTCGAAGCTGACCTTGATGCCCTTCTTGCCGGCGCTCATGCTGGCGACCTTGGTTTCCAACATGATCTTGTCGTAGCGCTTCTTGATGATCTTCTCAAGGCTGCGAACCAGGTCCAGATCCGCGCCCGGCATTAGCTGATTCTTGAGTTCGACGACGTCGATCCGGGTTCCCAGCGCACTGTAAACCGATGCCATCTCCAGCCCAATGATGCCGCCGCCGACGATTAGCATGCGCTCCGGCACATCCGCGATCTCCAGTGCGTCCGTGGAGTCCATGACGCGGGGATCCTCGTGCGGGAAGCCCGGGATCTTCATGGGGGAGGAGCCGCAGGCGATGATGCAGTGGTCGAACTGGATGCGCACACGGCCGTCTTTGGTCTCGACGCCAAGGCGATTGGGCGCCTCGAAGCGCCCGGTGCCCTGAACCACCTCTACCTTGCGTTGCTTAGCGAGTGCGGCCAGGCCGCCAGTCAGCTTGGCCACGACCTTGTTCTTGCCGGCGCGCATCTTGTCGAGGTCGATCTTGGGCGGCTCGAAGGTGACGCCCATGCTGCCGAGCGTCTTGGCCTCCTCGATGATGGCCGCCGTGTGCAGCAACGCCTTGGACGGAATGCAGCCGACGTTGAGGCAAACGCCGCCGAGGCTGTCATAGCGCTCAATGAGCACGACCTTCTTGCCTAGATCTGCTGCCCGGAAGGCCGCCGTATAGCCTCCGGGGCCGGCGCCGAGAACCACGACCTCAGTGACTATTTCGGTTGTTTCGACCTCTGCGGAACGCTGGGGCTGGCCTAGTGATGCGCCCTCCGCGACCTCGAGCTTCAGGATGGCATCGCCTTGGGCGACGCGGTCGCCAACCTTCACGCTGAGCGCGGCGACGGTGCCAGCTTGCGGAGCCGGGATCTCCATGGTCGCCTTTTCGCTCTCGAGCGTGATGAGCGAGGCCTCCTTATCGACGTTGTCGCCAGGGGACACCAGGATCTCGATGACCTCCACGTCCTTGAAATCGCCGATATCCGGGACCTTGACCTCGATGATATTGCTCATGATGTGCTGCTACTCTTTCGCCGCGCGGGGCGCTGGATCGTTTGCGGATGATTGAGCGCAATGCTAAACGATCGGGCGGGGATAGGCGAAGCCGGCATCGGTGTCTTTTGGGACGTTCGCAGCCTGCATGCGCGAGGCTTGCCGAGAAAGCTGGCCTCTTGTCGTGGGATAAATCTTGTCGTAGGACGAAGGTGTTGAAGCCTTTCGCTGGAGCTTGCGCCATCGAAAGGGTTGGGGCGCGCCGCAGGGTGCGCGGCGCCTGCCCCTTGGCTAGAGCAGAAGGGTGCGGATGTCGCCCAAGAGCCGACGGAGCAGACTGGTGAAGCGTGCGCCATCCGCGCCGTCGACGACGCGATGGTCGTAAGAGAGCGAGAGCGGCAGCATGAGGCGCGGCGCGAACTCCTTGCCGTTCCAGACTGGCTTCATCTCGGATCTGGAGACCCCGAGGATCGCGACCTCAGGCGCGTTCACGATCGGCGTGAAGGCTGTGCCGCCGATTCCCCCCAAGCTCGAGATGGAGAAACAGCCGCCCTGCATGTCTCCCGGTAGGAGCTTGCCGTCGCGCGCCTTGTCGCTCAGCTCGACCAACTCCATGGCCAGGGTGTGGAGCCCCTTCTTGTCGACATCGCGTACCACGGGCACCACCAGTCCATTGGGTGTGTCCACGGCCACGCCGATGTGCGTGTAGTGCTTGTGGACCAACTGCTCGCCGTCGCTCGTCAGTGACGCCTTGAGCACCGGCATCTGGTTGAGGGCCGCAGCCACGGCCTTTAGCAGGAAGGGCAAAAAGGTCAGCTTGACGCCCTGTTTCGCGGCGTCTTCCTTCTGTTGCTTGCGGAAGGCCTCGAGTTCGGTGATGTCGGCCTCGTCGAACTGGGTCACATGGGGAATCCCAACCCAGCAGCGGTGCAGGTGACGGCCGCTGATCTTGCGGATGCGCGGCAGCGCTTGCGTTTCGATCGCGCCGAACTTGGAGAAGTCGACGTCTGGTGCAGCGGGGAGCTGAAAGGCCGAGGTCGCGCCTTCGTTGCGCGGCTGTCCCTGGGCGAGCGCCTGTTTGACATAGCCTTGGATGTCGTCTTTGACAACGCGTCCCTTGCGGCCGGAGCCCTTGACGCGAGCCAGGTCGACGCCCAGTTCGCGCGCGAAGCGGCGGACCGCCGGGCTGGCGTGCGCCTTGCGCCCTTTGGCGATGGCCACCACGTCTTCGGGCCGAGGGAGGACCGGGGCTTGGCGCCGCTCGACTTCCCCTGGGGCGCGTCGCGCCGGCGCTTGGGCCGCCCTCTCAGCGACGGGCGCTTGAGCTGCCGCCTGAGGCGCCTCGCGCGCGGCTGGCGCAACCGCAGTGTCCGTGTCGGTGGTCCCCTCTGCGCTTAGGGTGAGAATGAGATCCCCCGCGTTCAGTGTGTCGCCGAGTTTGACGGCGATGCCTTCGACCACCCCTGCCTGTGGCGACGGGATCTCCATGGTCGCCTTGTCGCTCTCCACTGTCAGCAGGGACTGCTCGACCTCCACGCGATCACCGGGCGCGACCAGGATCTCGACCACCGGGATATCTGCGAAGTCGCCAACGTCCGGCAGCACGACCGAGACCGACTCGCGCTGCGCAGCAGCGTGTTTCGGCCGCTCGGCCGGGGGCTTTTCGGCTGGCGGCGGGGCGGGCGGTTCCGGGGTGTCGCTTCCCTTGGTGCTTTCGGCAGCGGTGCCCGCTTCGGCCGTCTCCAAGGCGAGCAAGGAATCGCCCTCGCTCACGCGGTCGCCGACCTTGACGTTGAGCGTCTTGACGGTTCCGCCCTTGGGCGACGGGACCTCAATGGTCGCCTTGTCGCTTTCGAGGGTGAGCAGCGACTGCTCGGGGTCCACCTGGTCGCCCTCGGCGACCAGGATCTCGATGATCTCGACATCGGAGAAGTCTCCGATGTCGGGCAATAGAATCTCTTCGACGGTTGCCACGCGATGTCCTCCTAAGCCTATTGTCCCGCTGCCTTACACCGTGACCGGATGCGGTTTTTCCGGGTCGACGCGGTACTTGGCAATGGCCTCAGAGACCATCGACGTTGGGATCTCGCCCTCGTCCGCCAACGCCTTGAGTGCGGCAATGGCAACGTAGAAGCGGTTGACCTCGAAGAACTTCCGCAGCTGACTGCGCATGTCGCTGCGGCCGAAGCCGTCGGTGCCGAGCACGACGTAGCGGTGCGGGACATAGGGGCGAATCTGGTCTGCGTAGGCGCGCATGTAGTCGGTCGCCGCCACCACCGGGCCGCGCGATCTCGCCAGCTGCTCTTCGACGTAGGTGGTGCGCTGCTCGTGCTCGGGGTGTAGCAGATTCCAGCGCTCGACCTCGATGCCCTCGCGGCGTAGCTCGTTGAAGCTGGTGATGCTCCAGACCGCCGAGCCCACGTCGAAGTCCTTCTCTAGCAGCTCGGCGGCCGCCAAGACTTCGCGCAAAATGGTGCCGGCGCCGAGCAGCTGGACGCGGTGACTGCGCTCCTCGCCGCGGCGGACGCGGTACATGCCCTTGAGGATGCCTTCCTCGCTGCCCTCCGGCAGTGGCGGCTGGGCGTAGTTCTCGTTCATCGCGGTGATGTAGTAGAAGCGGTTCTCCTGCTCCTGATACATGCGTCGCAGGCCGTCCTGAATGATGACCGCCATCTCGTAGGCGTAGGCGGGGTCATAGGTGACGCAGTTGGGGATGGTCGCCGCCAGCAGGGGGCTATGGCCGTCCTGGTGCTGCAGGCCCTCGCCCGCGAGCGTGGTGCGCCCGGCGGTGCCGCCGATAAGGAAGCCGCGCGCGCGCATGTCGCCCGCAGCCCAGGCCAGATCGCCGATGCGCTGGAAGCCGAACATCGAATAGTAGATGTAGAAGGGGATCATGCTTTGGCCATGATTGGCATAGGCCGTGGCCGCAGCGATCCAGGACGACATGGCGCCCGCCTCGTTGATGCCTTCCTGAAGGATCTGCCCCTTCTTGTCCTCGCGGTAGTACATGACCTGATCGGCGTCGACCGGCTCGTAGAGCTGGCCCTGGGAGGCATAGATGCCGAGCTGGCGGAACATGCCCTCCATGCCGAAGGTGCGTGCCTCGTCCGGCACGATGGGCACCACATAGCGACCGATCTTCTTGTCGCGCACGATCATGGTCAGCAGACGCACGAAGGCCATGGTGGTCGACATTTCCTTGTCGCCGGTGCCCTCGAGCAAGGCCTGGAAAGCGTCGAGGCCGGGTACCTCCAGCGGGGGCGCTTCATCGCGGCGGGCGGGCAGGAAGCCACCGAGGCGCTCGCGCGCTTGGTGCAGATACTTGATCTCCTCGCTGTCCGCCGGTGGCTTGTAGAAGGGGGCGGCGCCGATCTGGTCGTCGGAGATGGGGATGTTGAAGCGGTCGCGGAAGGTCTTGAGGGCGGCTTCTCCCATCTTCTTCTGCGAATGGGTGATGTTCATGCCCTCGCCGGCGTTGCCCATGCCGTAGCCCTTGACCGTCTTGGCCAGGATCACGGTGGGCTTGTCCGTGGTCTCCATGGCGGACAGGTAGGCGTTGAAGACCTTGATGGGGTCGTGCCCGCCACGGTTGAGGCGCCAGATGTCGTCGTCCGTCATGTTGGCGACCATCTCCTTCAGCTCCGCGTACTTGCCGAAGAAGTGCTCGCGGGTGTAGGCGCCGCCCTTGGCCTTATAGGTCTGATAGTCGCCGTCGACACACTCTTCCATGCGTTTGAGCAGGGAACCCTGAGTGTCGCGGGCGAGGAGGGGATCCCAGTAGCGGCCCCATACCACCTTGATGACATTCCAGCCGGCGCCGCGGAAGACGGCCTCCAGCTCTTGAATGATCTTGCCGTTGCCGCGCACCGGGCCGTCGAGGCGCTGGAGGTTGCAGTTGACGACGAAAACCAGGTTGTCCAGGTGCTCGCGCGCGGCCAGGGAAATAGCCCCTAGGGATTCGGGTTCGTCCATCTCACCGTCGCCGAGGAAGGCCCAGACCTTGCGCCCAGCGGTGTTGACCAGGCTGCGGTCGCGCAGGTAGTTCATGAAGCGCGCCTGGTAGATCGCCATCAGGGGGCCGAGCCCCATGGAGACCGTCGGGAACTGCCAGAAGCCCGGCATGAGCCAGGGATGGGGGTAGGAGGAGAGGCCATTGCCGTCGACCTCCTGGCGGAAATTGTAGAGCTGCTCCTCGCTGATGCGTCCCTCAAGGAAGGCACGGGCATAGATGCCGGGCGCGGAATGACCCTGAAAGAAGACCAGGTCGCCGCCGTGGTCCTTGTCACGCGCATGCAGGAAGTGGTTGTAGGCGACGTCGATCAGGGTCGCCGAGGAGGCGAAGCTGGAGATGTGTCCGCCAAGCTCGGCCGACAGCCGATTGGCCTGAACCACCATTGCCATGGCATTCCAGCGCACCAAGGAGCGGATGCGCCGCTCCATGGCGAGATCCCCCGGGAAGCGCTCTTCCTGGTTCATCGGAATGGTGTTGAGATAGGCGGTGTTGGCGCTGTAAGGCAAGTAGGCGCCGGAGCGACGGGCCTTGTCGATCAGGCGCTCCAGGATGAAATGGGCGCGCTCGACGCCTTCGTTCTCAAGGACGGCCTCGAGCGAATCGAGCCATTCCTGCGTTTCTTGCGGATCGATATCGGGCTTCTTCGTCATGTCGCTTCCAGGGATGCTGCGTCCAAAGCGGCCTCAGTTCAGGCAAAGCCGCCATTATACAATGTCTGAATGGCTTCTAAATAATAAGAATTCACTACCGCAATGCATGTCCGCCTGGGCTTTCGGCGCAACTGGGTGGCCTCAAGAAGTCAGTTGAACCGCAAAGATGGCTAAGAGGATATCCGGAACAGAATTTGCATTACCTTTAGGTTTCTTGGAGTTTTCGGAATAAGATTTCTGCGCAAGCCAGCTGAATCAGTGCCAAGTAGTTTTGCAACTGGCAAACATAACGGGTACGAATCGCCCGAAATCCTTTCAGCCAGGCG
>NZ_JAAIJR010000068.1 GCF_010915725.1 Thiorhodococcus mannitoliphagus
GCCTGTGGGGGGGGGGGGGCTGCTTTTATCACACCCCCCCCTCGGGGGGGCGCGCCCCCCCGCCGCCCCCGCCCCCCCCGGGGGGGGGGCCCCCCGCTCCCACCTCGCTTTGCCGGATCGTTGCAGGCCGGATACGACCAAGTTTCGGCGTTAAGGCGCTACACTCGGTGCAAGTGTCAGCCCGATGGATGCTGCAATGCTTCCCGCACGGGAGCAGCCACCACCAAGAGAACAGCCCCATGATAAAACGCTCGATCTGCGCACTGGTACTGCTCATGGTCTCGGTATCACCGTCAGAACAGGCAATGGCAGAGACCACCGCCCTGGACGACTATGTCGCCAAGGTGGACCCGAGCTACGGCTACAGCCACCGCGAGACGCGGCACGGCTGGGGTTACAGCGTGCATGTCATCGAGATGACGTCTCAGCAGTGGCGATCACCCGCCGAAGTCGATCAGGTGCTCTGGACCCATGAGGTGCTGATCGCGGTGCCCTGGATCTTCCACTCGGACAACCAGAACACCGCATTCCTCATCGTGAACGGCGGTCACAACGACGGCTCACCAGGCACGAACAACGACGAGGTGATGGGCATCATGGCCGAGATCACCGGCTCCGTGGTCGCCATGATCAGTCAAATCCCCAACCAGCCGCTGCAGTTCGCCGATGAGTCGGAACCGCGTGAGGAAGACGCCATTCTCGCCTACGGGATGGACAAGCACCTGCTGACCGGAGACCCCGAGTGGCTGGCGCAGCTGCCGATGACCAAGGCCGTGGTGCGCGCGCTCGACACGGTTCAGACCTTCTCCGCAACCTATCCGCGCGCCTTCCCGGCGCTGCCACGTATCGACGACGCCATTGTGATAGGCGGCTCCAAGCGCGGCTGGACGACCTGGCTGACGGCGGCCGTCGAGGCTCGAAAAGGCCCCGCCTCGAGAATCAAGGCCATCCTGCCAGGCTCGATCGACCTGCTGAATCTGGCGGATCAGTTCACCCACCACTGGGAGGCCTACGGATTCTATTCGCCCGCCGTTCAAGACTATGCCGCCTTCGATCTGCCCTGCCGATCGAAAACCCCGGCTGGCCGGGCGATGCTGGAGATCATCGACCCTTACGCCTACCGCGATCGTCTCACGATGCCGAAGCTGCTGGTCAATTCCGCGGGCGACCAGTTCTTCCTACCGGACTCGTCGCAGTTCTACTGGTGGGGTCTGCCGGGCCCCAAGCGCTTGCGCTACTCGCTCAACACGGACCATTCTCAGGGGCAAGACCTGGTCAGTATCATCCTGCCGACGCTCTCCTGGCTGAGCGATGTGCTCGACGACAAGGCGAGTCCACAGATCGACTGGACCTTCGCGCCCGACGGATCCATTCGCGTCTGGACGGACACACCGCCGCAAGGGGTGCGGCTCTGGCAGGCGACGAATCCAAAGGCGCGTGATTTCCGCCTGGAGACCCTTGGCGCCGCCTGGACCAGCAGCGACCTCGATCCCGCCCCGACGGTACCTACGTCGGCTATGTCCCACCGCCGCCCGAGGGCTGGACGGCTTTCACCATTGAGGTGACCTTTCCAGGCTCGACCTTGATCCCGACCCCGCTGGAGAGCGACCAGGTCTTCACCACCGGGGTTCGTGTCACGCCCGACATCCTGCCCTACGACGGCACCTCCTGCCCGGACGCCGCCGACGCGCCCATCTGGGTCCCGAACGCTGGGGCTGCGGTCGATCACAATTGGGCCTATGTCCCAGCGCCATCCGGCTATGCGGACGCGGTCGTCATCGCGGGCCCACCGAGCTTCCGCGGCCCCCATCCGGGCGTCGCCCGCCTGCGGAACGTCGGCCCCTGGGGATTCGAGCTGCGCTTTCAGGAATGGGACTACTTGGCCCGTGACTTTGGCGACAACTACCATCATGTCGAAGACATCCCTTTCCTAGTCCTAGAGCCGGGACGCCATCGGTTGAGCGACGGCTCCCTGTGGGAGGTCGGCACCTTTGCGCTCGGCGGAACGGCGGCCTGGACCGGCATGCCTTTCACCACGCCTTTCAGCGAAGCGCCAAAGCTCTTCCTGACGGTCCAGACGACCCAAGAGGATCAGGCGGTCTCCGTGCGCGCCCGCAACGTCACGGAGAGCGGCTTCGAGGCGGCGCTGTTCGAGGAAGAGGCGCTGAACGACGGGCACGCCACCGAGATTGTGGGCTACCTGGCGATCTCCAGCCCCTCCGGATCAGGCCTGCTCGACCTGCGTGACGAGCAGGCGCCCTATCTCCTGCAAACCTTGGCAGGCAACGGGCATTGGGTACCGGCTGTCAGCCAGCGTCTCAAGCTCGAGGAAGAAACATCGCGCGATGGCGAGGTCGATCACACCGATGAGACGCTGCACCTGCTGGCACTGGGCCGTCAGCTCTTCGCCCAGCAGGTCAGCTTCAACGACAGCGACACCACGGCCCTGCGCCGACTCGAGCCCACGGGTGACGCCCAGCTCGAATGGGGGCTGCTGCGCGGCGTCGACCATGGCTGGCAAGTCCTGCCCTTCGCCAAGCACTACCTCGACCCGGTCGTCATCGCCAAGCCTGTTTCAAGCGCGGACGGGGATCCTGGCGTCATGCGCCTCACTGACGTCAGCGGAGACTTCGCTCGACTGCGTTATCAGGAGTGGGACTATCTCGACGGCGCGCACAGGCCCGAGGATGTCTTCTTCATGGTCGCCGAGGCCACGCGCCCCATCACGGGCCCGCACAACCTGGGTGGACTCACCATCGAAGCGCGCAAGCTCGCCACCAGCGCCCTTGCTCGCGCCGGCGAATGGAGCGGTGTGACCTTCTCCGCCAATCTGGCGCCGGACGGGCTGATACCGCCCGCGGTTTTCGCGAGCATCCTGTCGAGCAATGACAGCGACGCGGTCACCACCCGGATCGACAACCTGGGTGTCTGGGGTTTCGACCTCGCCATGGACGAGCAGAAGACCAAGCGCGACGGCCACCTGCCCGAGCGGATCAGCTGGATTGCGGCGCAGGCGGGCCAGGGCATCACCAGCGAGGGCCTGCAAATCGATGTCTTCTTTCAATCCCTGGACGACGCGCCTCGGTCCCTGAGCTATCCGCGACCGACCTGCAACCTGCACCCCACCGTCCTGGGAGATGTCGTCAGCAGTGTCGAACTCGACCCCGTCTTCCTGCGTTACGCCAACCCAACCAACACCCAGATCGAACTCGGTCTGACCGAAGAGACTTCCGACGAAGGGGATCCTTTCCACGCCCCCGAAGACGTGGGGATCTTGATCGCGGAATAAGGCGATTGCCGGGAAATCGCATCGCAGATGGCGCGGCCTCGATCATTCTGCGATCCAAGCGCGCGCTCGGTGGGAGCGGCGCCTCGCCGCGACGGGCGCGCGATCGCGGCGAGGCGCCGCTCCCGCGTCGCTCTGCCTGAAACTGGGCGGCCCAATGATCAACGCCGATGGCGCCGGATTCGCGTCCCTGAAGACGCCGGCACCAAGACGCTCGCGACGCCGCTCAGCCAAAGTGCGAAATCATAGGGAGCACCCAGCGTCCTGCCTTGGCAGCCTCATCTCCAAACAGGGGGTGTGCCCTCGGCACCCAACGGCCGCTCGCCGGCGGGAGGCTTTCGGCTCACCTCGACCGCACTTCAGCGCCCACCTGCAGTCTATTGGTAGAGAAAGCATTGAGATTATAGGTTTAGGGGTGTTCTCGGACGCTTCGCGGGGTATGCTAGCAAGTCAACAATGACTTGGCTTCGCAGCAAGACCAGTGCTCCCGCACCAGCGGTGCGGCGTGGCGACCCGAAAGTGACGTGAACGCTCGCACGCGATCTCTCCAGGAAGCTCATTTGAAACGTCCGGCATCTGCGCTGCGGTCCAGAAGGCGGACGCACAGGCAAGAAACTACCAGAGTGCCCCCATCGCTCGGGAATGACATCTATGACTCACACTGACAACACCCTCTCCCTTCCCTTGGGTTCGCTCAAGATCGCGCTCAGCTCGCTCATCGCCCTGAGCCTGCTTGGCTGCGACGGATTGGCGCGCTTCACCGCGAAGCCCGACAAGAAGGCGGAAGCGGTCGTCGCCGTTGAGGAGCCAGCCGAGCCCGCCCCCATCCCGGCGTCCAAAGAGAAGAAGCCAGTCGAAAAGCCGAAAAAGGCCCCGCTTTACGAATGGAATGGGGACGGCAGATCCGTCACGCGCATCGTCATCAATACCAACGAGCAGAAGGCACGCTTCTACGCCGACAACGAAGAGATCGGCTGGGCAACCGTGGCGACAGGTGTGTCCAAGCACCCCACCCCAACCGGTCAGTTCGAGGTAATGGAGAAGGTCGCGAACAAGCGCTCCAACCTCTACGGCAAGGTCGTCAAGAACGGCAAGGTCGTCAAACGCAGTGTCAAGGTTGGTCGTGACTCCATTCCCGCAGGCGGGACCTTTGAAGGGGCCAAGATGCCCTACTTCATGAGACTGACCTACGACGGCGTGGGGCTCCACGCCGGCCCCATTCCACGGCCGGGCAGCCCCGCCTCGCACGGCTGTATCCGCATGCCCAGCAAGTTCGCGCCACTCGCCTTCAAGCACGTGTCCGAGGGAACATCGGTGGAGATCGTCGGCAAGGGGCCGAGCTATGGGGACTATGTCGCCAAGCAGCGCGCTATCGCGGCGAAACGCGCCGCCGAACGCAAGCGGGTAGCCGCCGCCGCCAAGCAGCCCACGAAGAAGGCCGCGACGACGCCCGTCGCGACCAGCGTTGCCGAGTCCACGCCAGCTGCCGCACCTGCCGCAGCCGCCGGCACCGTCGCGGCGGCGGCTGCCGTCACCCAGACGGCTCAGGCGAAAGACAGCTCGGCCGCCACCCAGACCCTTGAGACTTCGCCCCCGCGCGAGACGCACATGCGCGCGCCGGCCGAGGATAGCGCCGAGACTTCAGTCGCAGCGCAACAGAGCGCACCGACAGTGACTCAGGAGCCGGCGCCCTCCGCGCCAGAGCCATCGGTCGAGACAGCACAGGCCCAAGCCCCAACGCCAGCGCCTAAAGCGGCTGAGCCCCCAGCCGCCGTAGAGGCTGACCCGCAGCCAGTCGCGGCCGAGCCCCTGCCCGAGCCGACACCTCCCGAGGTCGCAGCGCCAAAGCCGGCCAAGCCGGCGGAGCCGACTCAGATCGCCGCCCCCAAGCCCGCGCAGGAGCCCTCAGCCCCTGTCGTCGAGAAGCCTGCTGCGGCGCCAAAGCCCGCGGCTTCGGTTCCCGCCGCGCCCGCGCCCGCACCCGCGCCGGCTGCATCGGCCCCGCCGCCGCCCGCGGCCGACGCCGGATGACGGAGGAGTTTCCACTCGCGCCAGACCTCTGCCATCTCAATCACGCCGCGGTCGGACCCTGGCCTAGGCGCACGGCCGAGGTCGTCGCTCAGTTCGCCAGGGAGAACAGCCGCCAGGGGTCCCTGGGCTATCCGCAATGGCTCGGCGTGGAGCAACGGCTGCGCGAGCGTTTGGCGCGCTTGATCGCGGCGGACTCGGCAGACGACATCGCGCTCGCCAAGAACACATCCGAGGCGCTCTCGATCATCGCACAGGGGCTCACCTGGGAGCCTGGTGACAACATCATCGGCATCAGGCAGGAGTTCCCATCCAATCGCATCGTTTGGGAATCGCTGGCGGATCGAGGGGTGGAGTGGCGCGCCTTGGACCTTGAGGCATCGACCGATCCGGAAGGCGACCTCATCGCACGCTGCGACGCGCGCACCCGCATGATCGCCATTAGCTGGGTGCAGTACGCCAGCGGTCTGCGCTTGGACCTCAAGCGAATCGGCGCCTTCTGTCAGGACAAGGGCGTGCTTTTTTGCGTCGATGCCATCCAGGGGCTCGGCGCCCTGCCCTTTGATCTCGCCAGCACCCAAGCGGATTTCGTCGTGGCGGACGGGCACAAGTGGATGCTCGGGCCAGAGGGCGTGGCCCTGCTCTATGTGCGGCCCGAGCTGAGAGACCAGCTCAGCCTGCACCAATTCGGCTGGCACATGGTCGAGCACTGCGGTGATTTCGACCGCACCGACTGGGCGCCGGCCGCCAGCGCGCGACGCTTCGAGTGCGGCAGCCCAAACCTGCTGGGGGTGCACGCCCTGGAGGCCAGCCTCTCCTTGCTTGAAGAGGTCGGGATGGATCAGGTACGGGAGAGGCTCCAAGCGCGGGTTGATCACCTGATTAGGCTGATCGACGCGCGCGGCTTCGATCTGCTCACGCCGCGCGAGCTTGAGCGGCGCGCGGGGATCCTCACCTTTCGCGTCCCGGGTGTCGCCTCGGACCACCTCTATGCTGAACTCATGGCGCGCCGCGTTCTCTGCGCGCACAGGGGCGGAGGCATCCGTTTTTCGCCTCACTTCTACACCCCGATGGAGGTTCTCGACCGCGCGATGGGCGTTGTCGACGCGGTCATCCACGGCTGATCGGCGCCGTCACCTCAGGGCCATCTGCCGGTCAGGGCGCACTGCCGGCCTCGTCCAGGGGCTGTCGGCATCAAAGGAAGCTTCAGCGACTGGCCGACAACCGTCACCCCCATGCCACCTGCGCGCGCTCGGATCAACTCGGTGCCGAGCGCACCGTCGCTCCCACGCCGCACGCAAAACCACTCGCGGCACTGCTCGACGACGTCAGGATCACCTGGAATAATTCGGCCCCTTCAACGCGAGGGGGCTCTTGATGACTAACCTGATCGATCTTGCGAAGGGCAAGCTCAATGATCCCATCCTGATGGATTGGGCGATCGACCGCTATAAGGATGCTGCGCCGGCGGGCGCATCCCGCAGGCACGCCATGGAGTCGAACTGGTTCGACGAAGTGACGCTGCAGCGCTGGCTGGATAGCAATGAAGAGGAACTTCTCGGGCGTCTCTTTCGCGAACTGCCGACAGAGCGATTCGCAAGCCTCGGCGGAGCGATCAGCGCACGTTGGAGCGGCTGGAGCAACAACCTCGCCCACCAGGCGGCATTCGTCTTTGGCCGGGTCGCACCTGACCTTGCGCTCGCGTGCTTCCGAGATGCGATTTCTCGCCATGCCTATGACGTCTTCACGCTCGCGAGAATTGCCGAAACCCTGCCGTTGCTTCCCGAACCGGGACGTTCTGAGTTACTCCAGCACATTGCAGCCGCTGCTGCGGACGGGCGTTTATCGCAACGGGATCGAACATTGCTGCTCGACGCGATCATTCGGTTCGGCTTCGCCATCGACGCCGAGATTGCGCTGGATGCCGCAAGGGAACGCTTGACGACGAATGCCCAAGATGACCGCTTTCAGGCTGTGTTGAACGCGATCGGCTCCGGCATCCTCGGCACAAGCCCCTACTTCCGTTTGGCATCGGAGATCCGCGCGAATCAGACTGAGCAGAGGTTTCTTGGCCTCAGCGCCCTCTTCCGCGACGATGCCCCGCTCGAGCAGCTCGATAGGCTCTGCCAAGACGATCCCAAGCTGCCCGACCTGACCACAGAGGTCGAGCGCTTCGTTCCAGAGCCCGCCCGCGCGCACCTGCTTGCCATCGTCGAGAGCGTAACGACAGGCGAGCACTCGCAGCACAGGGAGGCTCTCGCGGACATGCTCGTCGGCGCGGTCGCCGCATCCTGCGAGCTGTCCGAGCTGGACGCCTCGTCGCTCTCGCTGCCGTCCGTGGTGGAGCTGCTGTCGGTCGATATCGAGTTCCAACGTCATCTCGACGCGCTCTACCGGCGCCTGGAAGCCTTCCCGCCCGAAGAGGTCGCACCAGCGCTCATCAAGGCGCTCGCCAAGGAACTCGTCACCTTTGGCGCCGAGGCGATCGCCGAATGCATGGGACGTTTGGGTTGGGAGGCATTCATCCCCTCCCTGATGGTCGCCATCAACGAGGACTCTGGAAATGTGGCAGCTGAGGTGGCGCGGGACGCACTCATCCGTATCGGTGCACCAGCCGCCGACGCCCTGCTTCGGGACTGGAAGACGCTGGACACCACTCAGCAGATCTACGGCCTATCGGTGATCGAAGGCATCGGCGGCGAGCCGGCCGTCCGACTCGGGCTGGACCACCAAGATGAGCTGTTGGCGGAGGATCCGGAATCCTGGACGCGGCTGGTCTCGGCTGCCCCGGATCCAAGGCTGCTGGAGCGCTTGGAGCCACTGCTGCCACGTAAACAGTCTCTCCTCGACGAGGCCTTCTATGTAACCGGAACCTTGCTCGACGCTGACAAGGCGCAACTCGCAGACGTCGGACAACGGGTGCTGGTGCGTCGCAAAGAACATCGGGAGCAGCTTGCCGCGCTGATGGGAGGCAACTTGGCTCGAGAAACCCTGCGATTGACCCTGAGCTGCCCAGACTGCGGATCGGTCAACAGCTACCAAGTAGGCTGCATCGCGGTCGCCCCCAAAGATCCCGACATTCAGCCAATCCTCGCCGAGGAGGTCGCCTGCGTGGCCTGCGGCAACTGGAGTGATCTCAGGCTCACGACCGAAGCCACGCTCGCAGTCATGGGGGAGCTTCTGATACTGGCGACTCAGAGCAAGGCAGGAGCCCCCATCCAAAGCAAAATCATCAAAGCCTTCAACGCCTCGATGAATGGCAAGACGCAGGCGATCGGACGTGTCTTGGCGACCTGCCAGGCGGCCGTGGACGCCGACTCATCGCGGCTCGCCGACTGGTTGAGACTTGCTTATTGCTATCAAATCGCGCTATCGAGACCCCATTTCGCGGCACGCTTCCGCGCTAAGGCGCTCGAACTCGATCCCAATGCCGTCGAGGCCGTCCTGCTCGAAGCCAGTGCGCGCATGGGTGATGGACGGCTCGCGGAGGCAATGACCCTGCTCGAGCAGGCGCTCGCAGCGAAGGAGCGTTGGCGATTCCTCCTCTCCGAAGTCGGCCAGCCGCGCGACATTGCGGGACAATTCGCGCAGCTCTACAACAACTTGCTCGACAGGCTCAACCGAGTCAATGCTGTCAGACTCCACCCCGCTTTCTTGGGAGGAAAGAAAAAGGTCGGGCGTAATGACCCCTGCCCATGCGGCAGCGGCAAGAAATACAAGAAATGCTGTCTGAGCAGCGATTGAAACGCCCCCGCAAGACTTAGTGTAACCTCGGCAACCGTTGCGGGCCCGCATGCACCGCTCGCCGCACCAAAGGCCTTGGATAAACCGGCGTCGATCATCCTTGGGGCCAGCCGTGTTCTGTAGTGGACAAGCGCAGCGCAGTCCACCAACAACGGCGCGGGATTCGGTGGACTTCGCTCTGGCTTGTCCACCCGCGGGCTTTCGCGTTAGCCAACCGCCATTCGCGTCGAAGTTGCGTAGGATACCCGAGAGGGCGATCCGCCGGGCCAAGGTCAGCGCAAAACGCCAATGCCGTTGGATGCCAAATGGTGGAACCGCCTATCGGCGTTCCACCCTACGCGGGCTTTCGCGTCGAAGCTGCGTAGGGCGGATGCCCGAGAGGGCAATCCGCCAGGCCAAGGTCAGCGCAAAACGTCAACGCCGGCCGATGCCAAATGGTGGAACCGCCTATCGGCGTTCCACCCTACGCGGGCTGCGGAGAGCGGATACCCGAGAGGGCGATCCGCCAAGCCAAGGTCAGCGCAAAAACGTCAACGCCAGTGGATACCAAATGGTGGAACCGCCTATCGGCGTTCCACCCTACGCGGGCTTCCTTGTTGAAAGGCAACCGCGTAGGGCGGATGCCCGAGAGGGCGATCCGCCAAGCCACGGTGGACGCAGACCCCCAACATCGGTGGATACCAAATGGCGGAACCGCTATCGCGTTCCACCCTACTCGGGCTTGCGGATGTTGGGGTTCACTCTCGTTCACCTCAAACCACGCTGCCTGCATCGATCAACGCTCTCCAGCAGAAATCGATTCGAGCGGAGCGAGTCCCCAATCGAGCGGGTAGAGACCGACCGAGACAAGACGGTGGAATGTCGAATAGGGCCAGTCACGAACCGCCACGACATGGCCATGCTTGACCGGATTGAAATGGAGATAATCCATGTACCGAGCATAATCCACCTCGTCACGGATCGCATGCTCCCGAAGCGGCGCTGCCAAATCCCACGCTCGCCGCGTGCGACACGGGTACGGCTGCGACGTTCCGTCATGGGAATGGAGCGCACGAAACGGATCTTTATCGCCTTGATCCGGTTCGAGAAATCATCGTCGCCTTCCGGCAGGGTGATGACGCAATGCATGTGGTCCGGCAGCACCACCCAACCGTCGATATGAAACGGCCGCTGCCGTCGGGTCAAACGCACAGCATCGCGTAGGGCATCGATATGGCGCACCAGAAGATCCGAGCGCCGCTCAAGCAGGTTGATCGTGAAGAAATAAGTCCCGCCCCGAACGTGATAGCGGCGATATCTCGACATCCCGCCTCCTTGTTGAAAGGCAACCGCGTAGGGCGGATGCCCGAGAGGGTGATCCGCCAGGCCAAGGTCAGCGCAAACCGCCAACGCCGGTGGATGCCGAATGGTGGAACCGCCTATCGGCGTTCCACCCTACGCGGGCTGCTGCCGCTGATTGAGCCGGCGATCCGCGGGCAGCGCGTGGCGATCTTCAACGCCCCGATCGATGCTCGTAGCTCTGGCCTGGCTCGGGTCCTGGCTGGTGTGGCCGAGATCCGATGCGTGATGCGCGAATTCGCGCCCGTCTATGGTGAGTGGAACACCCGCCGAGGCGCCTACCGTTGGCAGAGCCTGACGACGGCCGCTCGTCACGTCGGCTTCGCCTGGCCACACGAGCCACGTCAGGCCCGGCACGAATGCCTGGCGACACAGGCGGTCTGGCGCTATCTAGCGAGCTGGCCGGGAATGATGCCTCTTCCGGACGATGGTAGACGCTAGGCTAAGTCAGGGACGCTGGAATCGGTCAGTAGGCAATCGAACAGACACCGATAATTATCGATCGATGAATGTTAGGCGACTTCTTAGTGGGGGACTGCTTGCACAAGCAGATGCGCAAGCAATTGAATTGCAAAAGCAATTCTAAAATGTATGGCGGAGAGAGAGGGATTCGAACCCTCGATAGGGGATTAACCTATACTCCCTTAGCAGGGGAGCGCCTTCAGCCACTCGGCCACCTCTCCGTGAGCGCGTTTCGGAACGATACAACGCTTTTAAGCTAAGACCTGCTCGGTTCCGTATCAAACTTTGCGCATCTTGAGCGTGCTAGAAGCACCTTCCTCTCAAGGCCGGGCATTATATCACACCCGGCACGCGGTGTTCTAGTTAGTCGAGCTGACCGGCGTGATTCACAGTGTCTGCGCCCTGACCAACCTCGGCCTGCTCGCGTTTGATACGCTCGTAGATCTCTTCGCGATGGACGGCCACGTCGCGTGGCGCGTTGACGCCAATGCGCACTTGATTGCCCTTGACTCCAAGCACGGTCACCGTGACTTCGTCGCCGATCATCAGAGTTTCGCCAACTCGGCGAGTCAAAATCAACATTGTTTCGTTCTCCCTCTAGATCCTTATCCGACTCGATGATGATGCACCTGTCTGCGCCACCGCTTAGGCTCGAATGGCCGCAGTCAGGCGATTGAATCACCCCCACACCAAGGGCTAAGGCAAGCGCCCTGCTCTGGAATTCTATCAGTTCGCACAGGCCGTTCGGTAGTCGAACCGCAGGTTGCAATGATATCTGACTATTCACTGCAATTTTGGTCGATCTTGTCGAATACAAGACAAAACGACGCTGCGTTTCCGACCAACGGCTAAAATGCCCGACTTAAGTAGTGTAGCCCAATTTCTCAGGAGCCACTGAGCGGCAAACACGACCAGAATAACAACTTCAAAAACAGAAACCTAAGAAAAAAACCCGAGAGACCGAGATCGACCCGCAAAGCACGCGCCCTGCAGCTTGCGTGTAACCCTCCGGCTTAGGCGTGGATTTACAATAGAAAGCATTGGTTGCTCCCGCTGCCTTGAGACGCAAATCATTCGGCCATTCGCCCTACCAACGGCGACGTGACCCTTTTGGCTTTCAGGTCCAACTCGTCGTCAAGCAGATGAGCTTTCGCACCACAAGCGCTTGAGGCAGGTTGTTCCGCGCTAGGCAAGCTCGGCACTCTCTAAGCCAAAGGCGTCGTGCAAGGTCCGCACCCCAAGTTCGAGGTATTTCTCGTCGACGACGACCGAAATCTTGATCTCGGAGGTCGAAATCATGCGAATGTTGATCCCTTCTTTCGCCAGACTTGCGAACATGCGACTTGCGATGCCCGCATGGCTACGCATGCCCACACCCACCAGAGAGATCTTGACGATTTGCGGATCACCGAGGACCTCTCGCGCCCCGAGGTGATTGGCCGTTTGACGCAGAATCTCCAGCGCGCGCGTGTAATCGTTGCGATGCACCGTGAAGGTGAAATCGGTTGTCGCCTCCTGCGCCGCGATGTTCTGCACGATCATGTCGACTTCGATGTTCGCATCGGCGATCGGCCCCAGGATCTGAGACGCCACACCGGGCTGGTCCGGTACACCAAGCACGGTCAGCTTGGCCTCGTCGCGGCTGAAGGCGATACCTGAGATCTGGGCGTCTTCCACGGCATTTTCCTCGAATGTAATCAGGGTGCCCTCACCTTCCTCGAAGCTCGAGAGCACGCGCAGCGGGACTCGGTACTTTCCGGCAAACTCGACCGAGCGGATCTGAAGCACCTTGGAGCCCAGGCTGGCCATTTCCAGCATCTCCTCGAAGGTGATGCGGTCGAGCTTGCGCGCCTTGGGCTCGACGCGCGGATCCGTCGTGTAAACCCCGTCGACGTCGGTGTAGATTTGGCACTCGTCAGCCTTGAGGGCGGCCGCGATCGCAACCGCCGAGGTGTCCGAGCCGCCGCGCCCCAGTGTCGTGATATCGCCTTGCTCGTCGATCCCCTGAAACCCGGCCACCACCACCACGCGCCCCGCGTCGAGATCGGCGCGCACGCGCGCGCCGTCGATATCGCGGATGCGCGCCTTGTTGTGCGCGCTATCGGTCAGGATGTGGACCTGGGCGCCGGTGTAGGAGCGCGCGGGACAGTCATGCGCCTGCAGCGCCATGCTGAGCAGCGCAATGGTGACCTGCTCACCGGTGGAGAGCAGCACGTCGAGTTCACGCGGCTCGGGAAGCGGCTGAATCTGTCTCGCCAAACCGATGAGGCGATCGGTCTCGCCCGACATCGCAGAGACGACCACCACGACCTGGTGCCCCTGATCACGCCAGCGTTTCACACGCTCGGCAACCGCCATGATGCGCTCGACGGTCCCAACGGAAGTCCCGCCGTACTTCTGCACGATCAGCGCCATGGATGATTCCTGTATCGCTCTACTTCGACCATTCTCGGTTTCACGCTAATCAGCACTTGCTCGCACAAGCCGACTGCCGCGCGATGCGTCAAGCACTGAGACGACCCGCAACCCAACCCGAGACCAGGTCCAACGCGGCGGGGATGCCCGCCGGATCGCTGCCGCCGGCCTGCGCCATGTCGGGCCGACCCCCGCCCTTGCCACCGACCTGTTGCGCGACCTCGCGAATGAGGTCGCCGGCCTTGACGCGATCGGTCAGATCCTTGGTCACACCAGCGACTAAGCTGACCTTGCCGTCCGACTCGGTCGCCAGAACGACCACCGCGCTGCCGAGCTTGTCCTTGAGTTGATCCAGGGTGGCTCGCAGGCTCTTGGGATCAGCGCCATCGAGACGCGCCGAAAGGACCTTGACCCCCGCGACCTCGATGGCCTGGGCAGCTAGATCCTGTCCGGCGGAGTTCGCCAGCTTGGACTTGAGCTGCTCCAGTTCCTTCTCCAGTCGACGGGCCTTGTCCATCAACTGAACGACACGCTCATCGACGTCGTCACGCCCCCCCTTGAGCAGCCCCGCAAGCCGCAAGATCCGATCTTCGTCGGCCTCGACCCAGTCCAGCGCCGTCGCGCCGGTCACGGCCTCGATGCGGCGAACGCCGGCGGCGATACCCGTCTCGGAGGCGACCTTGAACAAACCAATGTCGCCGACCGCCTTCACATGGGTACCGCCACAGAGTTCGGTCGAAAAATCACCCATGCGGAGGACGCGCACCTGATCGGCATACTTTTCGCCGAACAGCGCCATGGCCCCAGAGTCCTTGGCATCGTCCAGGCTCATGATGCGGGTCTCGACCATGTGGTTGGCGCGGATCTCCTGATTGACGAGCCGCTCGATGGTGAGGAGCTGCTGGCGCGAGACAGGCTCGAAGTGCGAGAAATCGAAGCGCAGGCGCTCCGGCCCGACCAAGGACCCCTTTTGCTGCACGTGCTCACCCAGCACCTCACGCAAAGCCGCGTGGAGCAAATGAGTTGCCGAGTGGTTCAAGGCGATCGCGTTACGACGATCGGCATCAACGCGCGCCTCGACGCGGTCACCCACGGCGAGCTGACCCTCGCTGACCTGCCCGACGTGAACCAGCACAGCCTCGCCCTTCTTCTGCGTCCCCTGCACCTCGAAGCGCGCAGTCTCGGTCGTCAGCCAACCGCAGTCGCCGACCTGGCCGCCCGACTCGCCGTAAAAGGGGCTCACGTCGAGGATGACCAGCCCCTCTTCGCCCGCCTCCAGCAGGTCGCAGGACTCGCCGTCTTTGTAGACCGCCACCACGGTCGCCTCTTCCTGAAGCCGGTCATAGCCGCAAAAATCAGTCTCGCCTTGGACCTCAATCTCCAGCGACTGCGTCGCTCCGAACTGACTGGCGGCGCGTGCGCGCTCCTTCTGCTCGGCCATGGCGGACTCGAAGCCCTTCATGTCCAGGGCCAAACCGCGCTCTCGGGCGATATCGGCAGTCAAGTCGGTCGGGAATCCGTAGGTGTCGTAGAGCTTGAAGACGGTCTCGCCGAGGATGACGCCGTCGGACATCCCAGCGATCGCTTCCTCGAGGATCCGCATGCCGTGCTCGAGCGTCTCGGCGAAACGCTCTTCCTCGAGCTTGATGATGCGCTCGACGTGCGCCTGACCCGCCTTCAGCTCAGGATAGGCCGCACCCATCTCGGCGATCAGGGGGGCGAGCAGCCGGTGGAAGAAGGGCTCGGCGCAGCCCAGCCGATAGCCATGGCGAATGGCGCGGCGCATGATGCGCCGCAGCACATAGCCACGCCCCTCGTTGCCCGGCGTCACGCCGTCGACAATGAGGAAGGCGGTCGCGCGAATGTGATCCGCGATCACCCGCAGCGACTTGTCGCCCAGATCGCCGCAACCCGTCACCTCGGCCGCGGCTGCGATGAGACTGCGGAAGAGATCGATGTCGTAGTTGCTGTGAACCCCCTGCATCACCGCAGCCAAGCGCTCCAGCCCCATGCCAGTGTCCACCGAAGGACGCGGCAGCGGGGTCAGCTTGCCCTCGGCATCACGGTTGTACTGCATGAACACCAGGTTCCAGATCTCGACGTAGCGGTCTCCGTCCTCGTCCGGCGAGCCAGGTGGGCCGCCGGCAATCTCCGGACCATGGTCGTAGAAGATCTCGGAACAGGGGCCGCAGGGACCGGTATCGCCCATCGACCAGAAATTGTCCTTGGCGCCGCAGCGCGAAAAGCGGCTCGGATCGACCTTCAGCTCATTCAGCCAAATATCGGCGGCATCCTGGTCCTCCGTGAAGACCGTCACCCACAGCCGCTCCGGCGGGAGCTTGAGCACCCCCGTGAGATAGTCCCAGGCGAATTCGATCGCATCGCGCTTGAAGTAATCGCCGAAGCTGAAATTGCCCAGCATCTCGAAAAAGGTGTGATGCCGTGCGGTGTAGCCGACGTTCTCCAGGTCGTTATGCTTGCCGCCGGCCCGAACACAGCGCTGCGAGCTGACCGCCCGGCTATAGTCGCGCCGCTCCCGCCCCAGGAAGACCTCCTTGAACTGGACCATGCCCGCATTGGTGAACAGCAGGGTGGGATCGTTCGCCGGGATCAGGGGGCTGGAGACAACCCGCTCATGTCCGCGTTGCTCGAAATACTCGAGGAAGCTGGCTCGAAGCTCTGCACTGGTGGTCATTTGGGAGTTCTCGAATGGACCGCTCGCAGCCGGGGTCCGGTCGGTCATTGAATCTGATTCAGTCGTCGAATCGCAGGAAGCGCAGGACGGTCTCGGTCGGGAAGCCGCGCTGATCGAGGAAACGGGCTTGCTTCGCCAGCTCTGCCCGATCAACGGGCCTGCATCCGCGAAAGCGGCGCTCATGCGCCTTCGCTAGGTACTGAGGCCAGGCATCTTGCATTGCACTCAACTGGCCGTCGATAAGATCATCGGCCAGCCCCTTGACACGCAACTCGGCGCCGATTCTCAAGGGTCCAAAGCCCTTTGCGGCCCGCTCCGAGACGTAATGCTCGACCAAACGGCCAGCGTCCAAGGCGCCCTCGCGCTCCAGCTGATCGAGCACGACCTCGGCATCATCCGCGCCGTAGCCGCGCGCCTGAATCTTGCGCATCAGCTCCAAGCGAGAGTGCTCGCGCATCCCGAGCAGTTTGAGTGCCAGCCGCTCGATGTCGCGCTCCGAATCGGGCTGCGCACTCTCAGGCCGAGAGGCACTCAGTGTCAATCCCCCGCCGGTGCCTCGGCAGGCGTCTCAGCCTCGGCCTTCGGCAGCAACTTGTCGCGGATCTTAGCTTCGATGCCCTGTGCGATCTCCGGATGCTCGCAGAGGAAATTGCGCACGTTATCCTTGCCCTGACCGATGCGATTGCCGTCATAGCTGTACCAAGCGCCTGACTTCTCGACGAAGCCGTTCGCCACGCCCAGGTCGATGATCTCACCCTCACGAGAAATGCCTTGACCATAGAGGATGTCGAACTCGGTCTGCCTGAAGGGCGGAGCAACCTTGTTCTTGACCACCTTGACCTTGGTCTCGTTGCCGATGACCTCATCGCCCTTCTTGATGCTCCCGGTGCGGCGGATATCCAGACGCACGGAGGCATAGAACTTGAGCGCATTGCCGCCGGTGGTGGTCTCGGGCGAGCCGAACATGACGCCGATCTTCATGCGGATCTGATTGATGAAGATCACGCAGCAGTTCGAGCGCTTGATGTTCCCCGTCAGCTTGCGCAGCGCCTGCGACATCAGCCGCGCCTGCAGCCCGACGTGGGAGTCGCCCATCTCGCCCTCGATCTCCGCCTTGGGCGTGAGGGCCGCGACCGAGTCGATGACCACCACGTCCACGGCGCCGGAGCGCACCAGCATGTCGGTGATTTCCAAGGCCTGCTCGCCGGTATCCGGCTGCGAGACCAAGAGGTCGTTCATGTTGACGCCGAGCTTCTCGGCATAGACAGGGTCTAGGGCATGCTCCGCGTCCACGAAGGCCGCAGTGCCACCGACTTTCTGCGCCTCGGCCACGATATGCAGCGTCAGCGTGGTCTTACCGGACGACTCGGGACCGTAGATCTCGATGACACGGCCACGCGGAACACCGCCGATGCCGAGCGCCAGGTCGAGCCCAAGCGAGCCGGTCGAGATAGCTTCGATGTTACGCACGGCACCGGCGTCGCCCATGCGCATGACAGAGCCCTTGCCGAATTGCTTCTCGATCTGTCCCAGGGCGGCGGTTAGCGCCTTCTTGCGATTCTCGTCCATCCGGTCTCCACGTGTGCGTCATTTCCCCGCCACCGCCGCGAGTCCTTCAGCGGAGCCCGAACGAGCAGGGAATGGATTGCGGCCAGGATAGCCCTCTTGATAAGCCGATAATTATTGCATAGCCCAGCGGACCGCGTCATTTCCGACAGCACTTAAGATGGCTCCGAGCCGAGCCTCGCGGGGACAAGGCGCAGCCTAGCTGCCGACAATGACGAGCAGATGTCTCGCGGAGCACACCGAGAGACCATCCCGAAGTCGCAGGCGCATCAGACGCGGCGAACGGCAAGCGATCAACTGAGCACAGGCGGCCCTGACGAAGTCGACAAGGGCCAGCGCCGATGAATGCGATATCTGGGCTTGCTCCCAGGCACGCCATAGGCGAGGACAAGCTCACGCACGGACCAAGCGACGGTCCCCGACAGCGCATGCCCCTCATGGTTCGACACCTTTCGCGCCAGCGTCAAATGCGGACGATAGGGGCGACGATCAAAAGGAATGCCGCAGCGCTCCAATCCCGACTGGAGCCCCCGTACCAAGGCCGCCAGGACCTCCGGGGTCCGCGAGGGGCCGCACCAGAGGACGCGGGCTCGCGCGAACTGGCCAATGCGGTCGATCTCAAGCTGGAACGGCGGCGCGAACACAGCGGCCGCAACCGCTTCAGCACAAGAAAGCCGGGCGGCGTCCAACTCCCCCAGAAACACGAGCGTCAGATGCAGATCCGCTGGATGCACTGCCCTCGCCGCCGGCGGCAGCGCGCCTCGGGTTTCGCGAACCAGAGCATCGCGCGTCTGCGGCCCTGGCCAGAGCGCCAGAAACCAAGGCTCGGCCATGGCCTTACAGTAGCGCCAAGAGGCCGTCGAGCGCCGCTTCAACTGATTGCGCCCGCACCTGCTCCCGATCCCCCGCGAAATGGCGGCGACGCGCGACGGGCTCGCTGCCCTCGCGCCCCCAAGCCAGCCAGACGGTGCCGACAGCTTTGTCTGCGGTGCCGCCACCTGGGCCTGCAATCCCGCTAATGGCGACCGCGACTTGGGCGCAGCTATGCTGCAGGGCCCCGCGCACCATCTCCCGCACCACGGCCTCGCTCACCGCACCATGGGCGTCGAGTGTCTCGGCGGAAACCCCCAACATCTCCACTTTAGCGGCATTGCTATAGGTCACGAAGCCACGGTCCAGCCAAGCGCTGCTGCCGGCGACGTCGGTCAGTGTCTTGGCGACCCAGCCGCCAGTGCAGGACTCGGCGGGCGCGACCATCAGCCCCAGCGCCAGCAGGCGCTGGCCAACCTGAGCCGCAAGCGCGGCCAACTTTGCCTCTGTGGAGTGCTCGATCATGAGTCGAAGTGTCGCCCAAGCGCTCACCGCAGACAATCCCGCGCGTGGAAATGCGCGGTCCGCACCCGCAGAATAGCGAGCTGGACAATGATTGTGGGCAATCCAACCAATGATTAAGGGCAATCTAACCCATGACTGATTTGGAGATCCGTTGCGAACACAAGCCTTCCCCGGCCAAGTTGGACGTCATGGGCGTCGAGGACTGGCCGATCTGGAAGAAAGCGCCCTCGACCTTTCCCTGGCAGTACGATCAGACGGAAACCTGCTACGTTCTCCGGGGCAAGTTCAAGGTCACGCCCGAGGGCGGCGAGCCTCATCACTTCGGACGGGGCGACCTCATCACCTTCCCGGCGGGGCTGTCATGCACCTGGGAGGTCATTGAGCCCGTCGAGAAGCACTACAGCTTAGACTGACAATCACTAACCGAGAGCGAGGAGAGACCATGAGATCAACGAAAAAAATGAGATCAATCAGAAAGACGATGTGGCTGCCAATGCTGGCGCTGCTGCCCATGCTGTTCCTGACGAGCCTGGTCCGCGCCGAGGGCATGAGCATCGCCGACACCGTCGTCAAGATGACGCTGGCGGAAGACGTTTCCATGGATGACGCCGTGGATTCCATGCTGCTGCGCGCCAATGCGCTCAACTTCAAAATGGTTTCGCGCCTGCCGCTCTCCAAAGAGCTGGAGGCCATGGGCGTCGAGACCAAGCGCATCGAGATCTTCCAGTTCTGTGACGCGCGCATTGCGGCGCAGATGGTCGCCGAGAACATCGACTTCTCGGCCTATCTCCCGTGCCGGATCACCCTCATCGAGGACCAAGACGGCAAGCCGTGGCTGATCACGCTGGATCTCGACAAGGTCATCCAGATGGCCGACCTCGCGCCCGACCTGAAAGCCTTGGCGATCAAGGTGCGCGACACCATGATGGAGATCATGACGGCAGGCGCCAACGGAGAACTCTAGCCATGCGCTACCTGAGCCTATCGCGTGCCGCACGCCTCGCCGGTATCACCCGCGCCGAGCTGCAAGCCCGGATTCGTCGTGGCGAGGTGGCGACATTCGAGGGCTCGGTAGCCGTCAACGACTTGCTGCGCCTCTACCCGAGCATCAGTCTGCGCGATGACGACGCCTTCCAGCGCGTCGAGCGCATCAAGGCGGATGCGCAGCCCAAACTCAATACCACCGCCGGGGAGACCGCCCTACCCGACCCGCAAGTGTTGATGTCGCGCCTGCATGGCTTGAGTCAGACGCTGGCCAGCCAAGTGTCGCACTTGGAGGCGCACAAACAACTGCTGGATCAGGTTGCTGAGCGACTCGACGCCTTCGCCGGTGCGCCCGACGACAGCCTCGCGCGCCGCGCGAGCGATACCTGCGGCTGGCTGCGCGCGGCGCGTGCCGAACTCGCGGCGGATGCCACCACCAGCGCCCAATCGCAGCTCTACGCCAGAGATACCTTTCTTCGCATCATGGCCGCTAACGTCAAGCTCATTCCCAGCGGACACGACTTCTTCGTCGAAGGTAATGAAACCATCCTCGACGCCTCGGTGCGCGCCGGGCTCAATCTCAGCTATGGCTGTTCGAGCGGCAATTGCGGCAATTGCAAGGCCCGCGTTCTCAGCGGTGAAACCTGGAAGATCCGTGATCACGACTATGTGATCAGCGAGCGCGAGAAGGCCATGAACTACATCCTCACCTGCTCGCACACGGCGATCACCGACCTGGTGATCGAGGCCGCCGAGGCCCTCTCGGTCGCGGATCTGCCGCAACAGCAGATTCGCGCCAGCCTGCGTAAGCTCGAGCGCCTATCACCGGAAGTGATGATGCTCAACGTCCAGACCCCGCGGACCGGGACATTGCGCTTTATGGCAGGACAGCGCGCGCTGCTCACGCTGGAGGACGGCGCCTCCCGAGAGCTGCCAATCGCCAGCTGCCCGTGCAATGGCCGCTACCTTTGGTTTCTCGTTCGGCGCGGCGATGATGCCTTCTCGCAGGCCGTTTTCCAGCATCTGCGCCCGGGACAGCTTGTTTGTGTCGAGGGGCCGCAAGGGAATTTCGTGCTGCGCGAGGACTCACCCGAGCCTGCGGTATTCGTCGCTTTCGGCGATGGCATTGCACCCATCAAGAGTCTGATCGAGCACGCGGTCTCGATCGATCTCATCGAGTCATTCCATCTCTACTGGGACACGCAATACCGGGAGGGGCACCACCAGGCGCAGTGGGGAAGGGCCTTGCGAGACTCCCTAGACAACTTTAGCTTCACGCCGGTGATCAGCGGGAATCCGAGGGATGTGCTCGCACTCATTCAGGCCGACCTCAGCAAAGCAACGGCAATGCGCTTCTACGTCGCAGGTCCGTCGAACTATGTCGAACCTCTCATCAGGTTACTCGCGGAACTGGGTGTGCCGCGCGACAGCATTGCGACGGAGCACACGGCGAGCTGATCGCGAATCGGCACTCACCCGTTTCCGCCACAAGGATTCCGCCACAAGCGGCCAAGAAAGCGTCCACCAACAACTTCCCCCCTTTCGCAAAGGGGGGCTAGGGGGGATTTCGGGCGGCATCGCTCGCATCGGGAAACAATTGATGGACACTTGCCAAGTCACGCAGCGCGAGGTCGGGCGTGCTCCGCTGGCAAGAAAACCGTACCCTTACCGAAGCGATTGACGGCCAGGTTACGGACCCAGCTTGGCGCGTCCGCATATAGCCGGATGTAGGTGTAACCCAAATCTCCGCGCACCACTGACGCGATCCAAGGCTCCAGATCTTGTTGTTGTTTGTCCATTTCGAATGACTCCAGAAAAGAAAGCCTGCTCCTCCTATATCGCCCTGCCGAGCGATCTCTTGAGCAAGACGGTCGTGACTGCAGTCACAGCTGCAATCCACTGACCCGGCTGACTAGCCGCGTTGGCTGTCATCAAGACGGCAACGCGATATTACGCATCCTCCAACAGATAATAATAGGTGCGTGTACGTCACGAATCAACCAGGTATTATTACGAAATTGTCGGAAATGCGGGCCAGTTCACTGGCTGCCAAGGCGGGCGATGCTGATCCATCCCATCCTTGGAAAAAATCAGCTCAAAAATGAATCAGCGTTTTCTAAGACGCACTGCGCTGCAAGAGCAGCATATAGTTGACGCCTTGCCAGCGCGTGAAGCTGAACTTCCGATTCAGCGGATTGACGCGCACGCCGGTCTCATCCAGGAGTTGGAAGTCGCCGCCGAGCAGCCTTTTCACCTGCGCCGGCGGCGCGAGCTTGCGGTAGTGATGCGTGCCGCGCGGCAGCCAGCGCAGCAGGTATTCGGCCCCCAGGATGGCGATCAGCCAAGCCGCGAGGGTACGGTTGATACTGGCGATAAACATCACACCGCCAGGCCGCACCAATTGCCGGCAATCGGCCAAGAAATCCGGCAGGTGCTCCACATGCTCGACCACCTCCATATTGAGTACGGCGTCAAAGGTAGCGCCCTCTCGCACAAGCTCGTCCACGGAGGCGAGCCGATACGCAACGTCCAGACCGCTCCATTGCGCATGCATCTGGGCGACCTTGACGTTCTTGTCGGTGATCTCGATCCCGGTGACGTCCGCCCCAAGCCGCGCCATGGACTCACTGAGAATCCCGCCGCCACAGCCGATGTCCAAGATCTTCACGCCCTCGAAGGGTCGCTCAGCGGCGGCATCGCGCCCCAGCACGGCCGCAAGGTGCTCGCGGATATAGTCGACTCGGAAGATATTCAGCTTATGCAGCGGCCAGAAGGGCCCCTCGACATCCCACCAGCGGTGGGCTAGACGCTCGAAGTAAGCGACTTCCTCCGGGTCAATGCTCGGCGCGGTCAAATGTACGGCGGACACAAGGCTCCTCCTGCCTACAGGCATGATTCAAGCGCAGATCAAGCGAGACTCGGACGCTAGCCGCACAGGCCCTGCCTCAGCCTCACCCGCCCCTCGTCAAGCATGAATATGGGCACGTCCCGAGCCGAGCCAAAGGCTTGGCGCCCGAAACAAGCCGTTGCTGCTCCGCGGAAGTTGGTGCGTCGTCTTGAGCGAAAAAGACATCATGCGCCAACCCCGCGCCGCGCTCAGCCCTCGGGAACAGCCGCCGCCAGATAGTCGGTGGATTGCATCTCCGCAAGTCGACTCAGCAAACGCTCGTGCGCGAACTCCTGGAGCCCCCCGAGATAGAGGGCCTCGAGGGGCGCCCGCGCCGAGAGCACCAGCTTGACACGCTGATCGTAGAGTTCGTCCACTAGGTGCAGAAAACGCCGCGCCGCCGCCTCCTGGCGCGGCCCAAGCTCAGGCACACCGGAGAGCAGGACGCTGTGGTATTCCTTGGCAAGCTCGATGTAATCCGCCGCCGAGCGCGGCGTGCCGCAAAGGGTGTCGAAATCCAGCCAGATGACGTCCATCCCCAGGCCGCGAACGGGGAAGGAGCGGCCGTTGACCCTGATCTCGCGGTCGGGCAGCCGGTGCCCACCGGTCAGCCGCTCGAAATAGTCCGCGAGTCGCTGCTCACCATCATGCTCAGCCTCGAAGAAGACGCCTTCCTGCGTCAGGGCACGCAGCCTGTAGTCGGTTCCGCCATCCAGCTCCATGACCCGCGTGTGCTGCTTGAGCAAGTCGATCGCAGGCAAGAAAGACTGCCGCTGGAGACCATTGCGGTAGAGTTCGCTCGGCGGTGTATTCGCCGTCGTCACCAAGGTCATTCCGCGCGAAAACAGTGCCCTCAGCAATCCGTGCAACAGCATGGCATCGGTGATATCCGTCACCAAGAACTCGTCCAAGCACAGCACCCGGACTTCCGCACGCAGTCGGTCGGCGACCACCTCCAAGGGATCCGGCTGCTTGGGGAGCCCGGACATCACCTCATGGATGTCGCGCATGAAGTGATGAAAGTGCACCCGGCGCTTGCCGGGAAGCTCCAGATCCTTCACGAACCAGTCCATGAGGTAGGTCTTGCCACGCCCGACGCCACCCCAGAGATAGACACCAGGGATGGGGCTGGATGGACCGCGGATCTTGCTTCGGATCTGGCCCCAGAGTCCGCGGGACGGCGCATCGGCTTTGGCTGCGAGCAGCTCTTGATGCAGCGCGAGCAGGACTTCGCTCGCTTCACGCTGCGCGGGGTCGAGAGGTTTGAATGCTGACAAGGCTGTCTTCTGCAATCGAGGTTGATGGACGGACGCAACTCACCACCGAGCAACGCCCCTAAAGACCAGCCAGCATTGATAGCATTAACTCAAGACCGGAGCCAAACGCAAATTCATTGAAAAAACCAATTCTCTTCCAGCAGCCTCACCCCGAGCCCCAGAATCAGCCGCCAGCCCCGAGGTAGCCCGACATCCTGCATACCGCCTCGTCCAGATCCGCAAGATCGCGCGTGTAGGCAAAACGCACATGTTCCGCCGCGCGGAAGTCCCCGAAGTCCGCGCCTGGCGTCACCGCCACGCCCGCCTCCTCGAGCAGACCTGTCGCGAAGGTCATGGAATCCATCCCCAGCCCAGCTGGCAGCCCAGCGTAGAGGTAGAAGGCGCCGCTCGGGCTATGGGGAATCTCGAATCCCAGCCCCCTCAGGGCGGGATAGAGTCGGTCGCGTCGTTGCTGGAAGCGCTGACGGCGTTGCTCCAAGATGCCCCTGGTATCGATCTCGAAGGCCGCCAAGGCGGCATGCTGCGCCGGCGTATTGGCCGCGATGAAGAGGTTCTGGGCCAAACGCTCCATGACCTGCACGGCGTCCTCTGGACCCACCAGCCAACCCAAACGCCATCCCGTCATCCCGAAGTACTTCGAAAAGCTATTGATGACGTAGAGATCTTGCGCCTGCAAGGCCAATGCGGTCGCGTCCACGCTGTCATAGGTCAGCCCCTGGTAGATCTCGTCGACGATCAAGGAGGCTCCCATCGAGCGGCAGAAGTCATGCAAGGCCGCAAGCTCCTCAAGACCCATCAGCGCGCCGGTCGGGTTCGCCGGCGACGCAACCACGACCGCTTTGATCCCTGGGACCCAAGCCGCGCGAGCCTGCTCGAGCGTCAGACGATAGTCAGTCTCAGCCGTCAGCGGAGCCGAAACACATTGGCAGCCCATTAACCCCAAGACCTGGCGGTAGCAGGGGTAGGACGGATCCCCCAAGAGCACGGCGTCACCGGGCTCGAGCAGTGTCGAGAAGACGAGCTGCAAGGCGCCAGAAGCGCCAGGCGTCACCAGGACGCGCGCCGGGGAAAGGTCCAGGCCGTAGCGCTGACCGTAATAATCCGCGATCGCTTGCCGGAGCGCCGGCAGTCCGGCCGCCGCCGTGTAGTGCGTCTGACCTGAGTTCAGCGCCGCATGGCCTGCTGCGACAATCGGCTCGGGAGTCGGGAAATCCGGCTCACCGATCTCCAGATGGACGATGGAGCGTCCCTGCGCCTCCAGCTCGCGCGCCCGGCCGAGTAGGCGCATGACGTGAAACGGCTGCACCCGTCGCGCACGCTCAGTGATCGCTGCGGCAGCAGCCGCCGTCACGACGACGCCCCGCCAGCCGCCGTCACCTGATGATGCAATCGCTCCAATGCCTGTAAATCGACGCAATCACGGCCCGCGAGATCGCCGACCGCCAGCCGCGGCGGGCTGCTCGGTTCGCCGAGCTGATCGAGGATGAGCGGCGCCGCGCCGAAATCCTGACCGGCCGTATAGGCGTTGGTGGTGATCACCAAGCAGCTAAGCCCCGCATCCAGGGCCGCGCGCGCGCCATTGTCCGAGTCCTCGAAGGCGATGCAGTCGGACGCCTCCAGACCCAGTTGTTCCAAGACCAGGTGATAGATGTCCGGCGCAGGCTTCTTCGCGGGGACGCTGTCACCAGCGGCGATGACATCGAACCAGTCGGCCAGGCTCGGCTCGCCCGCATGCGCGAGTAGCGCCACGACGTTCTCCGGCGTCGTGGTGGTGGCGATCGCGAGACGAATCCCGGCCGCACGCGCCTCCCGCCATAGCCGCAGCACGCCAGGGCGCAAGGGAATCGCACCTTGGCTCAGCATCGCCAGGTAGTGCCTCGTCTTGCGACGATGGAGATCGGCGACGAAGGCGTCCTCGTCTGCACCGGGATCGAGCCGAATGCCTTCGCGCATCATGAAATAGCGAATACGCTCCTTCCCGCCAGCCACGGCCAACAGCTCGCCGTAGAGGGCAGGATCCCAATGCCAATCCAGCCCGACTTCGGCGAAGGCTGCGTTGAAGGCGGGACGGTGGCCATCGCGCTCGGTATCGGCGACAGTGCCATCCACGTCGAAGATCAAAGCCTTGAATCCGTACATCAGAGGACTCCAAATTAAAGTCGCTGCGCTAGGGGTTATCAGGGCGCAAAGACTAACCAAGTTGAGGCGCGAGTGCATGCCAGCGGCTCAGTGGACAGTTGCCCGCAGGTCCGTGATCTGGTACTTAAGCACGCTTTCGCGGAGCGGATCACCGATAAGATTTCGATTCGAGCTGCAGGTATCCACCGTTTTTGAGTCTTCCGGGAGATAACAATGGCCGAAGCCAGAGCACACGACACCGAGTCGGTCAAATTCGAGCCTTACGACATTGGGAGCAATGAGGAGTACATGAATCCGGAGCAGGAGGAGCACTTCCGTGAAATCCTGCTTACCTGGAAGAAGTCGCTGATGGAGGAGGTGGATCGGACCGTCCATCACATGCAGGACGAGGCCACCAACTTCCCCGACCCCAATGATCGTGCAACCCAGGAGTCTGAGTTCAGCCTGGAGCTGCGCACCCGCGACCGCGAGCGCAAGCTCATCAAGAAGATCGATGAGGCGCTGACGCGACTCGACGAGCACGATTATGGCTACTGCGAGGCCTGTGGTGTCGAGATCGGCATCCGTCGACTCGAGGCCCGCCCCACCGCCACGCTCTGCATCGACTGCAAGACGCTGGATGAGATTCGCGAAAAGCAGCGCGGCTAACCACTGGCCGCAGCTCCGGTAGACGATGGCAGGGCGCCAGCCAGCGGCCGCCCCAGTCTACCGGGGGCGTTTCGCCCCCTCCCCCACAGGCCCACTGCATTTCGGCTCGCTGCTCGCCGCCATGGCGAGCTATGCCGACGCGCGCGCCTGCGCAGGAACTTGGCTGGTCCGCATGGAAGACATCGACCGACCTCGCGAGGTCCCTGGCTCAGCAGCGCTCATCCTAGAAACCCTCAGCGCCCTCGGATTCGAATGGGACGCACCCGTCGTCTTCCAACAGGCGCGAACACATGCCTACTCAGCAGCACTCGCCCTTCTCGCAGAAAACGGACAGACCTACCCCTGCGGCTGCAGTCGGGCCGAGATCGCCAGGCAGGGGCGAACGGGACTCGAGGGCACAGTCTATCCAGGAACCTGCCGCAACGGCCTACCCGCCGGACGCCAGCCGCGCAGCGTCCGCATCAAGACGCATTCAGACCCCTTGAGTTTTGCAGATCGCATCCAGGGATTGCAGACGCAGTCTGTCCAAGAGAGCGTCGGTGACTTCGTGCTACGCCGCGCGGATGGAATTCACGCCTACCAGCTCGCGGTGGTCGTCGACGATGCTTGGCAAGCCATCACGCATGTCGTCCGCGGCGCCGATCTGCTGCTCTCGACACCGCGCCAGATCATGCTGCAGCAGGCCCTTGGCTGCCCGCAGCCGAACTATGCTCACATTCCTCTGATGCTCGACGATCAAGGGCGCAAGCTGAGCAAGTCACTGGCATCCGCACCTGTCGATGCCGCCGATCCCCTGCCGGCCCTGCGCAAGGCGTGGGATTGCCTGGGCCAGAGATCATTGGGCAAGGTCGTCTCGCCAGCCATGTTCTGGAAACAGGCCGTCGAGGCATGGCGAATCGATCGTGTCCCACGACGGCAGCATTTCGAGCAGGCGGGCGTTTCGGCTCAGCGGACAGCTGATGCCGAGGGATCAATCGACAAGCTCCAGCAATCGCATCCCTAAGACAGCGCCATCAACAACGTCCCCTCTTTCGCAAAGGGGGGCTAGCAACAACTTCCCCCCCTTTCGCAAAGGGGGGCTAGGGGGGATTTCGGGCGGCATCGCTCGCATCAGCAAACAATTGATGGACACCTTCTTAGAAAGCGTCCATCAACAACTTCCCCCCTTTCGCAAAGGGGGGCTAGGGGGGATTTCGCTCGCAAAATGCTTTCAGGTGAGTCAAATTTCGATGAAGCGTCCGACCATCCAAGGCCGTCGGTATCGGTATCGAACCGACGATAGCGATAGCGATCCCGATTCCGATCCCGATGGCATAACTCTTCGGTCTGAGGCGAAGCCTCGCTAGAGTACCTACGAGTTTCCAGACATCTTCTCAAGCATCCAGGTCCTTGAAGTTGCGCAGGTAGGCGGAGAAGCGCTCGCCAAGCTCTGGGTGTGCAAGCCCGAACTCGACCGTGGCCTCGAGATAGCCCAGCTTGCTGCCGCAATCATAGCGCTTGCCCTCGAAGGGATAGGCAATCACGGGCTCGTCCTTGAGCAGCGCGGAAATCGCGTCCGTCAGCTGAATCTCACCACCCGCCCCAGGTGGGGTGGATTCCAGCTTCTCGAAGATCTTCGGCGTGAGCAGGTAGCGCCCGACCACGGCGAGGTTCGAGGGGGCATCCGCCGGCGCCGGCTTCTCGACCATGGAGACGACCCGCATGGTGCCGTCAGCGTCGGTTTCGACCTCCACGATGCCGTACTTGCTGGTCTCCTCGCGCGGAACCTCCTGCACGCTCAGAACGCTGCAGCCATGCTTGACGTAGACGTCTGACATCTGCTCGACGACGCCCTTGCCGCTGCTGCGGATGAGGTCATCCGCCAGGATGATCGCGAATGGCTCGTCGCCGATCACCGGCTTGGCACACAGCACGGCGTGACCCAGTCCCAGGGCAATGGACTGACGGACGTAGCTGCAATGCGCCTCGCTCGGGAGCACATTGCGGACGATGTCCAGCAGCTTGCTCTTACCCGCACTCTCGAGTTCGTGCTCAAGCTCATAGGCAACGTCGAAGTGGTCCTCGATGGATCGCTTGTTGCGGCCGGTGATGAAGACCAGATGGTCCACTCCAGCGGACTCGGCTTCCTCGGCCGCATACTGGATCAGCGGCTTGTCAACGATCGGAAGCATCTCCTTGGGGCTTGCCTTGGTTGCGGGCAAAAAGCGCGTACCCAGACCTGCCACGGGAAATACTGCCTTGTGGATCTTCGCCATATCTCTCCCCTAAAAGCCAAATAGGTGTCTTAAAGAGCGCGCAAGGTGTCATCAATCTGCATCATCGCGCTCATGGGATCGGGTGCTTGCGTGATCGGCCGCCCGATCACCAAAAAATGTGCGCCAGCGGAGACTGCCTCCGCCGGTGTCATGACGCGCTTCTGGTCCCCCGCCGCAGAACCGGCGGGACGGACGCCTGGCGTCACCAACAAGAAATCTCGCCCCAAGTCCGCCTGAACCGGCTTGACTTCCAGGGGCGAGCAAACGATGCCGTCCAATCCAACCTGCTGCCCGAGCCGCGCCAGCGCCAAAACGCGCTCTTCCGGAGTTCCGGGGCAGCCGATCGCGGCGAGATCATCCCGGTCGAGACTGGTGAGCACAGTCACGCCGATGAGCAATGGTGGATCACCGAGCTGATCCAGACGCTCACGCGCGGCCGCCATCATCCTGGACCCGCCGGAGGCATGCACGTTGACCATCCAGACGCCGAGATCCGCCGCAGCCGCGCAGGCCGCGGCAACCGTGTTCGGGATATCGTGAAACTTGAGATCGAGGAAGACCTCGAATCCCCGCCCCTGCAGCAGCTCCACGAAGCGCGGCCCCAGCCGAGTGAAGAGCTCCTTGCCCACCTTGAGACGGCATCGACTTGGGTCGAGCTGGTCGACCAGCGCGAGCGCGGAATTCTCTCCCGCGAAATCGAGTGCAACGATGATGCGTTTGGAATCAGACACTAGCTCCGCTTTACTCCTGTCTTGAAATTGACCCTTCTTGAAGGCGCTATCCGTGGCTTGCTGTCGCGGCGGGGCGCCGCTCCCACACGCCCTCCCACAAGGTTGAATCCAGCGGCTCTCAGATCAAATCACTTCCGCCGTCCGGAACGCACTAAGAGGCTGTCTAAATATTGCAAATCGCCCGAGCTGTAGATACTCTGTTCTGACGCAAGTCCGATTTGCCTCCTGTCCATCATTTTTTTCTATCGGCATCGTTGTCTCAGCG
>NZ_JAAIJR010000069.1 GCF_010915725.1 Thiorhodococcus mannitoliphagus
GGAATGGTTCAACCGAGGTCCTGGCGGACCGTGGGATTTTTCAGGCGGCTACGCCTGTTTAAGGGAGGGACGTAACACCCGCCAAACGCGCGGGATGGCGGTGGCGGTCATCGACGACATCGCGGATCCAGATCGCCTCGATCTGCCGCGGGAAACGCTGGCGAATCGCGCGGTAGATCTCCGGGTCCTGCTCACCGGAGTCGCCGACGAGGATGAAGCGGCGTGCGGGAAACTGGCCGATGATCGCGCCGATCTGCGCGCGCTTCTGCGCTTGCGTCGCCTCGCCGCCCGCCAGGCGCGCGAGATCCTGCCACGCACCCGCCGTCAGCAGGTTCTTGCGGACATTTTTCAGGTGGAAGGAGCCCGCGGGATAGCCGGCCGCCGAGATGAAGTCCGCGAGTGGCCGATAGAGCCCCCAGGGGCTGCCGGAGACATAGTGAAACGCCGTCGCCGCGCCGAGTGCGCGGTAACGTTGCGCCATCCCGGGCGCGGCGACGAAGGGGCGGAAGAAGGTGTTCTCCAGCACCACCTCGCGCCCGGCGGGGATCCCCGTGATCTTGAGGGTATCGTCGATATCTGAAATCACGGAACGTCCCTGCGATGCCAGCAGGCGCACCCTGCCCTCCCCCTGGTGTCCCGGTGAGCGCGCATGCAGACGCAGCCAGCCCTGCGTGGATCCCTGGGCGCGCAGCAGTGCCTCGGCCCGTGCGACGTCCAATCGCAAGGTGCCCTCGACCAGACCGTTGAGGTCGCTCGTCAGCGGTCTGCCCCGCGCATCCAGCAGTTGGTAAGCCATCTGACGCGGATCCTCATCGAACCCCAAGACGACCTGCTCGCCGGACGCGTCATCCGCGACCAGGTCGGACAAGCGGTCGTGAGCCCGCGCGATTTCGGCCGCCGAACGCGTCTCGGGCCGCGCCACCAGGTGGGTGATGAGATCGGTGGTGAGCGATCTGGGCTTATGGACCCAGAGGCGCAGCGGGATCGCCCACTGCGCCACGACCCGATAGCCATCGCTGGGGTAGATGGTGACGGCTTTGACGTCCTCCGCCCGCAGGGGTGCAACCCCGCCAAGCAGGAGCAGCAGGGTCATGGTCGCGGCTGCCAGATGCTGAATCATTCGGCCGAGCGCCGCCGGATGGCCGCGTCCGGCTCGACGGGTCCGGCACAGGGGAGTCCTTTTGCCCATCAGCGTCACTTCGGCAAGCACTTGATGAACCATTGGCTTCGCTTCTGCACAAAGGTGATGGGCTCGCTCCAGTCGCGCGTGATGCGGCGGATGCCCGTTGCCTTCTTTCCCTCGATCCGAACGTCGACCAGAGACTCACCCACAAACAGTGACGAGCTGACCGACCCGCCGCCCAGCGTCGCCCGTTTCAGCCGCTCCGCCTTGGCCGTGAACGCGGCGAGATCGGTCACGCATCCAAGGCAGGTTGCGATGGCGCGATCCAGGGCCTTCACCAAGTCGCGGTGACCCAGGGACTGCTGCAGCAGATCGTCCGGGGGCGCCTCGCCTGACGCAGCCCCAACCGATCCGGACATCATCCGCTGCGCGGAGTCTTGAAGTGCTTCAGCGCATGCCTTGACACGCTGCAGTGCCTCGGCCGGAATGCCATGCTCCAGACACAACCTGGAAGAGGCGCCATCCGGATCCTCTCCGAGCGGAATGCCCATTTTCGCCAACGGCTTCAGGTCGCTGCGATCCAGACACGCAAAAAAGGTTTCCCAATCTCCGCGCTCCATCGCCGCTTGCGCGAGCGCGAAGACGGCTTCCGGGCTGGTGCGTGACATGCCAGTGTTCCCCCTCGGTCGTGACGTCAGACGCTCCCAACCCGGTGCGTCCTCACCCGAGCGGGCCGAGGACGAGCAGGGCAGGAAGCAAAAGAATACACATCGTAGCGATCCACCAGCCTGAGCCCGGCATCCCCCGCAGCCTGGCAGACAAGCCGCGTATCCCGACGCCAATACCGACGATCAAGGCCACGAGCACGATCGCCAATGCGAGCAAGCCGCGCGTCCGGCAGCCAATCACCGATAGGGGCGTGACGTAAAGGGCCACGACCGCCAGCGGCGCGAGCAATGGCAGAAGGATATGCTGAGCGAAGGGACGCATGGGTGGATGCCGATCAACGCGGTTAGGACCAGGATCCAGTGACTCAGTATAGTGATCTTAGCGCCAAAGCAGAGGTCGTGGACGCGCGGCTAGAAGCGCACCTCGATCGACCCATAGAAGGTCCGGCCAGCCAACGGCAGATCCTGCGGCAGCGAGGTACCCGCCGAGGCCTCCTCCAAGTTGCCGTTCAGGAGGTTGCGGACATCGAGTTGCACGGAGACCTGCTTGCTCAGATCGTGGCGAACGAGCAGATCGAGCTGGCCGTATTCGGGTGCTTCGTCGCGCGTATCCTCCGCCACGCGGGCGCGGTCGCCGACGTACATCCCCTGCAGATTGATAAAGGTCCGGCCCAAGCGGTATTGCAAGGAGCCATAGAGCCGATGGTGCGGGCTGTAGCCGGCGTCCTCCCCGGTCGTCTCGTCGGTGTTGTATTGGTAGGCGTACCAACCACGCAGGAGCAGGTCGCGCGCGAGCACCCAGCGGACCTCGAGTTCGGCGCCCTGGCCAATCTGACGACCGACGTTCTCTGGCTCGACCGAGACGCCGCGATTCTGCTGACGGATCTGGTCGACGGTCTCATGACGAAACAGATTCAGCCCGAACTCCAGATCAGGGTGGGGCTGGTACTGCACGGCGAACTCCAGGGTGCGCAGACGCTCCGACTCGAGGTCAGCGTTCGCTTGATAGATGGGCAGCAGGCCATTGCGCGTCTCAAGAAGCGTCGGAGCACGAAAGCCCTCGCCATAGAGCAGCTTCGCGGTCCATTCGGGCAGCGGTGTCCACACGAGGACGGCGCGTGGGCTGACATGCGTTCCAACATCCGAATCGTCGTCGAGGCGTGCGCCCCAGGTCAGCGACCACTTCGGGGCGATCAGCCATTCGTCCTGGAAATAGGCGGACAGCAGGCGGCCATGGCCGTCATCGTCAGATCCCGTTGCGGCCGCTGACAGCAACTGCGTCAACGCGCTGGCATAACCCGTGAGCGGGTCGCTCAGCGTGGTGCTGGTCGTGCCCATGCCAGAAGCGACGGCATCCAATCCGCGCAGCTCCAGCGCGTCGAGCGCGTAGCGGACCTGCTCAACCTCGAGCCCCAGGGTGATGAAATGCCGAGCGCTCGCCGCATAGCGAAGATCCGAGCGCAGTCGCCAGGTCTCCTGCACGGCGGAGGCATCGTAGCGCAGCCCCTCGGCGAACAGCCCGGAGGCGGGCAACCAGGTCACATCATCGAGTGCGAGGCGGGTCTGCGCGGCATCCACTTGGAGCGTCAGCGCGAGCCGTTGGCTGAATCTGACCTTGCGCTCGAGCCGCCCTTCGACCGTCTCCAGCGTGCGCGTCCCGCTGGGATCGATGGCACTTAAGATCCCCGCACCAAGCCCCTGCGTGGTGCGCGAGAGCCGCAGCATGGCGCGCGTCTGACCGAATCGGGCATTCGCCAGCACGCCCAGATTGCGTTGGTCGGTGTTGACCGCGCTCGGTGCCAGCGAGAATCCGCTCCCGAGCAGGGCATCGATCTGCGACAAGCGGTCGGTGCGAATCACGGGCCTATGCCCGTCCGTCTCCATGATCTCGGCGCCAAGGACGATGTCGGTGGATGCGCTGCTGTCCCCAACCAGGAGCCGTCCGTCACGCGTGCGCGCTGAGCCAGCGCTGAGCGTGATCTGCTGGCGCTCGACCCGCTTGCGCGTGATGACATTGACCACCCCGGAGAAGGCATCCGCACCAAACACCGAGGAGCCCGGTCCACGCGTCACCTCGATCCGGTCGATGACGTCGATCGGGATGACACCCAGGACGCTGAGCGGATTCCCCAGGATCAGATCCGATTGAGCCACGCCGTCGAGCAGCACCAGCAGGTTGCCCGAACCGAGACTCGAGAAGCCACGCACCAGGACGTTTGGCGCGTAGTCATTGGTCAAGCCCAGATGAAATCCGGGCACCAACCGCAGCGCCTCAGCGACGCTGCGAAATCCGCCGTTACGGATGTCCTCGGCGGTGATGACGGTGGCGACCGCCGGGGCCGTGCGATAGAGATGCGCGCGTCCAGTGGCGATGCTGACGGTTCGCGCCGAACCGAACAATTCCTCTGCGGAGGTCTCGGCCAGCGCAGGGCTGGCAAGCGCGCTCAGGGTGGCGAACAGGAATCGTGTCATGGGTCTTCATCTCAGCGTGCCGCGATCAGCCTGCTCAGACTGCTCGATCAGCGTCACGATGGTCCCAATGAGCCGCTCCGGCCGCACTGGCTTGACCATCAGGTGGGCACCGAGGCGGGTGATGGCCGCCTGGAGGGGTGCCCGATCGTCCCCGGTCAGGATCACGACCGGGGTGGTGTTCTGACCGCGCGCGCGCAGCTGCGCCAAGATGTCGAGGCCCTGGCAGCCCGGCATGCGGTGGTCGAGGATGACGCCGGCGTAGGCGTGTGGTGCGTGCTCCAACAGGGCCTGCGCCGAAGTGCCGTCGGCGCAGGCGTCGACGCTGAAGCCGGCGTCGCGCAGAAAGCGCGTGAGCGGGGCGCGGATGCTGTCCTCGTCCTCGGCGAACAGGAGGCGTAGCCCGCGATGCGCAGCGGTCTCAACCGGCATTGACCCCGGCCCCGAAGGTGGATGCGCGGCGGAACACGCAGGGACGGCGGTCGGGATTACCGGAAGTTCGATGCGAAAGCAGCTGCCATTCCCCGGCTCACTGGCGACCGTCATGCCGCCGCCGAGGGCCTCGAGGATGCGCCGACTCAGCCAGAGCCCAAGCCCGATCCCGGATGAAACGGATCCCGCAACGCGACTGCCCCCCTGGTAGAAAGGCTCGAAGATGCGTGCCTGCTCTGCCGGTTGGATGCCAATCCCTTCGTCGGTCACCTGGATGACGGCCTGCTTGCCATCGCGGCTCGGCTCCAGGGTCAGTTGGATCACCCCGCCGTCGGTGAACTTGTCGGCATTGCGGATGAGGTTGTAGAGCACCTGGGTCAGGCGCGCGCGATCGCTGATCAGGGTAACGTCCGCCTCTGGTCGCGCCAGTTCGAGCCGGTTGCGCGGCGATAGCGTGGGCTCAAGTGTGGTGACCACATCCTCCAGGAGTGCGCCAAGCGCAAAGCGCCCATAGATCACCTCGATCGGATGCCCGGACTCGACCTTGGTCAGATTGAGCAACTGCTCGATCAGCTCGAGCAATTGGTTGGAGGCCCGCAGAATCACCGCCAGCGATTCGCTGCTAGGACTGGTCTTCTGACGTTCGAGCAGGCGCGCGTGCAGGATGATTGCCTGCAGCGGCGTGCGCAGCTCGTGGCTGACATTGGCGAGGAAGAGCGTCTTGGCGCGATTCGCCTGCTCGGCCGCATCGCGGGCCGCGCGGAGGTCCTGGGTGCGTGCCGCGACCCGGGCCTCGAGTTCCTCGGCATGGGCTTGCAACTGCCGCTGATTCTCCGCGAGACGCGCCCGCATGGCCGCTACTGCAGCGTAGAGCCGATGCACCTCGGCGGGACTCGCTGTTGGCGGGTTTGGGAGCACGGTCCCGAGCGGGTCGCTCAAGCGGCGCACCAGGGTGCCCAAAGGGGCGAGCATGCGCAGGGACAGGTAGGCGACGGCGAGGCCAAGCACCAGCGTCAGCAGTCCGAGCTGTGCCAGGGAAGCCTGCGCCGTCTCCAGCGCGACGCTGAAGGCCCGGTCGAGCGACAGGGTCAGCACCACGCGCCCGAGCGGCGTCTCTGGATCAGGTGTCCCGGCGTCCAAGCGGGTGGACGATCCGCGGTCTACGGCCAAAACCGGCGTCTCCACCTGCGCGGTGCGTTTGGCCTGCCCGTGCTCCGCGGTGGACTGCTCGGCCACCACCTGCCCGGCGGCGTCCAGCAGTCGGACCTGCATCAGATCAGGAAATTTCAGCAGACTGTTGACGAGGGCCTGCGCGTCCGGGCGTGATCCCACCAACAGGGCATAGCGGGCGTCCTCGGCCAGGATGGCGGCCAACTCCTCGGCGGTGTGCAGGTTGAACACCCGTGCCTGCTGCCAGGCGGTCCAAAAGAGGATCAAGGGCACCGCCAGCCCGAGTCCCACCGCCAAGAGCGCGAAGGCGTCAACGAGCTGGCGAACATAGGATTTCTGGCCTGAGGGAGGCATGTCAGTCGTGGATCGCATCGAAGCCTGCCTCCTCCGCTGGCCCCACCGCGAGTCCGATGGCGCGGGCCGTGCGCGCGTTGAGGACCCGATGAACCCCACGGAGATTCCGCAGCCCCGCACGCTTTTCTGCCAACTGTGCGGCGGCGGCGTGTCCGACCGCCCGATAATCGGGAGTGAGCGCGAAGAGCAGTCCGCGCTCTACCGTATCGGCATCGTCGCTGATCACCGGGAAGCCGACCGCCCAGCTCCGCCGCACGATGGGCGGGATCAGAATGTCTGGATTGAGCGCCAGGACGTCGCGATGGAACCAGACGGCGCTGGTGGTGCTGGCCTCGCCTCGGACCCGCTCGATGGCCAAGGCGGCTTCACGCAGATTGCCCACCGCGATCGGAATCCAGCGCAGACCGAGCCTTTCGGCCGAGCGTTGCGCGCGCCGAATCAGCTCCGCCGGCGCGTCGCTGAGGTGGATGAAATAGAGGCTCTCAGTGTTCGGCGACAGGGCTCGCAACTGGGCCAGCACCAGGGAGGGCTCGACGAAGCGTGAGAGTCCATCGCGCGCCGCAGCAGGCAAGGTCTCGACCAGAATCGGCAAGACCCGGGCATTCGGAAAGGCCTGCTCGGCCGCCGCGTAGGCGGACCCACCGACGGCCACGACCTGACGGGGCGGGCGCGACCAGGACCGTGCATTCAGCGCATCGAGCGCGCAGACGCCCATGTCCTGTCTCGTACCCTGTCCGAGTCCCTCGAAGAGCTGATCAATGACCTCTTCATAGGGCCGCGCCACCGCAGGATGGATGAGCATCAACGGGGCCTCCTGACACGCAGCGGCCGGCGCAGGCTGAGCCGTAGGCAGCCAGGCCAGCAGCAGAACCAGGACCCAAACGCGGGATGCGGTGGACGAGAGAGCCGATACGCCAGCAAGCGCTCGACCGTGCGCTGGCCTCGGCCGTGGAGCACCGTTGCGGACCACGCACACTGAGCGCCAAGCGGTCGGTCTTCCCTGTCGCAAGCAATGACGCAAGGGGTCCATGCAATGGCCTCTCCTCTTCCAGTGGATACTGCGACCATGGCGTTCAGACGGTCCGATCGCCCGGTCAATCAGGGCGCCGATGACCCGGCAGCGCCGAGCGCGGCGCAGACGGCTTCAACGGCCGCCGGCAGGCGCCGTCCTACACGCTCAGCCGCCGCCAGATCGCCGGCTTCGAATGCCGCCTCTAGCGCTCGCAGCAGCGCTTCGAGCTGGGGTGTCGCCACCTGCCGAGCGACGCCGACCGCACCATGCGCCGCTTCTTGGCAGGCGGCCGTCTCCCGGCCATAGCGCGCCACATCGAGCAGCCGCCCGCCACGCGCCGGGTCGTCCAGCAAATCGAGTAGGCCGATCAGCATCCGGTCGCGGACGTCGGCACGCCCGCTTGCACGGGCGAGCGCCAGGTCTGGGTCGTAGATGGTCGTGGCGGCTGTGCGCGTCATGAGCAGAGGCCTCTTGGTTAGTCATCGACGATGCCGAGTTCGCGACACAGCCGATAGATCCGGATCGGCGTGTCGACCCCCAGGAGGGTCTTGATCTCGGCGATCTTCTTGTCGACGTACTTCTTGGTGATGGGCAGCGTCGCGGCGATCTCGGCGGGCGAATGGCCCTCGAGCAGGAGGCGCAGGACATCGCCGCGACGCCCGGCCAGCAGCTGCGCGCGGACCTCGGCCTCGGCGCCCGCGAGGTGCAGGTCGAGCCGCGCCTGCAGCATCGGCGCCACAGAGCGCCCACCCAGGGCGACGGTGCGCACCGCCCGCCACAACTCCTCCGGCAAGACCCCCTTGCCCAAATACCCCGCCGCGCCGGCATCCAGACAGGCGCGCACGAGGTCGGGCTCGGCGTGCACGCTGAGACAGATGACGCGCACCTCGGCCCATTGACGCTGGAGCGCGGCGATGGTGTCAGCGCCGCCGAGGGTGCAGCGCAGGCCGTCGCGGTCCGGCATGCGCAGATCCAGGAGCACCACGTCCGGCTGCAAGGCCCGGGTGTCACGCAGCATCTGGCTGCGGGTGGCGCAGGCGCTGACGACCTCTACGGCGGCACCCGCCACCTGCGGCAGCAGCGCGGCGACCGCCGTGCGCAGGAGGGCCTCGTCCTCCGCGATCAGGACCCGAACGGGAGCCCTGATCAGGCGCTCTGGCGGTTCGTGCAGCGCGCCCTGCTCAGGCAAGAGGCGGTCGCGGTGTGGATCGCAACAGGCCGTTAACTGGCAAAAACCACTGTTCATTGAATGGATGAACTCCCTCGTTTGCGGGCTTGTGGTCAGCATAGCGAGGGAGACCGATGCGACAAGGCGTCAAAGACGCCAATATCATCAAGCGCGTGCAAGTGGCGTCAAAGACGCCAATCTCGTCGGCGCGACGCAGGAGGCGTCAAAGACGCCTGTTCAAGGCGCTCACGCTTGGCTAGGGTGGGTTGCAGAGTTCCACGGCGGTCCGCGCGGATCGCCTCCTACGGAGGTACACCTGATGAACAACCCGGCATCCCCGGCGGTTGCCCGAACGGAGCGGAGGCATCGTCTTCGCCGGTGGGCACTGGGACTGGTTCTGGCACTGAGTGTCCCGGGCGGCCTCAGCTGGTATGGACACAGCCTTGTGGCGCCGCACCCGGAGCAGTTTGCAAGCGGGGTGTCGCGCGATGCGCCCGCGTTGAAGACGATCCGCCAGACCGCGTTGGCTCAGACCTTCCTGCGGGACTTTCGCGTGCAGGAGCACTGGTCCTCGTGCGGACCGGCGAGCCTGCGCAACGTCCTTGCGTCACTGGGCCGACCGGTTGCGCGCGAGCGCGACCTCTTTCAGGGCGACACCCTGGCGTGGCTACGGATGGCGGTGACGGGCATGACGCTCGACGAGGTGGCGGCGCTAGCCGAGTCGACTGGGATCGGGCAGGTGCAGGTGCGGCGGGATCTGAGCGAGCAAGCGCTTCGGACACTCCTGGGATCGCTGAGCACACCCGGCCGCCGCCTGATCGTGAACTTCGACCGCGCGCCCATCCATGGCGTGTCGCTCGGGCACTTCTCGCCCATCGGCGGCTATGACCCGGCGAGTGATCGGATCCTGCTGCTCGACGTCACCCCAGGATTTGGCGTGCAGCTCGTTCCGACCGCCCTGCTCTCTGAGGCCATGAACACCCAAGACCCGGTGAGCGGACGTTCCCGGGGGCTGATCCAGATCGATGCTGGACCACGCGATGCCGACTAGACGCCTGGGCTCGGTGGGCCGCTCCAAGCCGCAACTGGCCGACGACGCGCGCTCACCCCGACGCGGTCATGGCCCGCACCAGCCGCAGGACACGGCGCCCGTAAGCACGCGCAATGGCGGCGTCCTTCCAATGGTGATAACGCCCAACGCCCAGCGCGAGGTCGCCCGGCGCGGATTGGATCGCCTCGACAAGGATCTCGGCGGCAATCTCGAGGTTGGTGCGGGCATCGAGCAACTGGGCCGGATCCGCCACCTTGTCGCCGTGCCAATGCAGATTGATCTGCATAAGACCAACGTCGATCGCCTCTGGGCGATGGCGAGCCATGAGTTTCCGAAGCGCTCGCGCGGCGGCCGGGCGAGACGCATGGAACTGCGGACCTGTTGGTCCGCGCAGGGTGTAGGGCCAGGGTGCGGAGGTGTGCGGACCTGCGCGATGACGCGTCTCTTGCAGGGCAACGCCGTAAAGCAGTCGGGGGTCGAGTTCGTGACGACGCGCAACGGCCGCCCAGACCGTGCCATCCAGGAAGCCCGAGGTCTCCGCACCTGCCCTCAACGCGGGCACGGTCCCCGTGATGTCGGATGCGAGCGATGCAGGCGTCGCGGCTGACGTGGGCGCGGCGGCGACCAGCCGAATCGACGGTTGATCCTGCGCCGTCGCGGCGACCGAGCAGCACAGGACCAGGAATAGAATGAAAGATGCATGGAGCGTGCGCATAGAAGATTCATCCGATCAATCGACCATCAGAGGCTTCATCCATGCGTGAGTCTATCCAGGCTTTTCCGTTTCTTGGCGCAAGAACGGTTAATCCAACTGCAACCGTTCATCGCCATCAACGGTCATTTCGGATTAACCGTTCTTTATTGCGCGACCGCGTCCCACTGCGCAAGATCCGTTGCAGTGCACAGCCTCGACACTCGACTGACCAGATCGCCGCAACGCGGCGGCTCGGTCGGCCGCCCCTCAGCTCGGAGGAGCATCCCGCGATGGCTATCGACCCCAGTGAAGAGACGACCCCTTCATCGCCGCCCCCACCCTCAGACGCCGCCCCCCGTCAGCCCCCTGCTGCGGTCAAGGCCCCGGCAGGGGGTCGCTCCGCCCGCGCCTATCGCCACAGCCGCCCCGTCTTCGATCGCCAGATCCGCATCCACAGCGAGTATGCGCGGCGGCTCGTCAGCCTGCGACAGTTCCGGCCCACCATGACCGCCCTCTACGGCATCGACGTCATCCTGCGGATCGTGGCAACGGATGAGGAAGCCGATCAGTTCGAAACGGTGATCACCCAGCGGCTTGAGGAACTCAGCGCGGCCATCCTCGCCGAGCGCGAGCGCTGGCAGCTCGAACTCGAGCGGCACGACCTGCTGAAGGCCCGTCCCCGCTACACCCATCCGGTCGATCTCAAGGTGCAGATCGCCTCGCCCCACATCGGCGCCTACACCCAACTGATCCTCGAACTCGACCAGGTGATGATCGCGATCGACACCCTGTGGCTTTCAGGCCTGCTCTCCAGCAAGGCGCGCACGGAGATCGAAGTCACCTGGCGCACTTCGCCGGAGGTACTTCGTGCGCTGCTTGCCCTGGACCCGATACCACTCGATCTGGAACATGCCCTGCGCCGAGGCCGTGGCCGTCCTGACCCGCAGTCCGATGCGTCCCCGCTCGCTGGGCTGGCAGGTGCGGCGCTCCCGCAGCATGGCCTCCGTGTAGTCGGTCTGTAGATCGAGCGCCTTTTCGCGCAGCACCTCCAGGATCAAGGCGCAGCGTTGCTCCACCTCGGTGTCGAGCGCCGCGATCTGCTGTCGGAGCCAGGCGTCGCGGCTGTCCGGATTCGCTTCGCAGGATGATCCCGAAGACACCAGCGGGTCCGTCCCGTTCGGGTCCTCTCCCAGCTAGCGCTCGTGTGAGCCTGGTCGCAGCCTATCTGATCGATGGGTTTCCCCTGTACCGAGGGAGGCTATTGTCCTTACGCCAGCCCTGCTCCTGGGTGCCAAGATAGGACCACAATCGGAAGTTTGACGCGCCAGGAGGCGCTGACTGGCGTGGCCACGATGACGCTTCGCCTGCATGACCGCGACCTTTGGAAACTGCCGCACCCGGTGCGGGTCGACGCGACCTTCGCGCGGCCCACCAAGCAGTTCATGCTGGTATCGAGCGGTCTGTTGGAGGAACTCCGGCCCTACCTCACCAACGAAACCGCGACCACCGACTCGTTGCCACGGATCTGGCGACCCAGCTGCCGGGCCGCGTCTTCCGCTGCCCCCATCCTGCGGTCCACATTTCGTCAGTCGATCCGTTTCATCCGTCGACCGGATCACGCTGGCAACTTGAGGTGCGGTGGAATCAAGATGTGAGCACGGCGCGGATGGATGCGAATGCAGTCTTTCTGGGTGGCAAGCCAACCCTCGAATCGTGTCGATAAACCTGGAGATTCGCCCAACTGCAGCAGCCGATACCCCAAACGATTCAGAAAATGCCTGCGCGCAACACCACCATCGAATCGCGGCTCGTTCGCATCGATCGCGCAGTAATAGGGCATCGTCATGCCCAAAGTCTGATCATTCAAATCAGAGTCCACGGACTCTGCCATTCCCGAAACTGGGATGAATGCGCAGAACTTCGAAGGCGCGAAGCGCTGCGACCGAGGATCGTAAACGAAGAAGGTGACCGTTCGCTTCCCCCAAAGGTGCGCTCCATCGCTCGATGCGACGGATCGATTCCATTCCATGACGTTGAGCGACACCTCGAACGCATTCGAGACGCAGAAGATCCTGTGCGACCGATCGGCGTAGACAGGCTCACCGATCGAAAGGGCACGCTCGATTTCCGGCTCGACGTTCAGCTTGCGATCGATTAGCTCGGGCTGGGGTAAATGGTTCAGCTCTTTCACCAACGACCCAACCATGCTCGGAAAGAGCGGGATCTGAAAGGCTTGCATGCCGAGCCTTCGCATCAGCATCACGGCACTTGCCCCGAGATTCATGCGCCCGACAGCAACGTGGTCACTGATCATCGAGACGAAGGAATCACCCGGCAACTGAGGCGCGAAGAAATGCCCGACGGCAAACTTCATGTGGTTGGCGACTGGATCCGCGCGGCTGATCTCGAATTCGATCCAAACGCGCCGATTCGTCTCGGCATTCTCGAACAGCACGTCGGCGCGTGGCGCAAATCCCAAGACTCCCTCAAGCTCCTTCGACAGGACCGCAACTTCGTGACGGCACGTCCATCCAATCGGGGCTTGAGCAGCAAAGGACCGTTGCAGAAACGACGTGAGACTCATCGATAGCTCGGTCCCGCGCACCAGAGGTCTCTGGACCCAATCTCGGTCAGCAAGAATCGGCAGCGCCCGAGCATGCGTCGCACGCGAATCAGTAAAGAGACCGAAGGCGAGGAATGAGGCATTGCGCCTTCCATCCGGTTTTGTCGTTTCAGGCGACCTGATCGAGCGGACGCAGCTTACCTTGCTCGCGCAACCGCCGCTGGATGCCCCCGCCACTGAGTTCGAATCCATTCGGCCAGCATAGGGCGCCCAACTCAAGGAAGAACCCTTGGAAAAACGCGTTGTCTTCAAGCGGCTTGACCATCTCGGTGCCCCGCACGATCAAGGGTTGCAAGTCGTAGTCACCCGTGGTGCCGTCCGAAAACTCCAGTCGGATGGTGCGATCTTGCAGTGATTCGGCATTGACGATCTTAATCATTGTCGGCTCCCGGAATGCGCCGCAGTGGCTGAAGTGCAACCGCACGTTGCCAGTTGTCCCATAGCTCATCTTGATGGTCTGCGCACCAGTCCTTGATCAGCTTGGCCGCCTTTCTCGGCAGTCGCCCTTCGACCAATTCTCCTGTCTCAATCGCGACCAATGCCTCCGCCCCCTGATACTCGACATGGAAATGCGGCGGAAGGTGGTCATCGAAATACATACGCACGTACAGTCCGAAGAAATAGGAGATGACCGGCATCGCAATCCCTCAGCTTGATTCAGCAGATCAGGGTGAGTCTTCCCCTGAAAGATCGCCCCCTGCCCTTCCCCCAGGCTCACAGCCCCAGGAGCTTGAGAATACGCCGGTTTCCCCGAGCTGTCCCCATAGGGCGATCATAGACGCTCGCGATCACCCAAGTCAGGTAAACCCGATCTGGTCCATCGCCACGAGCTGAGCCGATAACGGCGCCCGCGGTTGGCGAGGGTTTCGATCGCGCGCGCGAGGGCGCGGGCGGGAGGGTCGTGAAGCATGGTGCGTTCCTCGTCGAAAAGAAGGACGCACCCCCATGGGGAAACGTCCCCATGGGGTGAGCCCGGCGGATGCCGGGATGGATGGTTGGAAAGGAGGCGCGGGCGCGCCCTAGACCAGCAGCCGCTCGGCGAGCCCGAAGAGGGCCTGCTTGAGGTCGTCGACCGCCTCGATCACCCGGCTGTGCCGGAACAGCAATGAGACGTCGTGCTGGATGCCGAGCCCGGACAGTTCCAGGCCCGCCTGCTCGCATTGCGCGATGACCGAAAGGGCCAGCGCCGGGTCATCGGGCTCGCCGTCGGTCAGGGTCAGGATGAGGCACCGGGGCTCCGGGCGCAGCAGCAGATCCGCCGCCGCGAACCACATCCCTTGCGCCAGAGGCGTGCTGCCACGGGGCGATTGCGCGAAGGCGCCGGCCCGCGCGGCCGGACGCTGCCCATGCTGGAGCAGACGGGTCACGGTCGCCTCATCCCCGGACTCGCCCGGAAAGGCGGTCACCGCGACCGAGACGCCGGGAATGCGGTCGAGCGCCAAGGCCAAGGCGAGCCCCGCCTCCAAGGCTACCTGATAGGCCCGCATACTGGTGGTCACCTGGCGTGACATGGAGCCCGACAGATCGACCAGCAGATGCACGGCGGTGTTCGGCGTCGTTCGCGCCGTCTTGCGCGCGAAGAGCCGTCCCTCCCCCACCCCAGCCCGATGCAGCCGATTGGGGATGAGCTTGCGCCCCTGATGGACCGGTAAGGGCCGATCGAGCCGGCTCGCCTGCACCAGACCCTTAAGTCGGGTGATCAGCGTCCGCGACGTCTCCTGGACCTCCGCGAGGCGAATCCTGCCTCGGAGCGCATCGGCGTTCGCCTCCTCGGCCGCTGGCAGCAACAAGGGACTGGAGCCTTCAGCAGTCAACTCAGCCAACTGCTGGCGGACCGCCTCGAACAGATCACCGTCCAGATCGTCCGCCGTGGCCGCGAGGGCTTGGCGGACTTGATCGACCGGATGCTCGGCATCGTACTGTTCCGAGGCGCCGTCACCGTTCGTACCACCATCGGCGGCACTGGTGTCAGCCGCGGTCTCTGCGTCCGTCTCGACGGTCTCTGGATCGACTCCAGGACCGCCCTGCCCGGCTTCCTCATCGTTGGCCTCGTCGGATTGACCCGAATCGCCATCACTGGCTTGGTGAGTCGGCGGCGTCTTGGCCTCCTCTTCGAGCAGCCCTTCGATTTGCACCGCCAGCGCGGCGGCCTGGGCCGTGCTCGTCAGCGCTCCGATCCGACTCATCAGGCCCAACAGACGATGAACCAGTGAGGCCGGGAAGGTCTGACGCAGCACCTGCTCTGCCGCCGTGGCATGCGGGATCAGAGCCGTCTGGCCCAGCGCCCGGGCACGCAGACTGAGCAGCAGAAAGCCGGTCAGGATCCGCGCCGGATGCGCATCGACCTCAGGGACCTTGAGCTGCCCCTCGGCCAGCATCCAGTCGATGACACGCTCCAGCGTCGCGCGGGTGCCGGGGTATTGATGCCGGATGGCCCGCTCGATGCGGATGTCCTCCAGGATGTTGAGCAGATGTTGGCGCAGCGGCGAGGCCGCGCCTGCGGTCTGGAACACCGCCATGTCTGTATGGCGGACATGACTCGCCTCATGGGCCAGGAAGCCCCAGGCGACCGGGCGCAGGTGGGATGTCGCCGGCAGATCCGGCAGCCAGATCGTGCGACCATCGGTCTGCGCCTGAGTGCCGCCCACGATCACCGCGACGCCGAACTTGCGTGCGAGTGCGGTGGCGACGATCGGCATGGCTTGATGCAGGGTCTTGGTGTGCATGCTGTCTCTCCGGTGCGGGGACACAGCCACCCCCACCGGGGCACGCTGGACCCCGATGGGTTGAAGACCGCCAGCGATTGCCGGCGGCAGTTGGATCGCCCCTCTCGGGGCGGATTGGGCTAGAAGAAGCAGTCCAACGGAACATCCGCGTTCGCGTGCGGGGTGTCGATACCGTGGCGCATTGACGGCTCCCGGCTGGAGATAGACTCCGTGACCGTCGCCTCCGTTTCGGTCGTCAAGTCGACGTCATCGTCCAGGCGTGCAGTTCGCTCGGCGTCCGTAAGCTGGGCATCTGCATCAGTGTCGCGCTCCGGGGGGTCGCCGTCGGGATCAACATCCCCCGCCAGCCGCCCCGCTCCATGCCGGCTCAGCCGTTCCTCATCACAGAGCAACAGCCAAAGGCCGAAGCCCTCCTGGAACATTGCCCCACTGATGGGTCCGCGTCTGGGCACCCGGCTCAGATAACCCTCCACCAGCGCCAGAATCGGCTGAATCCGTGGGTCGACGAACGACAGCACGGCGAGCTTTTCCTGGACGCGCCGAAAGGTCCCGAGTGCGCGTTGGCTCAGGCTGTCCTTGCCGACCAGGCTCTTCTCCAGCGAGACGGCGATCTGGGCGACCTCGTGAAAGAGCGTGTGACCGATCTCGGCGATGTCCTCCACCAGGGTCTCCCGGTGCCCTTCGGCTGGCTGAATGACCAGCGGGCGGTAGCGAAAGGAGAAGCGTGTTCCGATCACCTCGGCCGGGTCCACGGCGGCGCGTAGCTGCCGCTCCCAGTCGGGATGCCGGGCGATCCAGTCGGCGATCTCCCGGTCGTACTCGGCCAGGAAGGACTGGACCTCCTGCTCGAAGTCGCGTTTGAGTCCGTCGAGCACCGCGCACAGACCGTCGACCTGGTCGTTGGGGACCAGATAACCGCCCAAGAAGCGGGTGCCGACCTTGAGGCAGGCACGCTCGGCCTGGCCCTTGAGGGTGTGGAAGACGCGGATCGCGTCCGGGTTGCAGAGTCGCTTGCTGCCGAGCGAGACCAGCTCTTCGGAGGGGATCTCCCCTGCCCCGAGGCCCAGGTCATCGGCCCGCAGCTTCTTGCGCCCAGACCAGATACTTGAGGTCAGGACGATGAGCGAGAGGCGCTCGGTTAGGGTGATGAGGGTGTCATCGAGGGTGGTCGTCATGGTGGTCTCCCGCCGAGCGGGCGCACCACCGGCCCCGATGGGTCAGCGGTGTGCCCATCGGCTTGGTTGGTTTGCGGTCAGAACCAGTCGTCGTCAATGTCGCTGTCGAGCGCGGACAGATCGATGTCCGGTGTCGGCGGCGTCGGGACGCTGGGTGCGTGTTGTGGTTCGGGCTGAGGCTCGATCAAGCGTCCGTGCGCATCCAGCTCACGGATGCCCAGATCGACATAGCCCTTGGCGAGCTTGGCCTGGACCGTCCGCAGCAACCGCTCATAGCGGCTGGCGGGATAGATGCGGCTCTGGGACAGCTGTCCGGCGCGACCCCAGCGCACCTCGCTGGAGCCGTCCTGACGGCGCCGCCAGGCCCAGTCCTTGGCCGAGCCATCAGCGTGGGTGTAGCGATAGAGCTGGAAGGGCTCGCTCATGGCGCGGTCCCTCCCGTCCAGAGGTCACCCATCACATCGGCGGCGAGCCGGTGGATGGCCTCGCGCTGCTCGGGCTCGGCCCGTGCGGTCAGCGCCTGCTCCAGAGCATAGGCGATCGGCTGCGGCGCCCCGCGGAAGGTCAGCGCCAGACGTGCCCAGCGCACCAGGGTGCGGGTGGAGAGCGTCACGGTCAGTTCGGCGCCCTGTTCCCCTTCACCGAGGAAGAGTCGCCGGATCTCGTTGGCGACGGTGATCATCAGGGTCGCCACCTCACGCGGCAGGCTCGGGGCACTGGCTTGCAGGACCCCCAGTTCGTCATCCGGGGACAGATAGCCGACCTGCAGGACGCGAAAGCGGTCCAGCAGGGCCAGGTTCTGGCGCAGCACGCCCTGATAGAGCCCGGTAGGATCACCGGCGCCGGCCGAGTTGCCGGTGGCGAAGACCCGAAACCTCGGGTTGGGTCGGATGACCTCGCCGCCGTTCTGGGCGATCACCAGGGGCTGGCCCTCGATGACGTCGTTGAGTCCGGCCAGCTCGGCCGGGTCCATGAGGTCGATCTCGTTCAAGATGAGGAGGTGACCCTCACGCATCGCGATGGCCAACGGGCCATGGACGAAGCGGGTCGAGCCCTCGCAGAGGACGAACTGCCCGACCAGGTCGGACAGTTCCATGCGGCCGTGACAGGCGACGGATTGGACCGGCCAGTGCAGCCGGGCCGCGACCTGACAGATCAGCGAGGTCTTGCCGCTGCCGGTCGGACCGGTGAGCAGGAAGGCATCGCCCCCGGCCTGGCGCAGGAAGGCCAGCACCGAGGAGAGCCCCTGGCGGAAGACGTAAGGAGTCAGGACGGGGATCTGCGGATGCCCGTCGTCGGCGAAGCCCTCGATGGTCAGGCCCTTGGGGGCATTGACCCCGAAGGTCTGGGCGATATTGAAGCCTTGGGTGGTGCGCATGCGTCTCTCCGGCGAAGGGGAGACGCCGCCCCGGTGGGGAGACGAATCTCCCCGTGGGGTGGAGCCAGCACAAGCTGGCGGATGGATGTCGGCTTGAGGCCGAGTGGTGGTGCGCGGGGTCTTGATGGATCGCTCCCGCAGGCGATGAACGGGCTCAGGCTGTGAGCACGTCGGAAAGGGCTGGCCGCTCAGGCTCGGGGGAGGCGGAGGGGCGAGACCTCTCGGGCACTGGTCAGTTGTCAGTTGTCATTACGGACGCCAGCTTGCCCCGATGGGTTCATCACCAGGGAGTCCTGGAGCCTCGCAGCCCTCTAGTGGACCCTGCCCCCGATGGGGACAGGGTGGATGGTGGTCAGAAGAAGCCGATCGGCTCGTGCTCGGGGCGGGGCTCGGTGACCCGTCCGTCGACCTGGTCCTTATCCGGCTCAGGGGCCGCGACTGACGCAGTCCGCCGACGGCGTTTTGGCTTCTCGACGGGCGCAGAGCCCGACTCCGCGGTATGGTCCTCCTGCTTCAGCGTCACCCGCACCCGCTCGCTAGCGGGTCGGCGGTGCACCTCCAGGATGGCCGCATCCAGCTCCGGCATCAGCGCCTCGAGGGCACCCGCATAGTCCACCGATCCCTGCTGGCGATAGCGCAGCACCCGCAGGTCGGTCTGATCGGCGAGCAGAAACTCACCCATCAGGCCGACCAATCCGCTCTGGGCCTCGGCCATCTGCGCCTTGAGCCCCTTGAGCTCGGCCTCGAGGACCTTGGCCCGACGCTCGGCCGCGCGGTACTGGGCCGATAGGCGCTCCCACTGGACCTGCTCCTCCCCTGTCGGGACGAAGCAGTCCCGCTGCGGGTCCGGGGTCGGCTCTTGCTTCCTGCGCACCGCCTCGTGGAACTGGAGGCAGGCCGGGATCAGCTCCTGCTCGATGAACACCGCGTCGCGCTCGATGACAAATTCCAGCGCCCGGACCTTGGGTCTGACCGGATCGAAGACGAGCCAGCCGCGCGCAGCCTCGGCGATGGCGAGCTGGAACTGCACCTGGACCCAGTAGAGCCCATAGGCCAAGCTCTCTTCGCCTTCACGGGCCACGGCGTCCCAGGTCTTCTGCGCCGGCACCTTGAGTTCGACCGGCTCGTCGCGCTCGGTGAGCCCGTCGAAGGAGCAGCGCAGCGTCGGATGGTCCGTATGCTCGGCACAGACCGGCAACAGCAGGGTGTCGTGCCGCTCTTCGAACCCCTGGCGAGCCGTATCTTCCAGGGCGATGCCGCGCTGGACGAAGGGGTTGTTGGACAGGTCGTCCGGAAGACAGAGTCCGGTCTTCTCGGCCCACAGGCGCCAGGGCGTCTGATAGGGCGAGCGACCGAGGATGACGGCCGCCTCGGAGGCGGTGACACCCTGGGCGCGCCAGGCGAGCCACGCGGGCGTGCGCTGGGAGAGGTTGACGATCTTCATGGGGGGCTCCAGTCGGTGGGCGCACCACTCCCACACGGGAGCGGTGTCCCGTGGGGGATGGGCGACCGGACGGGCCGGTCAGTTGTCGAGTTCAGGCGGCCTCGGCCGGCGGGTAGCTCTCGCGCTCGGCGCGAGCCAGCTCGGCCAGGGCATAGTCGAGGACTTCGCCCTGATAGCGACCCTTGAAGTAGTCCTGGGCCGAAGCCCAGGCCCGGCTCTTGGCCGCGCGGATCACCAGCCCCTCGATCTGGGTCAGGATGGCCTCGTCGACGTTCGGGACCACCGGCTCGGTGGACTCCGGGGTTGGCTCGGCGGTTGGCGTTGCGGTGGCCTCCGCGGGCGACGTCGCGACGGTCATGCTGACCAGATCGCCGTCGATGGCTTTACCCGCCATCTCCTCGGCGGTGTAGCCCGCCTCCTCGGGAAAGGCCGCGCGCAGACTCGCCGCCTTGGCGCATTTGAGGAGCTGACCACGCGGACGCTTGACCCACATGGCCGTCGGCAGCTCACCCCCGCCCATGCGGGCGTAGGTCTCTTCCCAGAACACCGTCTCGGTGAAGGGACAGCGTGCTCCGCCGATCAGGCGGTAGACGGTCACCTCGCACCAAGCCGGAAAGGTCACCGTGACAGCTTGATCCTGCCAGGTGCCCTTGACCTTGGTGCTGCCGCTGAAGCTGCGGGTGAACTCGGGGCCGAAGCGCGCGGGATCCATCCCAGCCCATTGGCCGGTGCGCGCGGCGGTGGTCTGGACCTCGGCGATGCCGGGCCAGACGGTCTCGACCTCGCGCCCGAGACTGCGGTTCCACATGGGTACGATATGCACGGGGCGCTTCATAACGTCGAGGCCACGCGCCTGACAGTAGCGCACCGCCAGAAGCACACCCTCGACCGTGTTGGCCGCGGGGAAGATGGAGTCGACCAGGACCTGCCAGGTGGCGGCATCCAGACCGAACTCGGTGAGTGCCTGGGGCGGGATCGCCAGCCGACAGGCGGGGAGTGTGGTCAACGCTGGGTTGGACTTGCTCATGGTGCCTCCGGATCAAAGGGGCACCGCTCCCCAGGGGGCACGGATGCCCCGGTGGGGTGAATGGCCGACGCTCAGGCGTGGCCGGGTGAGGAACGCGTCAGAAGGGGATGGCGTCGTCGAAGTCGGACGTGGGCGCCCGTTTCGTTTGGGCATTCGTCCGCCCGCGTCCGCGTGCTGGTGTCGACCGCGATGCGGGGAGTGCTGTCGTCGGCGAGGACCGGGACGGGCTTTCGCTCGCGCCGGAACGCTCCGTCGCGCCAGAGGCGCGACTGTCGAGCATCTGCAGGGTGCCGGTAACGTCGACCACGACCTCGGTCACGGTTCGCTCACCGCCGTCCTGCGCTTGATACTGGCGCGTGCGCAGCTTGCCTTCGATATAGACCTTGGAGCCCGAGTGCAGGTACTGGGCGGCGATGTCGGCGAGGCGCCCGAAGAGCACCACGCGGTGCCACTCGGTGCGCTCGCGGCTCTCGCCACTGGTCTTGTCGGTCCAGGTCTCGCTGGTCGCCAGCGAGAGGTTGGCGACCGAATCGCCGCTCGGGAGCGCTCGGACCTCGGGATCCACGCCCAGGTTGCCGATGAGGATCACTTTGTTGATGCCGCGTGACATGGTGTCGTCTCCTGTTGCAGGGGGCAGGTCAGGACCGCAGGGGCGCGGGGTGCCGCTGGAGAGCTGCGTCTCTGGGCATGGCGCGTGACTCGGCGAGTCGCTGTGCGGCGCGCAGGAGTCGTGGCCAGCCGGGGAGCTGGGCCAGGTCTGAGGTGTGGCTGTAGGTCGCCACGCCGGTGGTGAACAGGGCCACCGTGCGCAGGGCACGGATGGATGCTGCGGTGGTGTGCATGCGTCGTCTCCGAATAGCGGAGAGACGCCCGCCCCTGAGGGGGATGTGTCTCCCCAGGGGATGGAAGGCCAGCGTGCGCTGGCGGATGGTGCGCGCGGTCTTGTGAATCGCCCGCGCAGGCGATGACGGATCCCAGGTCATGAGATCGCGCGAACATCTGTCGTCTCGACGCCGCCGATCACGCATGGCGACGCCGAGGCGACAGGGGTCCGGCGCACAGGCTCAGGGTCTGGATCAGAAGTGCGGACGCACGCGGGCTCAGGACGTCCCGACAGCCTGGCCGGGATCAGACGCCGTCAATCGGCGCGTGAGGGGCGCCTAGGGATGGCGCGGGTGGTGCGCGGAATTGGGTGCCTCCGCAGGCCGGTCACGCGCGCGATGGAAGCCGCGAGCAACTGCCCATTTTCTAGCACGCGGATGAAGGTCGCGCAACCCCAGCGGGCGATGCGGGTGCGACCAAGACGATGGACCTCATGCTCAAGCGGATCCTTACGGCGAAAGCAGAGCAGGAGCAGTTGGTGAAAACGAGCAGGCTCGATTGAGTCATCGTGCATCCCGGCGGACTGACGGATCGTCGCCGCACCGGTACCGATCGCTTGGGTTGTCGACTCGACCCGCGAGTCGGGTCGTATTGCGCACGCGGATGTGGCGGATTTCATGCTCCGCCAACTGACGGACCATACCTTTCTGCGTCAAATACCAGCGGTCACCTGACAGCGGCAACGCGTGGCACCTCGGATCGACCGAGATCCGACATCGGCTGATCGGCGCCAATTCGACCGCCTCGCCTAAGAAGTGGTTAAGCAGCGATCAGGACGCGGTTTTCTCAATGCTGGTGGATCGTTAACGCCGGATGACACAGGTTATCCACAGAGACACTCACGGAACCTGGGGACAATTGCCCGACGCCAGAATTTGGTTGTCGGCAATGGATGCACGCATGGCCTTGTTCGTGCCGGGAATCTCCGGCACGAAGACGGCGACGCTGGATCCGGGGCGGCGACTGAGACTACCCAGCGGGGAGACGCATCCGCCGACGGAAGAAGGCCTCGTTGGGGTGCCGAGGTCGGACCGCCATGGCCTCCATGTGACGCTTCTGCGCCGTCTTGCGATCCCGAATGCGCCTGCGACAGGCGCGGCAGCGCACCGCGCGCGAGTCGATGTGACCCTTGGCGACTTCGTACCACCACTTCTGCTGCGATGCTGTCCAGACCTCCTGTGCACCACAGTCGCGGCAGATGAAGCGCTGGTCCACGTAATAGTCAGGCAGGAGGCCGTAGGTGTTGTTGTGACTGAGTGCGCTGTGGTCGGCTGGGAGCGACCCTGAGGGCGCCTCGCCGAGCGATTGCCCGGGACGGCGGAGCGCGGTCCGTTTCATCGCACGTTTGGCGCGCTTCGCCTTGATCTCGGCACGACGCTGCCGATTGCTTTTCATGCGCTCTCGGTCTCCACGGTGGCCGGTCGATGGCGATGCACCGACACGCTGCTCAGGCTCCCCAGTAGGGCGTGGCGATCCCTTCCCCCAGGTCAGCTTCCACGAGACGGCGGCGCACATCGAGCAGCTTGTCGATCAGGGCCGGCTCGGCTTGGGCGTAGGCCTCGGCATCCGGGCGGCGATTGACCACGACCCCGAGCAGCTCGGTAATGGCGTTGCCGATCGAGTTCTGACTGATGGCGACGATCAGATCGCCAGCGTCGTTACGATAGATCACCTGCTTGAAAGCGGGTTGCCAGCGGATCGCGTTGGCGTACTTGGCGTCCTTGAGGCAGCGGTCGCGGACCATCTTTGCGGTCTTCAGCACCTCGTTGTTGAACTGCAGCTTGCGCTCGACGAGGTCGGGGAAATAGAGGTCGCGCGGCAAGGGGGCATTGCGCGTGGACACTTGGCCGAAGAAGGTCCGATAGAAGTCGATGAAGCCCTTGAGGAGGGTGTCGTATTCCTTCCAGAAACGCACCTCCCTGAGCGCGGAGACACCGCCCTGGACCGTCCAGCTCGGCAGACCTTGGGGGTACCCGGTCAGCGCGATCCTGCTCGAATCTGGCGCGCAGGAACGCAGGATGTCGAGATCCAGCGCATCGAAGAAGGCGCGGTAGACGTCGCGCAGATAGGCCTGAAACAGCGAATGCTGGCCGCCGTCGGTGAGATTGGGGTTCTTGGGATCGGCGAGTGGCGCCGCGCGCAGCATGTCCTTGTCGAAGACGATGAAGTGGTTGTGCAGCATCCGGATGCTCGGCACCCCGGGCGAGGTCAGCGGCCAGGTGGCATCTAGGCTCGCCTCGCCGGCCAGGATCAGGTGCCGGTCCGGGTCGGGATACTGCTCCAGCATGTACTCGAAGAGGATCTGGTTCATCCGGTTCCAGACGCTCCTCACCGCATCTGGCAGCTGGGTCCGGCGGACCGGACGACTGAGGGGGTCGAGGATGCGCTGCGATGTGTTGTAGATGATGGAGGTATCGAACGCGTTGCTGTGTCCCAGCGCCTTGCGGTAGAGCAAGAGTCCCTCGGGATTCTGGAGCAGGCCGTTGTTGCGCACCAGGTCGTTGAGGTTCTCGGCGCTGTTGAAGAACTCGTTCGGCTTCATGCCCTCGGGGACGTCGAGAGGGATGGGGCGAAAGGGAGTGACGATTTCACGAGGCCCAGACGGCATGAGATCACGCTCCGCGAAGGATCATCGGGTAACTGCCAATGATAGTCTGCCTGATTGTCGAGCCAAGGACCTGGCCCATCCGATGGTGGCGATCAGGCGTTTCTCTGCGGTCGGCGTTTGAGGTGCCCCAGTCGTGGCCAGCCAGGGAGGTGAAGCGGCGGCCCACCACACACGAACCGGACGCCCGATTCAGGACGACCAGCGGGAGTTCTGTCCCAACTACGGACAGTGGCGCTTGGTCGGTCGCCGCCCGTAGCTGCACGGATAGCCGACACTTCCTTGGCCACACACCTAACAGATACTATCCCAGGAATTCCCGTATCGTCCGGTCTCCGGCTGCGTTCTCACGACCACTCACCTCGGCAGCTAATGACAGTTGCAGGATTGTGAAGTCGACGCTTGTCTTCTTTTCGAATCACATATACTGTGCTCGGCAATGGTTACCATTGCAGACTTGCCAGATCTAACAGCGTGCAACCTGCGGCCGACGATGGGTTAGATACTGCCGCGCTCAGGCTTTATGGGGCGCGACTAGCTGTTATTAAGCCTGTTCTCAAGTCCCGTTCTATGAATTTGCTCGAGGTGTGTGGTTTTGAGAATATCGATCCAGTGCTTAGGGCCGGTAGCTCACTATGAATTCGATCTGGAAAAGAACTTCCACTTGATTGTTGGTAAAAATAGTGTAGGAAAATCCTATGCGATAACTATTGTATACTTGATTCTTAAGACCATCTTGGGGTGGGACCCACGGGGTTTCTTCTCAGCAGTTGGTATTGACGAGCTGACCGACGATTCTATTCTTGCAGAGGCTGCTAGCGAGCTAGCGTCTGTGGGATACTCGCAGGACTTATCAGCTAACAGCGCAGTGCAGAGGGCTTTTCAGCACATTCTAGATGTGTTCTTTCTTGATCAGCTTCAAGCATCCATCGAGGGTTCCTTTGAGTCTCTAGACTCGCTAACGACGCAGTATTCTCAAAGCGAGTTAGATATTAGAATAGCCTCAAGGGATTGTCAGTTCAGTATTGCGCTTGCAGAAAATCGCTTATGCATCCGCAATATTTCATTAACAAATAACTACTTGGTTCGCGGGGTTAAGACGAATCGCTCTAACGCAAACCTCCGCGATGGGCGTTTTCTATATCATAACCTTGATGACCCTAAGCATATTAAGTCTTCTTTAATTCAGGAAGCGTATTATCTCCTGTCTGGCGTCGCGAATGAGGTCTTCTCGCACTGCCTTAGTATTCATTACCTCCCCGCATCGAGATCTGGTCTGTATCAAGCGCTTAGCGCATTCGGGCAAATAGTTGCAGAACTGTCAAGGAGTCGGACATTTATTAAGCAACGAATCGACTTGCCGAACATATCTGAACCTGTAAGCGACTACTTCCTGAAGCTTTCGAATGTTGAGGTGAAGACGGCGCAATATACTGCATCACCGCTGAATCAGGTTGCAACAAGTATCGAAAAGGAGATTTTGAACGGCGAGGTTGAGTTCGATTCTCGCACAAAGCGGATGGTGTTTAAGCCGTCTAACACTAACCTTCGGCTTGATCTTGCTTTTGCATCCTCTATGGTCTCAGAGTTGTCTCCAATCGTCACATATCTTCGGCATATTCTGACCGAGCCCGTCAAGCGTTCTTTCGTGGCGCGTCGGCGCCAGACTACATCGAAGGCAATGATAATCATTGAAGAGCCAGAGGCTCATCTTCATCCCGAAGTTCAAGTAAGACTAATAGAGCAGTTTGCTGCACTTACGGCTCTCGGGGTGAAGGTTGTTCTGACATCGCACAGTAATTTCGTTTTTAATAAGGTCAGCAATCTCGTTATTACCGGTGCTTTGCCTGTGGATTTCGTTGCCGCAACGCTTTTTGAGATGAAATCCGCAGGAAGTAGCGGCAGAGCATTGACGGTCGATCAGTATGGTATAGATGATGAGAATTTCGTAGACACGGCTGAGGCACTATTCATGGAGAAGACGGAGGCGTTGACTGGAGATGCTTGAGGCGATCGAGCTTAATGAGCAATTGCGCCAGATTTGTCGCGAGTCGTGTGCGGAGAACAATATCCAAATCGAGATCTGCGATGCCCTCGTGTCGGGAGGGCTTCTCGATCAGTCGCTTATTAAGATCCTAAAAGTAGATGAGTATTATTCATCTAAGAACTTCTCGCAGGCTCCTAAAGCAATTGATTGTATGATCGTGGTTCGATGCGAGTCCGGCGAGTTCGAGATCACACTGGCAGAGCTTCGGGACGTGAAGTCGACCAAGGGTATTCCGCCGCGAGATATTCTGGACAAGTTCAAAACGGTGTTCTATCGATTCATGGCTGAGGACTTTTGCGAAATCTTCGCCGATCCTCAGCACAAGGTGAAGAAGATTGAGGCGTGGCTTGTTTCTGATCCTTTCAATTTGCCTCAACTGTCCGATGAGGACTATCGCAAAAAGATTGGCAGCACGAGGCTGGATGTTATCCAATCGGCGAAGCCGTTCTCGTTCAGGGGACATGCAGTACCTATTCATGCTTTGCGGCCAAACCCCGAAATTTGTTCCTGCTGAGTCGGCGTAGTTTGGTGAGAATGAGGGAGAGTGTGAAGCGGCGACTCGCATAGACGTGACTCTGCCCGATATTCTCTTGTCCAGCGCATCCACCTTGACGTCTATCTCAATCGCCGTTCGAAATTACTTGGGTCGTTTCTCATTCAACCTACGGATTTGACGTCTGAGAGGTGTCCGCTATCTTAGGTTCTCGCGACATTGGCGACGCAGGTTAACCTGACCGCTCCCCGCGTTTTGCTGCCGTACAACGCAAAATCGGAATGGCCGCTTTCTCACGCATCGTACCTGAGCGACGTCGCCAGCTCGCCAGTGCCCGATGACTGAACGCGGTCAGAGAAGCTGACGACCCGCTCCAGACATGCGAGTCGAGCGTCGAGCGATGCGTCGAAGAGCGGCATTCGGCGCCCGCGATCAACCGGCGTGCTCAGCGCAGCAAATCCGCCTCACGCCACTGGTGTAATCCGGCGGCGATCAGCGCGATCCCCAGTACCATGCCGAGCAGAATCGCAGAGCCCAAGGCGCCCATCGCGATGAGCAGGACACCAAGCGCGATGCTTGCCCACAGCCCAACCTTTCGCAGCCCTGGAGGATTGACGATTCCGGCGTCGCGCAGCGCGGTCAATCCCGTGATGCCACTCAGGATGAGACCGCCGCCCAAGAACACGGCCACCAGCCAGAGGGCCAACTCCGGCCAGATGAGCACCACCAGGCCAGCGATGATTTGCGCCCAAGGGCCGAAGACGCTGAGGGGCACTCCTTGCTTGCGCACGTCGATGACGAAGAGCAGGGAGACGATGCCGCTGGCGAGCATGACGCCGCCAAGCGCCAACACCGCCAATGTGCCGAAGAAATAGGGGAGCGCAATCGCCGCCACCCCGAGCAGGATTGAGACGATCGCAAAGCGTCTTGTTGAGGTCACGCTGTCGCTCCTTGTTGCGCTGACGGACACGCCCAATGGTCGCCCCGTGGCGGCGAGCCTGCCCCGATGACGTTAGCGTTTGTAGGGTGATCTGAGTCTAGCGCATCGTGCGATGGTGCTCGACCAGAAACCCGTCACCGCGGCTCGATGCGCCGGGTCGGCGACCTCATGGATCGGCGTTCATGGCCGATCCTTTTCGATTAGGCTGGGTCGAGCCACAGCCACCGCTAACGCTGCTCAGGCGTGAATCTGGCTGAGCGCGGCCAGCGCCTGCTGTTCGCTTGCGAGACACCCTGCCCTGGCCATCTGTCCGAACCCGCTGCCCGAGAGGCAAGACGATGACCGAACGCCACACGCCCGCCACCCACCAGCGAGCCCATGCGTCCGACTGGGACGCCACGATCGATGACCGCATCGCGGACCCCATGACCCGTTGGGGCGTGACCGTGCTCGAACGCCTCCGTCTGAACGGGCACGAGCGCGTACTCGATGCCGGTTGCGGCTCGGGCCGGGTCACCGAGCATCTTTGCCAGCGCGTGCCGCGCGGGACGGTCATCGCCCTGGACCTCTCCTCAGCGATGCTGGAAGAGGCCAGGCGCAGACTCGCTTCCTATGCCGATCGGGTTCGCTTCCTGCGTGCCAGCCTTGCCCATCCGCTGCCGCTCGCACCTGTGGATGCCGTCTTCTCCACGGCCACCTTCCATTGGATTCGCGATCACGATGCCTTGTTCGCCAACCTCGCCGCGGTGCTGCGCCCTGGGGGTCAACTGGTCGCGCAGTGCGGGGGTGCGGGCAATATCGCGCGCGTCCATGCCGCCGCGAGAGCCGCGGGCGTCGACCTCGACCCGACGCACTTCGCCACCCCGGCCGAGACGCAGCGACGGCTCGAGGCGGCCGGTTTCATCGAGGTGCAGTGCTGGCTGCAGCCAGAGCCCACGACGCTCGCGCCAGGGGAGCCACTTGAGACCTACCTGCGCACCGTCTGTTTGCGCCACCATCTCGAACAGCTGCCCGAGCAGGACCGCCAACCCTTCCTGCGCGAGGTGATGCGGCAGCTCGGCGAGCCCGTGATCGATTACGTGCGACTCAACCTGCTCGCGCGCCGGGGGGCGGTCAGATGAGTTCGTCCACGTCAACGGCGATGCCCTCCGCTCGCAGTGCCATGACAATGGCGGTGGTCAGCCTCGCGGCGATCGCAGGCGCTGATCGCCCTTGGAGACGCTGCTTGAGCGAGCGCACTTGCCTGACGAAGACGGACCAAGCCACCGGCTGGTCGCCATCGCCTTCGCCGGGGTCGGATTGGCTGCCGCACCCGATCATGAATTCAGCGTCACCCTCGTGGTACTCGATGAGCCAGCCCCAGTCTTCGCCGACGGGATAGCTGGTCACGACGCCGCTTTTCGCGAGCGTCTGCGCCAACCACCAGGCCAATTCAAACCCGTAGGCGCCAGGATTGACCTGGCAGTCTTCCGGCAAGACCGGAAGGAACTTCGGGCTCGTGAATTCGATCTGTGCCATACAAGCCTCGCTCCGACCTGGATCACGCTCACACCCTGACATCAACGTCCTGCCCAACTCGCAGGAGTCGCCTCCGCTCGCCGCTGTTCGGCGACGCCCCTTCAGAGCGCCACCTGGCGCTCCGGTCGGACGTGACGCCCACCCGACAGGCTATCCGCTCGCGGCGTCGCGTCAGCTCGTTGAGAATGCGCGAGAGCGGTGAGTTGAAGCAGCAAAAGCTGTCGCGACTCTCGATGCAAGCGCCGAAGAAATTCTTCTTGCAGTAAGAGCCGACCCGGTGACAGGACCTCAGCTCACGCTGCACGCCGAGGGTAAACTCGTCCTCGGTACACTCCCAGATGAGCCGGATCAGGATCATGACGATGGTGTAGATCAGATAGGCCCACATCACCCAGTAGAGCACGACCGAGATCGCCGGATTGAGGGCCACGGTCGAGGCCGCCGAGCCGTCGGCGGCCACGGCGGCGCCACCGGTCGCCGCATTGACGAAGAGCGCGTTGGCCGCCTGAGTGCCGAAGACCTCAGCGGTCCACTGCACCGTCTGCTGCAGGAGTTGCTGCTTGAAGGTGGCGATCAGCCCCTGCTTGGCCGCTTCCGTCGTCACCGCGGTGGTGTTGCCGGTGATGTTGTTCACGGCCGAGGTGAAGGCATCCTTGACCGCCGACCAGGTGTCGACCAGCGGCGAGCGCAGGGTCTCCCAGGCACCGAAGGCGGGATTGGAGACGCCGGCCTTGACGAGGGACATGGTGACGCTGTCGAGCTTGGCCACCGAGAACATCAGCTGCAGATAGAGTCCCAGGGAGATGCCGCTCGGGCGCTCGCAGCAGTTGACGATGCCGCCGACCGCGCGCTTGCACTCGAGCGCCTCGCCCTTGAAGACCTGACAACT
>NZ_JAAIJR010000006.1 GCF_010915725.1 Thiorhodococcus mannitoliphagus
GTGGCAGACGCACGCAGTTTCTCCACCGTCTGGTGGCCTTTGCCGATGCCATCGGCAAACCAATCCAACTCCTCTACTACCCGCCTTATCACAGCAAATACAATCCGATCGAGCGCTGCTGGGGCATTCTGGAGCAACATTGGAACGGCACGCAACTGGTGGATGTCACCACCGTACTGGAATGGGCCAAGAGCATGACCTGGAAAGGAATCCATCCCATCGTGGAGCTCAGCCGCAAGGTCTATGCGAAAGGCATCACCCTAACCAAAGGGGCCATGAAAGAGATCGAAGCACGATTGGAGCGCAGTTCCACTTTGCCCAAATGGGATATCCTCATCCGACCAAACTGCGGGTAAGTTCTTTCGCGTAAATCGCCTTAGATCGCGTTGACGCGCCTGTCCGCGCCCTGCCACTGCGAGCGCGGCGCGCGTCGGCGATATTCGCGAGCGACGATCGGACGTCCGCCAAATAGCTGTCCATTCAATCTAGCGATGAGAGCCAGACCATCGGCGCGGCTCGGCGCGCGGGCAACGACGTAGTGGTAGTTGCGGTTGTCTATGCCGCGGCCCTCGTAAAAACGGCAGTCCGACTTGATCGCGACGCCTTCCAAAAAGCTGGTCAGCTCGACGAGCGTCGCCTGTCCGGGAAGGTTTCCAATAAAGATTTCCATCCTTCGACTCCTCGTGGTCTCTAGCAACCGCAGCACTTCCCTCGATTAGAGATGGAAGGACGCAGCCAAACATTGACTTACTACACGTTACGACGATAAGAGGATAGCGTCGCTCGGCGGCAGGACAACGCTTTTGTGACCTGGCGCAACCGTGCGGGCAGCATGCTGGGAGTGTCACCCTCCCGGCGAACATCGCGGCGGCTCATGCGTCAGCTTGGACCGCTCCGACCGACGTGCCCTCCCCTGCCGCCGCTGGGCGCTTCATCCGCCCGCGAATGAGCACGAAGAAGAGCGGCACGAAGAGCACGCCGAGCATGCTGGCCGCGACCACGCCGCCGAGCACGCCGGTGCCAATGGCGTTCCGCCCCCCCGAGCCGGCACCCGTGCTGATGGCGAGCGGCAGCACGCCGAACCCGAAGGCGAGCGAGGTCATGACGATGGGACGGATTCGCATGCGGGCCGCCTGCAAGGCGGCGGACAGGGCATCTTTACCCTGCTCCTGCAGTGTCTTGGCGAACTCGACGATCAGGATGGCATTCTTGGCCGAGAGGCCGATGGTCGCCAGCAGCCCCACCTGAAAGTAGATGTCGCTCGGCAGCCCGCGCGCGCTCGCGGCGACGACCGCGCCCAAGACGCCCAAGGGCACCACCAACATGACTGAGAAGGGCACCGACCAGCTCTCATACAAAGCGGCCAACGCCAGGAAGACCACCAGTGCCGAGAGGGCGTAGAGCGCCGGGGCCTGAGCACCCGCCGCGCGCTCCTCGAAGGAGAGTCCGGTCCACTCCAGCCCCAAGCCCTTGGGCAGCTTGGCGGCCAGCTCCTGCACGACATTCATGGCCTCGCCCGAACTCACGCCGGGCGCCGCCTGCCCCAGGATCTCCGACGACGGCAAGCCGTTGTAGCGCTCCAAACGCGGCGAACCGAAGGTCCAATCCCCTGCGGCAAAGGCCGAAAAGGGCACCATGTCGCCGGCCGCATTGCGCACGTACCAGGCGTCGAGGTCCTCGGGCAACATGCGGTAGGGCGCATCCGCCTGCAGGTAGACCTTCTTGACGCGCCCCTCGTGGACGAAGTCATCGACATAGGCGCTGCCCCAGGCGACAGAAAGGGTCCTGTTGATGTCATCGAGGGAAAGCCCGAGCGCACCGGCCTTGGTGCGATCGACCTCGACCTGAAATTGCGGCTCGTCCTCGCGTCCATTGGGGCGCACCCCGACCAGCTTGGGATGCTGCATGGCCATGCCGAGGAGCTGGCCGCGTGCGGCCGTCAGGGCCTCGTGCCCAAGACCGGCACGATCCTGGAGCTGCACGTCCCATCCGGACGCGGTCCCGAGTTCGATGACTGCGGGCGGCGAAAGGGCAAAGACGCGGGCATCACGGATCTGGGACAGGGCACGCATCGCACGACCGGCGATGGCTTGGGCCCTGAGGTCCGGACGATCACGCAGACTCCAGTCCTTCAAGCGCACGAAGCCGATCGCCATGTTCTGACCTTGGCCGGCGAAGCTGAAACCGGCGACCGTGATCAGCTCCTGAACCGTCTCTTGCTCATTCTCGCGAAAGTAGTCCTCGACCTGCTCCAGCACTTGGATGGTGCGCTCGCGGGTCGCGCCCGAGGGCAACATGACCTGGAGGATCAAGATCCCCTGATCCTCTTCCGGCAGGAAGGAGGTCGGCATGCGCTCGTGCAGCCCCCACATGACGGCGACCAGCACCAGGTAGACGCCGACGAAGCTCCAGCGCCGCTTGACGATGCCGGCGACGCTCTTCTCATAGAGATTCACCGAGCGCTGGAAGTTACGGTTGAACCAGCCGAAGAAGCCGCGCCGGGGGCCGTGCGGGATGGGCTTGAGCAGGGTTGCGGCCAAGGCCGGACTCAGTGTCAGCGCCACCACGACCGAGAGCAGCATGGCCGAGACGATGGTGATGGAGAACTGGCGATAGATGACGCCGGTCGAGCCGCCGAAGAACGCCATGGGGATGAACACGGCGGAGAGCACCAAGGCGATGCCGACCAAGGCGCTGGTGATCTGGTCCATGGAGCGCCGCGTCGCCTCCTTGGGCGGCAGCTGCTCCTCGCGCATCACGCGCTCGACGTTCTCGACGACGACGATGGCGTCGTCCACCAAGAGGCCGATCGCCAGCACCATGGCGAAGAGGGTCAGGGTATTGATGGAGAAGCCGAAGGCCGCCAGCACGCCGAAGGTCCCGAGCAGGACCACGGGGACGGCGATGGTCGGGATGAGCGTCGCGCGAAAGTTCTGCAGAAAGAGGTACATCACCAGGAAGACCAGGACGACCGCCTCCAGCAGCGTCTTGATCACCTCGGTGATAGAGATACGCACGAAGGGCGTGGTGTCATAGGGGTAGACGGCCTCCATGCCTTGCGGGAAGAAGGCGGACAATTCCTCCACCTTCAGCTTCACCGCGTCCGCGGTCTCCAGCGCGTTCGCCCCAGTCGCGAGCCGGATCGCCATGCCGGCGGCGGGCTTGCCATTGTGGCGGGCCGTCTTGGTGTAGCTCTCGCTGCCCAGCGCGATGCGCGCGACGTCGCGCAGGAGCACGGTCGAACCGTCGGCATCGGTGCGCAAACGAATGGCGCCGAAGGCATCCGGCGTGTTGAGCCGGCTCTGAACATTGACCGTCGCGGTCAGACGCTGCCCCTGCACCGCCGGAATCGCCCCGAGCTGCCCCGCGGAGACCTGGGCATTCTCGGCCTCGATGGCAGCCGTCACGTCCGCTGGCGTGAGCCCGTATTGGTTGAGGCGATTCGGGTCCAGCCAGATCCGCATCGCATACTGGGCCTCGAACAACGTGATCTCGCCGACGCCGGGCACGCGGCTGAGCGGATCCTTCACCAGGCTGGCGGCATAGTCGCCCAGGTCGGCACTGCCCAGGCTGCCATCGCGCGAGACGAAGGCCACCACCATGAGGAAGTTCCTCACGGATTTGGCGACCTGAAGCCCCTGCTGCTGGACCGCGGCGGGCAAGACTGCGGTGGCAAGCTGCAGCTTGTTCTGCACCTGCATCTGCGCGACGTCGGGATCCACGCCATTGTTGAAGGTCAGGGTGACGGTCGCGACGCCGTTCGACTCACTGGTCGAGGACATGTATCTCAGCCCATCCAGCCCGTTCATCTGCTGCTCGATGACCTGGGTGACCGAATCCTGCACGGTCTGAGCGGAGGCGCCCGGATAGGTCGCCGTGATCGAGATGGCCGGCGGCGCGATGCTCGGGTATTGGGACACCGGCAGCGACAGGATGGACAGGACGCCCGCCAGCATGATGACGATGGCAATCACCCAGGCGAAGACGGGGCGGTCGATGAAGAAACGGGCCATGGATGAGGATCCTCGGGTCCTAGAATGAGTCCGGCGCCCGAGAGGGCACCGGGAAATCGACTCGCTAGCGAGGCTTCGCCTCAGACCGACGAGTCATGCCATCGGGATCGCTATCGGAATCGGGATCGCTATCGTCGGTTCGATACCGATACCGACACCGATCCCGATACCGATCCCGATACCGATACCGATACTGACGGCTTTGGATGGTCGGACGCTTCATCGAAAACGGGCCATGGATGAGGATCCTCGGGTCCTAGAATGAGTCCGGCGCCCGAGAGGGCACCGGGAAATCGACTCGCTAGCGAGGCTTCGCCTCAGACCGACGAGTCATGCCATCGGGATCGCTATCGGAATCGGGATCGCTATCGTCGGTTCGATACCGATACCGATACCGATACCGATACTGACGGCTTTGGATGGTCGGACGCTTCATCGAAATTTGACTCATCTGCAAGCATTTTGCGCCTTCAAGGATTCTTATGGCGCAACAGCAGCCTGATCGCCCCCAGCGAGCGGTCTGGGCTCAGGCGACAAGCCGAGCCATCAAGGCTGCGTCGAGGCGACCGCCTCCGCGAGCTTTTCACTCACGTCGACGCCTTGCGCCTTGGCTCCGGCGCGCACCTTCTGCGTGCCCTCGACGATCAAGGTGTCACCCGGGGCCAGCCCCGAGTCGACCAGCCACTGGTTCCCCATGGCACGATCCGTCTTCAGGGTCCGCTGCTCGACCTCTCCCGACGCGGTCAGGACCAAGGCAATGGGGTTGCCGCGACGGTCACGCTGAACGCCCTGCTGCGGCACCAGGATGGCATCGGGCCGAATGCCCTCCTCGACGCTCGCACGTACGAACATGCCCGGTAGTAGGACATCATCCGGATTGGGGAAGCTGGCACGCAGGGTCACGGCCCCCGTGCCCCGATCCACCGTGACCTCGGAGAATTCCAGGCGCCCTTCCAAGGGATAGCGACTCCCGTCTTCCAGCCGCAAGCTGACCTTGGGCTGATCGCCGTCCGGCCGTTGCAGACGACCGTCCTCGAGCGCGCGCCGCAGCCGCAAGAGCTGGGCGCTCGACTGGGTCAGGTCGACGTAGATGGGATCGAGCTGCTGCACGGTGGCCAGCGCCAGCTCTTGATTGGCGGTCACCAAGGCGCCTTGGGTCACGGTCGAGCGGCCGATGCGGCCGGCGATGGGCGAGGTGACGCGGGTGTACTCCAGGTTGATGCGTGCCGTGGCCAGGTCGGCCTCGTCGACCGCGACGCTTGCGGCCGCCTCCTTGAGCGCGGCCTCGGCGTCGTCATAGTCCTCCTGGCTCACGGCGTTCGCCTTGACCAGCCCGGCGTAGCGATCCGCCTTCAGCTGGGCACGGGCCAGGGTCGCCTTGGAGCGCGCCAGTGCCGCCTTGGCGCTGTCGAAGGTGGCTTGGTAGACCGCCGGGTCGATTTGATAGAGCACCTGACCGACCGCGATCTGACCACCCTCCTTGAACAGACGCTCTTGGATGATCCCACCGACCTGCGGCCGAACCTCCGCAATGCGGTATGAGGTCGTGCGGCCGGGCAGCTCCGTGGTCAGGGTCGTGGCACGGGCCTGGACGGTCACCGTGCCCACCTCGGGCGTGGGCGCCCCGCCAGCGCCCGGCCCCGCGGCCTGGTCGGGCTTGTCACAGCCCGCGAGGAGCAATGCAGCGGTCAGCGGGAATAGCGCGGCCATCAATGGCCGACGAGCGTCTGCAATCATGATCACCTCGGGCTGGAAAAAACTCGACTGAACGTTCATTCTAGAATGAATGCTCAATCTAGTGATCAAGACGGCCGAGGTCAAGTGTCAAGCATGCACTCCCGGCCCGAGCGTCAGCGCGACCCAGAACTCGGCACAGCGCGAACGCAACACCAGACGCCAGCGCCACGACAAGACGAGGAGCCACCTATGACAGATCAGCCGACCTGCGAATCAACACGTGGCCAGGCAAGACGCGGCCAGATTCTGGAGGCGGCCGCAAGCTGCTTCGCGCAGCACGGTTTTCACGGCACCAGTATCGCCAAGCTGTCGCAGGCGTGCGGCATGAGCCCTGGGCACATCTATCACTTCTTCCCGAACAAGGAGGCGATCATTACCGCGCTGATCGAGCACAAGCTCGAGCAATCTCTAGACATGGTGAGGCAGTTCGAAGACGCGGAAGACGCCTTCCAAGCCATGCTCGACCGCGTGGACATCGGTCTACAGGAGAGAACGGATCTGGAGAACGCCGCGCTGGAGTTGGAGATCCTGGCGGAGGCGGCCCGCAACCCCAGGGTCGCGGCCAGCGTGCGCGCGGCGGACAAGGTCAAACGCGAGCGGCTCGGTGAGCTGATGCGGCGGGCGAGCCGCGAGCGCGGCGGGGAACCGACGGAGAAGGCCGCCGAGACAGAGATCATGATCACCCTGTTCGACGGTCTCTACGCACGCTTCGTCAATCATCCAGAGCTAGACCGCGACGCCCTCGCCCCCTTGCTGCGGAAAGCGCTGCAAACCTTCGTCTAGACGCTTTCGGCGTCAGCCGGGCTTTGATCATGGGTCAATCGGCGATGTGGAGGGGCCTCACCACCTATCGGTTTCCCGAAATCAACCGGAACAGCCGCTCCAAGCCTGCGTAGCCAGGCCATCCTGGCCTGGTTTGCCAGGGCTGGAAGCCCTGGCTACATAAAACCGATAGGTGTTGAGGTGGAGGGGCTTCGCTCAGCGTCCAGGCAGGCACATCGCCAAGGCAAGGCAGCCTCGGCGCGCGGGATCATCGCGGCGAGGCGCCGCTCCCACCAACCGGCCGAGCGGCCGGCTGGCGCTCGCCTCCCAAGCTCAATCCGTCCAGTAGAAGGACTGCTCGACCGCGCCGGTTGCGGGCACCTGGATGTCCCGCGATTGGGTCTGTCCGGCGTTGTCGACGGTGAGCACATAGGAGCCAGGGGCGAGATCCGCATAGAACCAGGGCCCCTGAGCGACGGCGGTAAGCAGCGTCGGGCCGGCCGCGTCGTCGATGCGGACCTTGACGTCGGCCAGGTAGGCGCCAGACCCCTTGACCGCGAACAGGAGGCGAAGGTTGAACTTGGACTTGACCCCTTCCATCTCCTCGCGGCCGGAGACACCGATGCCCCCGCTGATGTAGGGAACACCCGTCGCGGCATCGAGGTCGACGGCGCTCCTGGACATCGGGGCATCGGTCGGCGCGGCCTCGGCGGGCGATTGCGGCAGCACGGCGCCGCCCGGCAGCAGGGTTCCGGCGGGCAGCGTGATGTCTTTCTGCAGCAGGGTACCCTCGGGGTAGGCAGTGGTAGGGGCCTCGCCCCCTTCCGGCGCGATGGCCCACTGGGTCTGGACGCCCTCAGGCCGTTTGGGCTCGGGCTTCATCGCTCCCGACTCCGCCCAAAGCGTCGATCCGTAAACAGAGACCGCAAGCGTTAGGGCCAAACAGTCGGTAAGCTTGTATCGTCTCATGTACAACCTCCTGAACTCGATTCAGACAATGGCAACGCCGCACAATCGGCAGTGAAATTGCCCTGAGTCTAGTGCATTCAAAGCGGCTCGAATCGAGCCGGAATCAGGGGCGCGCAAGGCTGCCGCCTCTCGCGCGTGACGCCCCGAATTGCGCGCCGCCAGTTCAGGCATACGGGTCCCGCTTGGGCATTTCAATCCGGGATCGCGGTGTCGAGCGCCTGCCGAGGTCCAGGTGCGCAGCCGCTCCATCGCCTCGGGAACTGGCTTTCGATGACCCCCGAGCGGTGAAAGATCGCTACCCCCAGGACGTGACCACGGTAGCTCACGATCACCTGCCCGACCTCATTCAGACCCTTTTGCTCGTCCGTCGGCGCGAAGGTCTCGCGGCGCATGTAGGCGTCGCGTTGGTCCTCGGTCAGCTCGAGCCGGAAGCGCGCGGCATCGCGCCCGAGCAGCAGCGCCCCAGCGGTCGTCGGCTTGGGTGGCTTGGCATTGGTGCGATGGAAGAAGAGACCACTGCCTTCGGCCTTCGGCACGGCCGGCGGGACATGATCCGCCGCCATCAGGTGCAGACCGCGACGGGTCTGGCGATTGACGCGATAGCGGTCCCAGTAGCCGTCCGCGAAGCCATACTTGGCATCCAGACCGGCGAGCCAGTCATCATTGCCGTCCTCGCTGCCGGTGGCGCGCCTCGGCTCGGGCTCGGCGGGCAGATCGGCGCGCTTCTCCAGCACGGCGATGAAGAAGCCGCCGCTGTCGTTGTGATGGGGCCAGAAGCGGTGGCAGAGCGCCAGCTCCGGGGGCAGCGTCCTACCGCACCACTCGGTAATGCCGGGCCGCGTCCGAAAGCCCGGGACGCTCACCTGGATCAGACGCAGGTCATCGGGAAACTCGGCCAGGATGTCAGCCACCACCAGCTCATTCTCTTCCGGCGCGAAGGTGCAGGTCGAATAGAGGATCCGACCACCCGGACGGCAGCGCTGCACCGCCTTGCGCAGCAGGGCGCGCTGACGCGGCCCGAGACGCTCGGAATTGGCGGGATCGAGCCGCTGCAGCAGTGAGACGTTGCGCCGCAGCGTGCCTTCGCTCGAGCAGGGCGCATCGACCAGGATACGGTCGAACTGTCCGCTCGCGGTCGGCCAGTTGGCGGCGTCGCTGCAGGTCGTGGTCACATTGACGACGCCTAGCCGGTCCAGGTTGCCCTGCAGTGCCTTGATACGCATGAAGGAGATGTCGTTGGCGACCAGGGTGCCGCGGTTATCGAGCGCGAAGGCGATCTGCGCCGTCTTGCCGCCAGGCGCCGCGCACATATCCAGCACCCGCTGGCCGGGCTCGAGATCCATCAGCGTCGCCGGAAGCTGGGAAACGACCTCCTGAGCATGCGCCAAGCCGATGCAGTACCACCATTGCTGACCGGTGCGAAAGCTCGCCGGCACGGCGAGCGCCCGCGGCAGACCCGGCACGGGCTGCACACTCACGCCTTGCTCGACAAGCAGCGCGGCCAGATCCTCGACGCCGATCCGCGCCGGGTTGGCCCAGACGCAGCCGGGCAGCGGGCGGCATAAGGCCGCGGCGAAGGCATCCCAATCGTCGACCAACTCCCGATAGCGGGCGAGGGGTGAAGCCGAAATCTCGGCGGGGGCGTTCACTGAGGCCGCGTTGCCGCGGCCCGTCCGTTCTGTCATGAGTTCAGGCCTTCCTGATTCGGCGCCGATTCAACCGTTCGACGAGTTCGCCGATCAGACGCGTATAGAGTTGATCGCCGAGTACCTTGTCCTCGACGTCCGCGTCCAAGCTGGGGTTGTCGTTGACCTCGATGACCACGGGCCCCGAGGGCGTCTCCTTGAGATCGACCCCATAGAGGCCGTCGCCGATGAGATCGGCGGCCCGCAGCGCCATCTTGATCACCGCTGGCGGAACCTCCTCGACGGCCAGGGTCTCATAGCCGCCCTCCTCGTGCCGACCATCGACCTCGTGCTTGACGATCTGCCAGTGATCGCGGCTCATGAGGTACTTGCAGGCATAGAAGGGCTTGCGACCAAGGACGCCGATACGCCAATCGAAGGAGGTATAGAGAAATTCCTGCGCCAGGATGAGATCCGATTCCTTGAAGAGCTTCGCCGCGATCCGGGTCAGACCGCCGCGGTCCTCCGCTTTGAAGACGCCGCGCGAGAAGGAGCCTTCCGGGATCTTGAGCACGATCGGGTAGCCGATCTGCTCCTCCGCATCCAGCAGACTCTCCTTGCGCAGCACCAGGGTCTTGGGCCGGGGGATGCGGTGCGCCGCCAGCAGCTCCGCCAGGTAGACCTTGTTGGTGCAGCGCAGGATGGAGTCCGGATCGTCGATCACGACCATACCCTCGCTGTCCGCCTTCTTGGCGAAGCGGAAGGTGTGATGGCCGATCCGCGTCGTCTCGCGGATGAAGAGGGCGTCATACTCGGCGAGCCGGCCGTAGTCCTTGCGCTGGATGAGTTCGACGTTCACCCCTTGTGCCTTGCCGGCCTTGACGAAGCGCGCCAGGGCCTTGGCATCCGAGGGCGGCAGCTCCTCGTTGGGATCATGCAGGATGGCAAGGTCATAGCGGTAGGAGAGTCGGGCGCGCGGCTGGCGCCAGCGCTTGGAGAGATAGCCCTCCAAGGCCGTGAACAAGGGACTGTCGGCATCGTCCCCGACCGAGGTGATGGGCAAGGCCTTGATGGCCCCAATCCGCCAACTGCCCTGCAGGCGAAACTCGACCTTGAGGATGGGGCAGCGAAAGGTCTCGAAGATGAGACGCGCAAGCGGCTGCAGTTCCTTGACGTCGCACTGGCCGAAACAGATGGTCAGCTCATAGGCGGTCGGGGTCAAGGCGGTCGTCTTGCGACGACCGAGCAGGCGCTGCGCCAGGGCATTGAGTTCCTCGGTCGCCAGACCATAGATGTCCCGGCTGGAGAGTTCTTGGATGGTCCGCACCGTCGGAATGACCTTGTGGCCCCGCGCCTCGGCGAGCAGGGAGCAGTAGTAGCCCAAGGAGAGGTAGCGGTAGCTGCGGCAGAGATTGATGACCCGCAAGTCGCGCTTGGCCGCCAAGTCGCCGCCGGCGAGGTAATCCCGCGCCGTGACCACCGGCAGGCGCGGATAGCCGGGCTTCCAATCGCCATGCTGCTCGACCAGCAGCAGATGCTCAGCCATGGGCGCGCAGCCCGCCCGGCTCGGACACCAGGACGACGGCCTGCAGCCCAACCCGGCCATAGCGGGCCATGCGGCGGAGTTCGTCGCGTTGAATCGGCATGTCGATGGAATCCAGTGTCGTCTCTCCGTTGTCGTAGTCGACGTAGGGGTCGTGGACGTAGACGAAGTGCTCGTCGAAGCCGGTGATCACGACCCAGTGAGGGAATTTTTCCTGATAGATGCGATAGGAGCTGATCAGGACCAGGGGCACGACGCCCGCGTCCCAGCGCGCCTGCAGGTCGGCAATGCTCAGCGTCTCGTAGTGGATCGGAATGCCGCGTTGCTCGGCCTCGGCGAGCATGTCCTCGTGGACCAGGCGCATCACCTCCTTCTTCTCCGGACTCCGCACCGAGTCGACGAGCAAGACGCCGGTGTCATTGACGAAGACCTCGACCTCGAACCCGCGCCGGTGCGCCGCGAGCGCCAGCCCGAGCGGCCCGCAGCCACCATGCCCGGAGGTCATGAAGATGGTGGTGGATTCGCGCCAGACGCGCAGCTCCAGGGTCCGATTGAGTTCCAGGCTCGGCCGCAGGGCCTGCATGGCCATCATCAGCGACGAGGGGCCGCAGGTGAAATCCAGGGTCTGCTCGTAGAAGGGCACACGCTTGAGTTCCGGCTTGAGTTCGGGCGCGATCAGCTTCTCGTAGCGCAGCGCCTCCATGTGGTCTTCGTAGTAGTCCGAGAGCACACCAAAGCGCCGGTAACCCGCACGCTCGAACAGCGTCTGGGACGCCACATTGTCGCGACGGATCTCCAAGCGCATGTAGGCACGGTCCTCCTCCCAGGCCACCTGCTCCGCCGCCTCCACCAAGCGCTGCCCCAGGCCGCGCCCGCGCGCCTGCTCAGAGACGGCGATCGAGTAGAGCCGAGCCACCGAGGTCGCGCGGCTGAAGAGCACCAAGACGTAGCCGAGCAGCGTACCAACGTCTTCCGCGACCAGCACCCGAGCCCGCCCGCGTGTCAGCAGATAGCGAAATTGGCGGCGATTGATGCGATCCGTTTGGAACGACGCCTCCTCCAGCCGCAGCAAGGCGCTCAGGTCACTGACGACCGCGGGACGAATGCGCGATGAGGATGTCTCGAGGACGCTCGGAGTCGGCTTGAGGGAAGGGGTCGGCAACAAGGGTGGCCTGAAATCGAAGAGTGGCAAGAATCTACTGCAGCACGGGGAAAAAGCAAGGTCATTGACGCCCGAGGCGGCCTTGGCCCTCCGTCCAGCCAAGCGCTCGCTCGGTGGGAGATGGCGCGGTCGAGTCGACGGCGACGCCCCCGCAATCGCGGTGGCGTTGATCACGGGGGTTTCGCCCGCATCCATCCTCATCGACCACCATGACAAGACCGAGAGGATGATGGCGATGAGATCCGATGAGCTGAGGGCGCTGCAGGCGCCCCTGAAAGCGCGCTATGGCGAGAGCCCCGAGGCCGCCCTGGTGACCCTTAAAGCGGAGGGACAGCTCGGCGAGAACCTCGCTTGCGCCGTCGACACCGGGCGTGCCCTGGTCGAGGCGGGACTCCACCCCGCCACCGGCGGCAGCGGAGCACAGGCGTGCTCGGGCGACATGCTGCTGCAGGCGCTGGCGGCCTGCGCCGGGGTCACACTGCAAGCCGTCGCCACGGCCTTCGGCGTCGAGGTCAGATCCGGCAAGGTCATCGCCGAGGGCGATCTCGACTTCCGCGGCACCCTCGGACTCGCCAAGGACTGCCCGGTCGGCTTTCGCGAGATCCGCATGCGCTTCGAGCTGGATGCGGACGCCGACGCGGAGACGCTGGACAAGGTCATCGCCGTGACCGAGCGCTACTGTGTCGTGCTGCAGACCCTGCGCAGTTCGCCGCCGGTGATTGTGTCGCGCGCCCGCCCGGACATAGGATGACCGCGATCCGGCCTCCACCCCGCACATTTAGGACGACTTCATGCCCGCTCAGGCTCCCTCTCTCCAGACCATGCTCGAAGGCTTGATCGGCACCCTGTCGGTCAGCAGCGTGACGCCCGATTTCGACCACAGCAACCGCCCACTCGTCGAGCTGCTCGCGGGCTGGCTGGAGCCTGCCGGCTTCCAGGTGGAGATCCTGGAGATCCCAGGTCATCCGGACAAATGCAATCTGCTCGCGACCCTAGGCAGCGGTCCGGGCGGGCTGGTGCTCGCCGGACACACGGACACGGTGCCCTTCAACGCACCACTCTGGGACTATGATCCGCTCAAGCTGACGGAGGCGGACGGCCGCTACTATGGCCTGGGCACCTCCGACATGAAGTCCTTCTTCGCCTTCGCCATCGAAGCGGCGCGCGGGCTTGCGGCGGCCGACCTGAAGTGTCCGCTCATGATCCTGGCGACAGCGGACGAGGAGTCCGCGATGCATGGCGCGCGCGCCCTGGCGAATGCCGGTCGTCCCTTGGGCCGCTATGCGGTGATCGGCGAGCCGACCGGGCTCAGGCCGGTGCGACTGCATAAGGGTGTGATGGGCGAGGCGATTCGTCTGATCGGACGCAGCGGTCACGCCAGCGACCCCAGCCTGGGGAACAACGCGCTAGAAGGCATGCACGAGGCGATCGGCGCCCTACTCGCCTGGCGCGAGGAGCTGAAGCAGAGACACCATCACCCGGCCTTCCACATCCCCTACCCGACCCTCAACCTCGGCCACATCCACGGCGGCGACAATCCGAACCGCATCTGCGGCGACTGTGAGCTGCACCTCGACATGCGCCTGCTGCCGGGACTGACGGCCGAGGAACTGCGCTCGGAGCTGACCCGACACGTGGCCGAGGTCGGCGAACGACGTGGGCTGCAGTGGTCCGTCAGCCCCCTGTTCGAGGCCATCCCGCCGGCGGAAACGCCGGCCGAGTCCGCCATCGTCCGCGTCTGCGAGGAACTCACTGGACATGCCGCGGAGGCCGTCAACTTCGGCACCGAGGCGCCCTTCTTCAATCAGCTCGGCATGGAGACTCTGGTGCTCGGACCGGGCGACATTGCCCAGGCCCACCAGCCGAACGAATACCTGGCGCTCGACCGCATCGACCCCATGCTCGGCATCCTACAATCGCTGATTCAGCGGCTCTGCCTGCGCCCGCGCTGAAACCGCGCACGACGGCAAGGCTCGATCGAACCGGAAGCCTGGCAGCCTGTCGGAGAGGCATTGCCCAGGCACTCAGCACATCAGGAGGATGCCCATGTCTATCATCTATGTCGATCTGATCGACGCCTGCCACATGAAATGCCCCACCTGCGTCCGGGGCACCCGATTGCTGCCGAACAGCTCGCGCCGGATCCCGATGGCGCAATTCGAGCGCATCGTCGCGAAGGCCAAGCACGAGGGCTACGAAAACGTCGGTCTCTACAACTGGACAGAACCCTTTCTCAACGCCCGGATCGCCGACTACATCCGGGTGGTCAAATCACTCGACCTCAATTGCGAGGTCTCCACCACCCTCTCCTTTCGCGGACGCACCGCGCTGATCGAGGAGTCACTGAGGGCCGGGTTGAACAGGCTGATCGTCTCGGTCTCCGGCTTCACCCAGGAACTCCACCAGATCAACCACCGAGGCGGCAATCTCGCGATGGTGAAGGCCAACCTGGAACACATGGCCCAACTCATGGCCCGGGAACCAATCAAGACCCAGATCCTGTTGCGCTTCCTGCGATTCGATCACAACCAGGGAGAGGAGCCCTTGGTCGCGGACTATGCGCGCCAACTGGGATTCGCCTTCGAACCGCTCCAGGGCGTCGGAATGGTCGACAACCCTATCAGCAACTACGCCCACCAAGAGGGTTACTTGGAGCGGCTGCGGGACTATTCACCGGCCAGGCTTCAGATGCACGACGGCGAGGTCTGCCCGCTGATCATGGAGACGGTCGCGGTGGACGCCAACGGCATGGTCTCGCTCTGCTGCGCCAACCCCAACTACCCGGCGCTCGAGATCGGCCCTTATCTCGAACTCACCCGCGAGGAAATCATGATCAGACGCTACGCGCATCCGCTGTGCCCGAGCTGCGCCTTCCCGCGACGGGCTGCGACCCCAGAGGATCACAAACACCTGCTGGGCGCACTGAGCGTTCGGCTGAAGGCGACCAAGGAAATCGGATCTCTCGGAGAATCCCCAGGAGACAGATCGGGCATCTCGACCGATCTCGGGTCGGCTGGCATGCTAGATGGCCTCAAGGGGCGCCTGAAGCGCTGGCTGGCATTCAGCTAGACGGCGCCGATCACAACCCATCGAATAGGTCATCCAATGCGCTGGAAAGACGGTCGTCGGAGCGACAACATCGAGGACCGCCGGGGCGAGGGCTTCAGCGGCCGACCCAGGGGCTTCGGACCACGGATCGGCATTCGCGGAGGGGTCGGCGGCGTATTAGTAGTCGTGGTCCTGCTCCTACTCGGCGTCGACCCTAGCCTCCTGCTGTCGCAGCTCGAGCAACCACCCATGGACAGCACGCCGAGCAGTCATCAGACGACACCCTATGCCAGTGACCATCCGGCCGGCCAGGACCAGCTCGCCGAATTCGTCTCGGTCGTGCTGGCCGACACGGAAGACACCTGGACCCAGATCTTCCGCGAGCACGGCAAAGGCTACAGCGATCCGCGCCTGGTCCTCTTCAGCGGCGCGACCCGCTCGGCCTGCGGCCTGGGAGAGGCGGCCATGGGGCCCTTCTACTGCCCTGGAGATCAAAAGGTCTACATCGACCTCGCCTTCTATGACGAACTGCGCAGCCAGTTCGGTGCACCCGGCGACTTCGCGCAGGCCTATGTGATTGCGCACGAGGTCGGGCACCACGTGCAGAACCTGCTCGGCATTTCCGATCAGGTTCAGTCCCTGAGCCGGCGCTCCAGCAAGGTCGAGGCGAACGCGCTCTCCGTGCGGCTCGAACTGCAGGCCGACTGTTTCGCCGGACTCTGGGCCAACCGGGCGCACAAGGCGCGCAACATCTTGGAGCAAGGCGATGTCGAGGAGGGGCTGAACGCGGCCTCCGCGATCGGTGACGACCGCCTCCAGCGCCAGAGTCGCGGTACGGTCACGCCGGACAGCTTCACCCACGGCAGTTCCGCCCAACGCCTGCGCTGGTTCAAGCGAGGACTGCAGTCCGGAGAACTCTCGGCCTGCGATACCTTCTCCGCCGAGCGGTTATAGCGACTGTCGGAGAGGCACGAGAGGGTCCGCCGCTTCTGTCTCAGCCGGCATTAGAGAGCACATCCAAGCCCCTTTCGGGACCTCCCGCTCAGGTCACGCACCACTGCCGCGCGCGGCAGTGGGCGATGAGCACCAAATCGGTGCACGACTTCCAAGATTTGCGACCCTGTTCACAGATTCGGAGGCGCTGCCGCCAGACCAGTGCTCGCCGTGAACTTATATGGCACATAAATTGCTTATCGACAACCCGATCGATCCCCTCAACCACGTCTCGGGAGTCCTTCGCACACATGACCAAGACTAAGCGTATCGCGTCGGCGGCCACCCTGGCTGCCGCTCTGTCATTCGGTATCACGTCCCTCGCCAACGCCGCCGACACCATCAAGGTCGGCATCCTCCATTCGCTCTCCGGCACCATGGCGATCAGCGAGACCACGCTGAAGGACACCATGCTGATGCTCATCGACGAGCAGAACAAGAAGGGCGGCCTGCTCGGCAAACAGCTCGAAGCCGTGGTCGTCGACCCGGCCTCCAACTGGCCGCTGTTCGCCGAGAAGGCGCGCGAGCTGATCGAGAAGGACAAGGTGGCGGCCGTCTTCGGCTGCTGGACCTCGGTCTCGCGCAAGTCCGTCCTGCCTGTCTTCGAGGAGCTGAACGGCCTGCTCTTCTATCCGGTGCAGTACGAGGGCGAGGAGTCGTCCAAGAACGTTTTCTACACGGGCGCCGCGCCCAACCAGCAGGCCATCCCGGCCGTCGACTATCTGATGGACGACCTGGGCGTGAAGCGCTGGGTCCTGGCGGGCACCGACTACGTCTATCCGCGCACCACCAACAAGATCCTCGAGGCCTACCTGAAGGCCAAGGGCGTGGCGGACGAGGACATCATGATCAACTACACGCCCTTCGGACACTCCGACTGGCAGAGCATCGTCTCCGACATCAAGAAGTTCGGCTCCGCAGGCAAGAAGACCGCCGTAGTCTCGACCATCAACGGCGACGCCAACGTGCCCTTCTACAAGGAGCTTGGCAACCAGGGTATCTCCTCCGAGGACATCCCGGTCGTCGCCTTCTCCGTGGGTGAGGAAGAACTCTCCGGCATCGACACCAAGCCGCTGGTCGGCCACCTCGCGGCCTGGAACTACTTCATGAGCGTCGACACACCCGAAAACGAGACCTTCATCGACTCCTGGCACAGCTTCATCAAGGATGACAAGCGCGTGACCAACGATCCCATGGAGGCCCATTACATCGGCTTCAATCTCTGGGTCCAGGCGGTCGAGAAGGCGGGCAGCACGGACACCGACAAGGTGATCGAGGCCATCATCGGGCTCGAAACCCCGAATCTCACCGGCGGCAAGGCGGTGATGCTCAAGAACCATCACATCACCAAGCCGGTGCTGATCGGCGAGATCCAGGACGACGGTCAGTTCGCCGTGGTCTGGGAGACGGAAAAGGAGGTCCCGGGCGACGCCTGGTCCGACTTCCTGCCCGGCAGCAAGGACATCATCGCCGACTGGACGCCGCCGATCTCCTGCGGCAACTACAACACCGTCACCAAGAAGTGCTCGGGGCAGAATTACTGAGTGGTCGGTGGTCGGTGGTCGGTGGTCGGTGGTCGGTGGTCAGGATGGTGCGTCCATCTGGTGACGAGGCCCTGCTTCACGACGTTGACGCACGCACTCACTGACGACCGCTGACGCTACCAGGCCACTCGGCAAGGCGCCGCAGCGACTTGCGGCGCCCCCCTATCACGACGAGTCCCGGTCACTCAGTCACCCAACTCCAGCAGGGCCGCATTCCTAACTCCTGCGGCTCGAGGTTCCGGTATGCCAACCCGATTGCTTCGCAGCCCACTGTCGGCGCTGCGTCTCTGGCTCCTCATAGCGCTCACGCTCTGCGCTTTCGCCCAAGCCGCCCTGGCCGGCTCGGCCGAGTTCGAGCAGGGCATCGAGCTGATCAAGACGAATAAGTACGATCAGGTCGAAGAAGGGGTCACCCTGGTCGCCAGCAGCCGCGACCCGCGCGCCGTCGGCCTGCTCGCGGCGCTCCAGGATTCCGACCTCTACCTCCGCAAGGCAGACGGCCGGCTCTTCATCGCGACCCGCAGCGACGCCGGTTACGACCTGATCGATCCCTTGACCCAGGCAGCGGCGGGAGTCGCCGGACAGCGTGACCTCAAGCGCATCCGCATCAATAATCGGCTGCGTTCTCAGCTCCGCACAGCCGTCGCGACGCTCAATCTGACTCACCCGGATGCCGTCGTGCGCCTCACTGCGGTGAACGAGATGCTCGACCGCCTGGACGCGGACAGCCTGGCCTTGCTGCGAGACCTGGCCGGCGAGGAGAAGAACGCCCAGGTGCGCGAGGGCATGACCGCCGCCATCGCGCTAGCCGACCTCGAGGCGGAGGAGCCGGCGCGGCGCATCGAGGCACTGGATCAGTTGGAGGGCAACCTGCACCCGGCGGTTCAGGGCGGCATCCAGCGCCTGCTGAGCCAAGAGCAGGATGCGGAGGTCCGCGCCGCCGCCGAGCATGTGCTGGAAGCCATCCAATTCAAACGCGACCTCTACGGCTTCGCAGAGACCCTCTTCTTCGGCCTGAGCCTCGGCTCGGTCCTGGTGCTGGCGGCCATCGGGCTGGCCATCACCTTCGGCGTCATGGGCGTCATCAACATGGCCCACGGCGAACTCATCATGCTCGGCGCCTATACCGCCTATATCGTCCAGCAGCTGATGCCCGGGCACATCGGGCTCGCGCTCTTCCTGGCGATCCCGGCGGCCTTCCTGGTCTCGGGCGCGGTCGGCATCCTCATCGAGCGGGGCGTGATCCGCTTCCTCTATGGACGCCCGCTGGAGACGCTGCTGGCGACCTTCGGTATCAGCCTCATCCTGCAGCAGCTGGTGCGCACCCTCATCTCGCCGCAAAACGTGCCAGTCGCCAATCCGGATTGGATGTCAGGCTCCTGGCAGATCAACAGCGTGCTGTCGCTGACCATGAACCGCATGTATATCATCGCCTTCTGCCTCATCGTCTTCACCGCGCTTTATCTGGTGATGCGCAAGACCTCGCTCGGATTGCAGGTGCGGGCCGTCTCCCAGAACCGCGCCATGGCGCGCGCCATGGGGGTGCGCTCCGCGCGGGTCGATGCCCTGACGTTTGGGCTAGGCTCCGGGATCGCCGGCGTTGCGGGCGTGGCGCTGAGCCAGCTCACCAATGTCGGCCCCAACCTGGGGCAAGCCTATATCATCGACTCCTTCATGGTCGTGGTCTTCGGGGGCGTGGGGAATCTCTGGGGGACCCTGGTGGCGGGCATGTCGCTCGGCGTGGTCAACAAGATCCTGGAGCCCTGGGCCGGCGCCGTGCTAGCGAAGATCCTGGTCCTAATCTTCATCATCCTCTTCATCCAAAAGCGGCCGCGCGGACTCTTCCCGCAAAAGGGCCGGGCGGCGGAGGGCTGATCAGCCATGCGACTCGGCACACTCCATCTCGATCGCGGCGGGCAGATCTTCCTGCTGCTGCTCGCCCTCACCACCCTGCTGGTGCCAGTGCTCAATCTGGCCGTCCCGGCGGACAGTCCGCTGCATGTCTCGACCTTCACGGTGACGTTGCTCGGCAAGTATCTGACCTATGCACTGCTGGCCATCGCCGTCGATCTGGTGTGGGGCTATCTGGGCATCCTAAGCCTGGGCCACGGCGCCTTCTTCGCCCTCGGCGGCTACGCCATGGGTATGTACCTGATGCGCCAGATCGGCGACCGCGGCGTCTACGGCAACCCCGAGCTGCCAGACTTCATGGTCTTCCTCAACTGGCAGGAGTTGCCCTGGTTCTGGCAGGGTTTCGACATCTTCTGGTTCGCGGCGCTGATGGTGATGCTGGTGCCTGGGGTGCTGGCCTTCGTCTTCGGCTGGCTGGCCTTCCGCTCGCGCGTGACCGGGGTCTATCTGTCGATCATCACCCAGGCGCTGACCTACGCCCTGATGCTGGCCTTCTTCCGCAACGAGATGGGCTTCGGCGGCAACAACGGCCTGACGGACTTCAAGGACCTGCTCGGCTTCGATCTTCAGTCGGACGCCACGCGCGTCGGGCTCTTCATCGCCAGCGCCCTGGCCGTGGTCGGTGGTTATCTGGCGTGCCGTTATATCGTGACCTCCAAGCTGGGGCGGGTGACCGTCGCCATCCGTGACGCCGAGAGCCGGACGCGCTTCATCGGCTATCGGGTGGAGCGGTTCAAGCTCTGGGTCTTCACCTTCTCGGCCGTGCTGGCGGGTATCGCCGGGGCGCTCTATGTACCTCAGGTCGGCATCATCAACCCGGGCGAGTTCTCGCCCATCAACTCGATCGAGATCGTCGTCTGGGTGGCCATCGGCGGGCGTGCGACCCTCTACGGCGCGGTCCTCGGCGCGCTGCTGGTGAACTACGGCAAGACCTATCTCACCGGCGTCATGCCAGATGCCTGGCTGTTCGCCCTGGGTGGGCTCTTCGTGCTGGTGACGCTGCTACTGCCCCAGGGCATCGCCGGCCTGCTGCGCCGCAAGGAGGCGACGGCATGAAGACGTTGGACACCCTGCGCACCACCATGCGCCGCGATCAGGTCTGGGAGATCATGGTCCCCAAGACCGGGCTGGAGCTGGACATCAGCCACGGCACCATCCTCTACCTGGAGGACATCTCGGTGACCTTCGATGGCTTCCGTGCCATCAATCACCTCAACCTCTACATCGACGCGGGCGAGCTGCGCTGCATCATCGGGCCGAACGGCGCCGGCAAGACGACCATGATGGACATCATCACCGGCAAGACCCGGCCCGATACCGGCACCGCCTGGTTCGGGCAGTCCATCGACCTGTTGCGCCTGAGCGAGCCGGAGATCGCCAGCCTCGGCATTGGGCGCAAATTTCAGAAACCCACGGTTTTCGAGCATCACTCGGTCATGGAAAACCTGGAGCTGGCCATGGCCGCGGACAAGCGCGTCTGGCCAACCCTGCTCGCCCGCCTGACGCCCGAGCAGCATGAGCGCATTGATGGGGTATTGGAGACCATCGGTCTGCAGGAGCATCGCGCTCGCCGCGCCGGCGCCCTGTCCCACGGCCAGAAGCAGTGGCTGGAGATCGGCATGCTGCTGATGCAGGACCCGCACCTGCTGCTGGTCGACGAGCCGGTCGCCGGGATGACCCATCAAGAGATGGACCGTACCGCCGAGCTGCTGAAGTCGCTCGCCGGACGGCATACGGTGGTGGTCGTCGAGCACGACATGGACTTCGTCCGCTCCATCGCCAACAAGGTCACGGTGCTGCACCAGGGCAGCGTGCTCGCCGAGGGGACCATGGACGAGGTGCAGAATGATCCGCGGGTGATCGAGGTCTATCTGGGAGGCGGCGATGGGCACTGAGCAGATGCTGAAGATCGCGGGGCTCAACCAATTCTACGGCGAGAGCCACACACTCTGGGACCTCGACCTGGACGTCCCCGAGGGCCAGTGCACCTGCATCATGGGGCGCAACGGCGTGGGCAAGACCACGCTGCTGCAGTGCGTCATGGGCCTGCTGCCCGTGGCATCTGGGAGCCTGTTCTATCGTGACGTCGACCTGCTGCGGCAATCGGCCGAGAAGCGCGCCGGCCTAGGAATCGGCTATGTCCCCCAGGGCCGGCAGATCTTCCCGCTGCTGACGGTGGAAGAAAACCTGCGCATCGGGCTGCCCGCGCGTCCGGACCGCAAGCGCGAGATCCCGCCCTTCATCTTCGAGCTCTTTCCCGTGCTCAAGGAAATGCTCGGCCGGCGCGGCGGCGACCTCTCCGGCGGTCAGCAGCAGCAGCTCGCCATCGGCCGCGCGCTTGGCATCGACCCCAAGCTCCTCATCCTCGACGAGCCGACGGAGGGCATTCAGCCCAACATCGTGCAGGAGATCGGCGACATCATCCGCAAGCTCAACCGAGAGCTGGGGCTGACGGTCATTCTGGTGGAGCAGAAGCTGCCGTTCGCACGGCGGGTGGCGGATCGGTTTTGCATCCTGGATCGCGGCCGAGCGGTCGCGAATGGGGAGATGGATGAGCTGGATGAGGGGCTGGTTCGGGAGTATCTGACGGTGTGACGAGCCGAGCAGGTAGTGGCTTCAGCCGCACGCCCAAGGATTGACCGTCGGAACGCCCATGGGCTCGAAATCCGAGACATTTCGGGTGACGACAGTCATGCCGTGCACCAAGGCGGTTGCAGCGATGAGCGCATCGCGATCGGGACGCGGGTCCGGCACATGCAGTTGCGCGCAGGCTTGCGCGACGGCGATGTCGATCGGCAAGACGCGCCCCTCGAAGCTGGGCAAGACCTGCCGATCGATCCAGGCGCGCAGCACGGCACCCTGGGCCTTGTCACGCCTCTCCAGCAAAGGCGCGCCAAGCTCGATCTCCAAAAGGGTAATCGAGGAGATGAAGAATCCCGTCAGAGGCTGCGATGAGGCCCAAGCCAGAACGCGAGCGTCCGCCTTGTCGGGCCGGCGCAGCTCGGAAATGACATTGGTGTCGAGGACGAACATCAGCTGAGATCAGCCGCACGGTAGAGATCGCCGAGGCGCGGCGGCTCGAAATCGAGATCAGGAGCGTCTTTCTGCGCCAAGGCAGCGGCGAGGGTCACCTGACCGCCAGCCAAGCGCTGGTAATCTTCGATGCTGAGCAGCACGTGAGCGGGCCGGCCCCGGTCCGTAATGAAGACAGGCCCCTTCGTGGCGGCTTTCTTGGCGTCGCTCGCATGCTGATTGAACTCGCGGCTTGATATGGTGGTGATCATGACGACGGATACCTCAAATCGGATTAAAGTAGATATGTTACTACACTCGATGTGCTCGGCGAGTGTCAAACCATTGAAGCGACCAATGAAGCGAAGTCACGCAAGTCCCCGCATCCATTGACACTCGCAATGCAGCTAGCAAGCTCGTCGCTCTACTCAGAGGGCACCCAAGACGGCTGGGAAGCCAATCTCGCCCTCCGATTCGCCCGCCGCGGCTCGCGCACCAGCCTGGTCGAGCGACGGCACCGCGGCCCGCTGAAGGTACAGCGCCCCTTCTATCCCGAGGGCGATGTCTGCCACCTCTATCTGCTGCACCCGCCAGGCGGCCTGGTCGGCGGGGATCGGCTGCATATCAAGGTGGAGGTCGAGGAAGGTGCCGCCGCCATGCTCACGACACCGGGTGCGGCCAAGTTCTATCGCAGTCTGGGGCCGAGCGCCGAGCAGCATCAGGTTCTGCGCATCTCCGACAGGGCGAGCCTCGAATGGCTCCCGCAGGAGAACATCCTGTTCCCGGGAGCCAATGCCCTGCTGAGCACGCAGATCGACCTGAGCGCTACAGCCCGATTCATCGGCTGGGAGATCAGTTGCCTCGGCCTCCCCGCCAACAGGCAGCGCTTCGAGTCCGGCCGAGCCGATCTCCAGCTCCGCATCGACCGCGATGGCGAGCCGCTCCTGTGGGACCGCCTGCGCGTCCAGGGCGCGGATGACCTGGACGGATCGAGCAGTCTGCGCGGCATGCCGGTCGTCGGCACGCTGATCGCGACGGGCGCCGATGAAGAAACCTTGCAGCTTGCCCGCTCGGCCGCCACGCCCGACGACCGAACCCTGCTCGGCATCACCCGCATCGACGACCTGCTCGTCGCCCGCGCCCTGGGCCAGACAACCGACCAGGTCCGTGCCAAGCTGACCGCAATCTGGGCTAGTATTCGTCCAGCGTTGCTGGGCCGCCCCGCGACCCCGCCCCGCATCTGGGCCACCTGAGACCGTCCGAGGATCCGCCATGGAGCTCACACCCCGCGAAAAAGACAAGCTGCTGCTGTTCACCGCCGCCCTGTTGGCCGAGCGCCGCAAGGACAGGGGCGTCAAGCTCAATTATCCGGAGGCCATGGCCTTCATCAGCGCGGCCATCCTGGAGGGCGCCCGCGATGGCAGGAGCGTCGCCGAGCTGATGGACCACGGCCGCACCCTGCTGACGCGCGAGGACGTGATGGAAGGCGTGCCCGAGATGATCTCGGAGGTCCAGGTCGAGGCGACCTTCCCGGACGGCACCAAGCTGGTGACCGTGCACGAACCGATCGTCTGACAACGACTAGCGGAGGTCACCCATGATTCCAGGCGAAGTCATCGCCGCCCCCGGCGAGATCGAGATCAACGCTGGACGCGACACCCTCACCCTGCGCGTCGAGAACACCGGCGACCGGCCGATCCAGGTCGGCTCCCACTACCACTTCTACGAGACCAACCCGGCGCTCCAGTTCGAGCGCGAGACGGCGCGCGGCTATCGGCTCAATATCCCCGCCGGCACCGCCGTGCGCTTCGAGCCCGGCCAGGGCCGCGAGGTGGAGCTGGTGGCCTATGCCGGGGCGCGCAAGGTGTATGGCTTCAATGCCAAGGTGATGGGTGCGCTGTGAGCGGGGACGCGCAATGAGCGACAAGGGACCTTCTCCAGTTGCCTGTCGCACAAGCCAGCGCATGTCGTTGTGGATGCAAGGCGCATCAGCTCAATGATCACGGCGCTTCTCTGGCCGGAGGATCGAATCGATCACACCGCCAGACACGACGTCAGCCCTGATGAGTTCGAAGAGGTGTGCTTCGGCCCGTCGCTGGTGCTGCGAGCCAAGTCCGAGGGACCTAACCGGGTCTATCATGTTCTTGGGGAAACGCATAGTCGAAGGCACCTTCTCTGTATCGTAATTCACTTTCCTGATGGCAACGGCTATCCGGTGACGGCCCGCCCAATGACAAACCGCGAGAAACAGCGTTACCAGCAGTGGAGAAGACGATGACCAACCTGCCAAGAACCGATTCGATTTCGGAGCTTGCCGAATTTTGGCAAACCCACGACCTGACAGATTTCGAAGATGAGCTGACAGAGATCAGCGAACCTCTCTTCCAGCGTGCCGAGCAAGTCTCCATTCCCCTGTCGGCTGAAGACGCCTCAGCGCTTCGGGCAGAGGCTCGGCGCGAGCAGGTTTCCGAAACCGATCTGGTCTTGCGATGGGTGCATGAGCGTTTGCATGCGCAGGAGCGTTCGTCAACCAGTCGCTGAGCGCCTGGCGGCTCGACTCGATGCAACGCCTTTGGCAGCTCGATCGAGATCACCCCTCGTCGCACGGCGTGCATGCGGATTTCACGGATTCTCGGAGTGGGCTCGCGCTCGCTCCGAACCCATCTGGAGACTGAGCGATGGCAAAGATCGGCCGGCAGGCCTATGCGGAGATGTACGGTCCGACCACGGGCGACCGGGTGCGGCTCGCAGACTCTGACCTGTGGATCCAGGTCGAGCGCGACCACACGGTCTATGGGGACGAGGTCAAGTTCGGCGGCGGCAAGGTCATCCGCGACGGCATGGGACAGTCCCAACGGGTCGCCGCCGAGGTGGTCGATGTCGTCATCACCAACGCGCTGATTCTGGATCATTGGGGCGTGGTCAAGGCCGATATCGGCATCAAGGACGGGCGCATCGCGGGCATCGGCAAGGCGGGGAACCCGGATACCCAGGCGGGCGTGAACATCGTCGTCGGACCGGGCACCGAGGCGATCGCCGGCGAGGGCCAGATCCTCACCGCGGGCGGGATCGACTCGCACATCCATTTCATCTGTCCGCAGCAGGTCGAGGACGCCCTCATGTCCGGCGTCACCACCATGCTCGGCGGAGGCACGGGTCCCGCGACCGGCACCAACGCCACCACCTGCACGCCGGGCCCCTGGAACATCCACCGCATGCTCCAGGCCGCCGATGCGCTGCCGATGAACCTGGGCTTCCTCGGCAAGGGCAACGCCAGTCTGCCGCAGGCGCTGGAGGAACAGGTCCGAGCCGGAGCGATCGGGCTCAAGCTGCACGAGGACTGGGGCACGACACCAGCCGCCATCGACTGCTGTCTGGACGTCGCCGAGCGGATGGACGTCCAGGTCGCCATCCACACGGATACGCTCAACGAGTCGGGCTTCGTCGAGCACAGCATGGCTGCCTTCAAGGGCCGGACCATCCACACCTACCACACCGAGGGTGCCGGCGGCGGCCATGCGCCGGACATCATCAAGGCCTGCGGCGAGCCCAACGTGCTGCCCTCCTCGACCAATCCGACCCGACCCTATACGGTCAACACGGTCGACGAGCATCTGGACATGCTCATGGTCTGCCATCACCTGGACCCGAGCATCGCCGAGGACGTGGCCTTCGCCGAATCGCGCATCCGCCGCGAGACCATCGCCGCCGAGGACATCCTGCACGACCTTGGCGCCTTCTCGATGATCGCCTCCGACTCCCAGGCGATGGGCCGCGTCGGCGAGGTCATCACCCGCACCTGGCAGACCGCGCACAAGATGAAGGTCCAGCGCGGCAGCCTCGCGGGCGATCCGGCCGAGCACGACAACCTGCGCGCCCGGCGCTATATCGCCAAATACAGCATCAACCCGGCCATCGCCCACGGCATCGCCCACGAGGTCGGCTCGGTCGAGGTCGGCAAGCTGGCGGACCTGGTGCTCTGGAAGCCGGCCTTCTTCGGCGCCAAGCCGAGCCTTATCATCAAGGGCGGCATGATCGTGGCTGCGCCCATGGGCGATCCCAACGCCTCCATCCCGACGCCACAGCCGGTCCACTACCGGCCCATGTTCGGGGCGCTCGGCGGCGCGCGAACGGCGACCCGCATGACCTTCCTGTCGCAGTCGGCCATCGCGGCTGGCGTTCAGGACAGCATCGGGCTGCAGAGCCACATCGGCGTGGTCAAGGGCTGCCGCCATCTCGGTAAGAAGGACATGGTGCTTAACGATTATCTGCCAAAGATCGAAGTCGACCCACAGACCTACCAGGTCCGCGCGGACGGCGAGCTGCTGGTGTGCGAGCCGGCCACCGTGCTGCCGATGGCGCAGCGGTATTTCCTCTTCTGAAGCCGAACGCTGATGAACGGAAAATCAGACGTCTTTGCCATGCGCGTCCCAATCCCGACGCAGCGCCTTGAGTTCCTGGCGATAGGCATCGGCGTCGCCATAGCCGAAGAAACACTGGACTCGGGCATGGGGATCCATGGTCCGTTGGGCGTGCTTGATCGGACACCAGTACTGCTCGGTGCGGCCCGCCACTTCCCGGGCATATTCGATGAGCTGGTTCCCGTATCCGCAGTAGACGCAGTTCAGCTTCTCGATGGGGTTGAGATAGGCGAGGCGATGCCGGTCGATCACGAAAAAGTCGGCGCGGCGGACCCTGGGGATGCCATAGACGCGAAAACACACCTGCTGATAGAGGGTGAGCGAGAAATCCAAAATCAACATGGGAAGCGCCACGCCGTAGATCAGCGGAGCCGTCAGGATGTAGGCGAGGGGCGCCCGCCTCAGGTAGCGCCAGAGACTGATCCGCTGCTGGCGATGCAGGCTACGCATGTTGCGCTCGAAGACGACCTTGCCACGCCGCAGGCTGTAGCGAAACCGCTCGCGACCCTCCTCGACCAGACGGTCGAGTTCCTGGTCGAGTTCACGTTGAGTCGCGCGCAAGCGCTCCAGGATGTCGTCGAGCACCGGATTGGCCATCGTGATTGCCCCGTGATTGGGATCGAGAAACCGCGCGCAACCCTGGCCGGGCAGGGCGTGATCGATAGCCGAGGCGCGGGAGGAGTTCGGGAAGCATCCGCTTGGGGCCGAATCGTCGGTAGCGCGGAGATCCGAATCGACCCAGGCAGGGCATGCGGGCATGCTAGCCCCCAAGTCGCTGACCGGCAACGCCTGGCGCTTGGACTTGGCCCAGCACGGCGGAGGGGCGGACATCCATGATCCGTCTCGTCCAAAAAAGCGACCAGCCACTCGAAAGCGAGGTCAGCGTCACGCTGACACTCGACCAACGGGTCCGGAGTCGATTGCGCGTCGACCTCGACGACGGGCGAGAGGCGGGCATCCTGCTGGAACGGAGTTCCACCCTGCGTGATGGCGACTGTCTGGTGTCCGACGAGGGTCTCGTGGTACGCGTCAGGGCGGGAGCCGAGGCCCTCTCCTCGGTCCGCTGCGAGGATCCGCTCTTGCTGGCGCGGGCCTGCTATCACCTGGGCAACCGCCACGTCGCCTTGCAGATTCAGCCTGGAATGCTCCGCTACCAGCACGACCATGTGCTAGACGAGATGCTGCGCGGTCTCGGCCTGACCGTCGCTCTGGAGCAGGTACCCTTCGAGCCCGAGCCAGGCGCCTATGACGGCGGTCATACGGGTCATGGCCACCATCAGCATGGCGACTGATCTGGCGCTCTTGCGGCTCCTGCATCTCGCCAGCCCCTCGCTGCCGACTGGCGCTTTCACCTATTCGCAGAGTCTCGAATGGGCCGTCGAGCACGGCTGGCTGACGAGCGTCGCCGAGCTGGAGAACTGGCTGGGCGACCAGGTTCAAACCACCCTGACGGGTGTCGATCTGCCGCTGCTCGCCCGGCTGCACGACGCTTCCATCCGCCAGGATGACGCGGCCCTGGGCAGTTGGTCCGCCCTGCTGCTGGCGAGTCGCGAAACCCATGAACTCAGGTGCGAAGAGACCAACCGCGGTCGCGCCCTGGCCGACCTGCTCGTCTCCCTGGCCGTGGCTGGCGCCGCCGAGCGCAAGCCCTTGCTCGCCCGCACCCAAGTCACCGGCTTCGCCTACGCCGCGGCCCAGTGGGGCATCGACCAGCGGCAGGCCCTGCTCGGTTACGGCTGGAGCTGGATGGAGAATCTGGTCCTAGCGGCGGTCAAGAGCATTCCACTGGGCCAGACCCAGGGCCAGCAGGCCCTGTCACGGCTGCTCGCACGTATTCCGAAAGCGGTCGAGACGGCACTGGCACTGGACGACGACACCATCGGCGCCAGCTCGCCCGCGCTCGCGATCGCCAGCAGTCTGCATGAGACCCAATACACCCGACTCTTCCGATCATGAGGAGCCCCAGATGAGTCAAACCCCATTGCGCGTCGGCGTCGGCGGTCCAGTCGGCTCGGGCAAGACCGCCCTGCTCGACCTGCTCTGCAAACGCCTGCGCGACCGCTTTGAGATCGCCGTGGTGACCAACGACATCTATACGCGCGAGGACGCCGAATTCCTGATCCGCAGCCAGGCGCTGCCGGCCGAGCGCATCGTCGGTGTCGAGACCGGCGGCTGTCCGCACACCGCGATTCGCGAGGACGCCTCGATGAACCTGGCCGCGGTCGAGGACCTCCAGCAGCAGTTCCCCAACCTGGATGTCGTCTTCGTCGAGAGCGGCGGCGACAACCTCAGCGCAACGTTCAGCCCGGAGCTGGCGGACCTGACCATCTACGTGATCGACGTCGCCGAGGGCGAGAAGATCCCGCGCAAAGGCGGACCCGGCATCACCCGCTCGGATCTCCTGGTCATCAACAAAATCGACCTCGCACCACACGTCGGCGCCTCGCTGGAGGTGATGGAGCAGGACAGCCGCCGGATGCGCGGGGAGCGGCCTTTCGTCTTCACCAATCTGAAGACAGGGGAAGGCAGCGAGGCCGTCATGGATTTCGTCATCGAGCGTGGGATGCTCCCCGATCGCACAATGCCGGACTATCGACCACGGCACCGAGAGCGGGCAGGAATTCCAGCTTCACTTTCTCCAGAGCCTGAGCATGGACAAGTGGTTTCACAGTCCCGCCAACCGATACCACCCCCAACGCCAACCAGGCTCAAGCACTCGATCTGATCCAGCAGATCCGCCTCTAGTCAGACGCATACGCCCAGATTCTATCGAAACACCACCAGGATCAATCACATAACGCTTCGCATCAGTAAAACTTCGGCTTAGCGCGCTGCAGAGGACGTGCGACGTCGTCTGCCTGCCTTCAATAGAGCGAACAGAGCTTTCGGACTCGTTAAATTAGAAGCCATGCGCTTTGCGAGGCCTACAGTGATCAGCGACATCCCTGGCTCCGGCATGGGCTGGATGGCCCGCTATGCCGGCAATGGCCTCCTGATCGAACCAGGCGATGCCGGCGCGCTTGCGGCTGCGGTCAGTAGGCTGCGGGGATACCAACCATGGCGAGGCGAGCTGGGCTCAACGGGACGGGCCGCGCTGATGGATAGGCTGGGAATCGCGCGGGTCGCTCAAGAAATTTTCGGCCCTCTATCGAGAGATGCTTGGCCCAAGCGCAAGGCATGACGGGCTTTGAGCTTATCCCGAGTGCACCACGCTTGTTTGGCGGGAGTCGGCAGTTTCTCGCTCAGCGCCAACCTGACCCCAAGCCAGCCATAGACAAAGGAAATAGAATACGTAGACCGGCATGAAGTGCAAAAGCAACCGGCCAATGCTGGTTCCTTGCTCTGCCCAGCGGTAGGCATCTGTCATGAAAAACAGAAAGAAGAGAGCAATCACGCTTCCGAGCACAAGCGCCAGCTGCGCCCATAGCCAGCGCTTACCCAGGTTTTTGGCGAGCGTGAACATGCCAACGGCAATCGCGGGAAACAGCAGATATCCAAGCAGATGCCAATTTCCGTAGACCAGTAGGCTGTTTGCCGTTGGCGCCCAGCTATCGTGGAAGCCAAGCTCGAACTGGCCGAGCATAGAGATTTTGATCTGGCTCGACGATAGCTCGATGGATCCAATCCAAGGGAGCGTCAGCGCGAGCCCCCCCGCAGCGACGACCAACACAGGGCCGATTGTCGCCGCAACAGCCAAGAGAGCAGCCGAGCGCGCGCTCAGCGTGGCTGCAAGAAGCGCCGGAACAAGAAGGATTGCCCAAACAAGGCCCTCAGCCTTGAGCAGCGGACTGAAGAGCGCAAAGCCCAGCGCCAGGATTGCCTGACGGGAATCCCCACTCCGCACCCACTGAAAAAGTGCGATCGCCCCCAGACCGAATACGCTCGCCATCCAGATATCGGCATAGCCTGCCAGCGCGACTTGAGTATCCAGCAACGGCAACGAGAGAAGCGTCCATGTCGCAACCAAACTAGGCAGCGGTTCGGCTCCCCATGCGCGAGCCTGGCCATAAAAGCCAAGACCAAGGGCCAAAATGCAGCCCAGCCAGGGCAAGTTCGCCGCCGTTTCGCTCCAGCTCCCGTAACCAAGTGTCGGCCAAAGCGCCAGCAGTGAGATCGTGTCGGGATATCGCCAAGCGGCAATCGTATAAGAATGGCCCGATGGATCTTGGAGCCAATCCGCTGGCGATACAAAAGGAGCTAGCCACCCGATCTCTGACCACGCTTTGGCCCGGAGCGCCCAAGTCGTCCACGCATCCCATGGCGTCAGCGGCTCCCACCAAATCTCCAACGCCAGGGCACCAAAGCGCGCGAGGAGCCAGGCGAGTAGGCCGATGTAGACAAAGCCTTGCCAGGACAGCGCTTTTGGACGTGGCAGCGCACCGAAGCCAACAGGCCAGCCACGCCAAAGTCGTCGCACGCCGAGCAGAGCGAGCAGCCCAAGCGCCATCATTGATGACCAGAAGGCCACCGGCAGGCCTAGTGGGGAGAGCAATCGGAGCAAGACCACACTGACAAATGCTGCCAGGAAATAGCCATACCCAAGGGAGATCGGCCAAACGGCAGCCCGTCCGGCTCCGAGAAAGAGGCGCATCCAGACGATACCGCTGAGCCACGGGATCAGTATCGCCAGAACCACACCACCCCACCCCATCGTCACGACCTCCTCTCGATCGCAAACAGATCACCGAAGCGCGGATCCGCGCAGACACGACGGGCATTCAATTGCCCCGAAAGCAGCCGGCTGATTGCTCCTCGCAAATCCTTCTGACTTGATACCGCTGGACGCAAGATCAGAAGGTAGTCACCCTCTGCGAGCCTGGCGCTCGGGTCAGGTGTCTCACCCAGCCAAACATTGTGAGGCAGAAGATGATACTTGAGCCGACTCGGCCCATAGGCGTCCGCCTCGGAGGAGAGCATCAGAATCCTGGCAGGATCATCCGGGAGACATCCTCGGATAGATTCCACAAAGGGATAGAACGCCCGGTCCCGGCTCGACATCCATCGCTCCGGCTGCGTCTTGTCTGCGTAGAGCGTTTGGGCGTGAGCCAGCCGATCCCAAAGCATGCCTTGCCAGCGGAGATCTAAGAGCGCCCAGCCCGCCAGCCAAATCATCAAATAGGGCGCCAAACTCGTGCGCCTGCGCCACGAGGGATTCAACCCGAAAAAGACGAGGCTCGCAAAGCCAGACCAGAGAGCAACGAGCACCACGGGAGAAAACCCCGTAAATGGCGTACCGGTGGACGCGAAGTTGATCGATCGGCTGGTCCAACCAGGGTCGCGGCTCCAATCATTTTCGATGCGCTTAAACAAGTCACGCACATCCTGTGCAGAATCGCGCGACAGCTCCAAGCGCTCGACTTCAAGCGGGCCTTTCAGCTCACCCACGATAACGAGGCCAATCGCCACAATCTTTCCGCACCAATCAGGGTCGGCCTTCAAGTCGATCTGACTGCTGGAGCGTTCTTCTGCAGCGAGTAGGCGATCCTGGACTTGCTTCGGACTCGCAGCGGTCGACCAAATCAGCCGAAGCTCTTGACCATGCTGCAAACCTTGGATCTTCCAGCTGAGCTGATCGTACTGGTCAGCGGAAAATGGGCGCACGGCCGCTTGGACGGTGACGATTCTGTTTGGGGAAGCCGCAAAGACGGTTACGCCATTGGCGCTGTCGCGACCTTTTCCCGCAACGAGTTGAAGATCGCCGCCCGCGAGGACCAAGACCGGAGCAGCGGTCGAGAGCTGGACGAGCCACAGAAATGCGAGCAGACAGAGCCCGGCGCCGAGCACCGCGACAAGAAGGCTCAATGGCAGGCGCCACCTTCCCAATATTCGACGAGCGAGCAGGGCCACGTGAATCTCCTTGGCCGAAGCTAAGACGCTGACCACATAAGCCAGATCGAGTCTGACTCGTTAAGCGTGCCCAGGGTGTAGCGAGGTGAAAACCGATTCATATGATCTAACCATACGCGAAATGGACAACTGCTCGGCGCGGTCTCGCCCAAGCATCGAGAGCCTCTGCAGCTTCGCCGGATCCGCCAGCAATGTCGCGATCGCGTCCGCGAGAGCGGACACATCGCCAGGCGGGGTCAAGACGCCAAAATGGTTCTGGCCAATGACTTCCCTAGGTCCATAGGGACAGTCCGTCGCAATCACCGGAGTCCCGCAAGCCATGGCTTCGAGCATCGTATAGCCAAACCCTTCGAACTGACAGGTGTGCACATAGAGTTGTGCGCGCCCGATGTACGGGTAGACGTTGTAGCGATGGCCCACGAACACGACACGCCCCGCCAACCCCCACTCCTCGACTTGCGACTCCATTGCATCCCGATCAGGACCTTCGCCGACCACGATCAAGGCCGCTGGCTGCCGCTCTTGCAGGAGTTTGAAGGCTCTCAATAGGACCCACAGGTCTTTCTCGGGGGCCAGCCTCGCTGCAACACATAGGCGCGGCAGACCCCGAGGAAGTCGCTCAAGCTCTGGCGCCAACTCTCGAGCTGCGGTCCGGACAGCATCGCTGTCGATCCCATTCGCAATCACGACAGTCCGTCTGCGCGAGCCAAAGAACCGACGAGACAGCTCCCGCGCGGTCCCCTCCGACGGCACAACCACACGATTCGCCAGCCGAGCCGTACCGCCGACCGCGAAGCGGAGGAATACATTGCGGCGCAGTCCAGACTCGTAGCGACGCATGTGCTCGAAGACCGGCCCACGGTAGCTCGCCACGGTCTTGGTCGATACGCTCGCGGCCCGAGCCCCCAAGACAGCAAGTGCCGCGGAGTAGTGCATCATGCCGAGGATTAGATCCGGCTGTGATTGATCTATTAGCCGCGCGCTTGCACGAACGTCTTCTAGGAGGTCGCTGGGAGTCGAATACCAGCCCCTTTTGATAGACGGGCCCGTATCGACGAAGGAATCCATGGGCGACGCGAGTAGGTCACGCAGCGCCGCAGGCGCAGCGACGGTGACGTGGTTGACGACATCCCGGTCCAGATGTCTCAGGAGATTCTGCGTCGTGCGCTCGGCACCGCCGAATACCGATGCCAGATGAAAGATCAAGAGACGCATTCTGGGGCCGCCAGATAACGGGTCATGCAGCAAGACCAGGAGACAGGAGACACGCCAAGGTTGCTGACGACCGGGCTCGCTGGAAAGCAAGGAAGGATGGCGCGCAGGGCCTGACGACCGAGATCCTCAGCAGACGTTGGTCGCTGGAGCCTGCAGGCCACCAATGCAGTCAGCACAAGATCGCCTAGTGCGGAGATGTCCGGGCCCCATTGGCAGCCCGGCCCGTACGATTGCGCTAGTAGACGGTAAAGACGATGTCTTTGGACTCGATACGAAACTCCTTGTACCAGTCACCATCGACCCACAGCCACACGCTGCTCACCGTTACCTCTTTCTCCGGCTTGCTGACGACCTCACCGGTTGTCGGAAGCTTGTACGAAGGGATGGATGCGCGCAGCTTCACCTGCAGCTCCGCCCTTGCGCCATTGATATCGATGCTATCTATCTTTGCGGATTCGTACTTGATCATTCCGGTCTTCGTCAGATAGTCCCGCATCGACATACGCGCCCTGAAAAACGGATCCTGAAGGGCATAGGCATCCTTGTAGTCGTCGTTCATGACGGCGGTCCAGAACGCTTGCGCACGCTTGCGCACCGCCTCGACTCGCTCAGCTTTGGTCGGTAGATCGGCGGGCTCTGGCTCGGTGTAATCGGCCAGTTCTGGCCACGAGAGGCCAACGCGCACGATCTGTCGAGTGCTCAGGGTGTCATTCTCGTAGCGACCGGCAAGCACTGCGAAGTGACTACCGTCCTTGTAGATGCCGTTCAGCTTGCCATCCATGCCAAAGTTCTTGCCGGGATCAACGGGCAACCGCACGTTACTAGCAGCCCAAGTCCGACCGTAATCCTTGGACAAGCTCGCGTAGAGTGATCCGCGAATATTGCGCCAATCTTCCCAAACCACCACAACTTGGCCGGGCTCGGAGCCAAAAGCGACCGAAGGATCCTTGGCGTGGAACGCCCGAAGGTCGACGCTGCCGTCAGTCGTCGCACCTGCATCGGCCGGGGCTGGCCGACGCAAAGGTTCCGGCTTGGACCAGGTTGTGCCATTGTCCTCGGAGCGGAGAAGGAAGACGTCGCGTTTCGATTTCACGCCATCCTTTCGCTCAAGGGCCGAGATCGCGAGGATGATGTGACCCGAGCCGTCCGCGGCACGCTGCAGGCTAGCGATGGACATAGCCTCAAGTCCTTCGAAGCCAAAACGAGTCCAGCTCTTCCCGGTGTCGTCCGAGTAAGCACCTTCCAGTCGATAGTCCGCTCGCTCCTCGCCAGATTGCCCAACCCAAAGGACAAACCACCGCGACCCGCTGCGAAACGACTCGAGCAATGGGGCGATGGTCGCTATTTCGGAGATGGTCACTGCCGGGCCAAAGCCCGCCTGATCCGCCTCACCACCGCCGGACGCAGGCCGGTAGCGCGCGACGATACGCTTAGGCGATGCGTCTCGCAGCCAGCTAAACACCATGACACCGCCAGTCTCATCCGTCACCATGGACGGATAGATGCCCGGCATGACGAGCTCCGTAGGCGAGAGGCTTTCGCTCGACCGATGCCACGTCCGATGGTAAAGATTGTAGGGTGAGCCGGTCGGCTCCCCCGTCTCCTCACCGTACCAGAGCAGGTGAAGAAGACCGGCTCCATCCGCTTCGGCCCGGATACGGGCGAGAGGCTCCGTACCCGCTCCGATTTCGAGAGGCGACATATCAGGAAGGGTCGAGTCAACAAGATAGAGCCCCTTCTTCGGCATCTTGTCGCGCCAAAGCAGATCGACACCACCTCCCATCGCCTCTAGCCCGAGGCCCGAGGGCGCCTGCCCCCTCTCCTCCGGCTGGAAGGACTGCTCGCGCCCATCCGGGTAGCGGAGCCTAAGCCGGCGATTCGCGTCGTAGTAGGCCAGCCAAAGTCGACCACCTTCGTCGACACGATAGTCCCATTGACTCTTAGCGCCCAGCGGATGCGCGGTTAAGGCTTCGACCGGCTCGGCGGCCTGGACGGCAAAGGCAATGGCCAAACTACCGACTAGGCACAACGGGCGTGCCATGTGCTTCGTACTCCAACCTAGAATGTTCACGCAGGTCCCCCGCAATAAAAAAGACGACCAAGCATCCTTGAAATCAGGTCTGGCCAAGACAGGAAGTGCAACAGAAGAGGCCGCCCGAAGGCGGCCTCGAATCGCATCATGACCGTCGAGTCAGCGAATCAGCACAAAGCCTTCTTCGCTAACTCTGAAGTGACGACCAAAGAGGTCGTTCTTACATAGGCGCGATCATCTCGGCATTGTTGTAGGTACCGCCAACGGGCTCACCGTTGAAGGTATCACCCATGTTGTACTCGAGCTTGATAACCACAGCGCCGGTTCCGCCAGCAGCAGCCGAACCTTCGTTATAAACCTGCGCCCAACCACCGGTCGGCTCCAGGGTATCGTAGGTGATCGGGCTGAGCAGATCTTCGACATCGACGCGACCAACGCAGACGACGTTGACCGGCAGCGCACCCGAGATCGGGTTCTCGTCGCGATCATAGACCTCTGTGGTTCCGGCGCTGCCCAGCCAGATGGTGGCTTCCAGGCTGCTAGTACCATTCGGTGCCATGTCGACGCCGACCGGAGTTACGAAGAATGCCGTCTCGAATTCGTCGAACGGCAGCAGGTTGACCTGAGCGCCGTACTCGGACGCGTAGCCGGAGTAGTTGTAATTAGTCGCATCGTTGGAATAGGCCTGGTAGCCCCACGCAGCGCCACTGCCGTACTCGAACACGAAGACTTCGCCGCTGAGGGTGTCTTCGCCGGTGCTGCTGTCGTTGTCGTCAACCAGGAGGTAGGCGCGAGCCGGCAGCTGAGTGGCGGCGAAAGCAAAGGTAGCGGTCCCCCAGTCGTTGTTGATGCCCGGGTCGTTAAACAGTACGCCCTGAGTCTCGGAGCCGAACTTGCCGCTGACGTCGAACGTCTGGATGTCATTCGGGCTGGTGGGACGACGCACGTCGAACTCGACGCAGGGAGCAGCCTTGTCTTCGGCGGCGGCCTTGCTCTTGTAGTAGAGACGGTAGTGCAGCTCGTTAGCAGCCTGTCCGGTATTCACGACGCTCACGACCGAGGCAACGGTTTCGCTCAGCGCGAGATACGGGAAGAAGACGCTGTCCGCCTGAGCGGTTTGGATGCCGACTGCCGAGGCGCCGATGGCCGCCGCAACCGCGGATGCGAGTGTGGATTTTGCAAACATTGCTGAATTTCTCCTGTGATTCACACGCTATAAGCTACTAGAGTTTTTGAACGTATTTCGGATTTTTGACCTCTACCCGAAATGGCGGTAGCAAAGCAAGGCCGCATCGCTACATCTGAAACGCATGCCACGCTAGCTCGCGGCTCGATCAGGAGTCTACACCACAAATTGTTGTTGTCAACCCACAAGGATCGATTAAAAGCGACGTCGCGCCACGCTCAGGCAGGCGACGAAGCCCGTAAAAACACTGACGAAACCCTGCAACTGCGGTTTCCTAGTCGGACCACCAAGTCAATTGTCGCAACAACGCAACAGTTGACATAAAAGTCGCCACACCGGATGCCGGTCTGCGGGAGCCCTGAACTCGTGCCCCACCCGGGATGGGAGGAGCGCGACGCGTGGGGACTCGCCGTCGAGCGGACGCGGGGGGTCAAAAGATATCAACATCGCCCATGGTGTAGTAGAGAGTACTTCTCGCATACGGCGTCTCGAATTCACTCTCCCAGCACATATGTGCGGCCACGACCGGGGTTTGCTTAAACTCGGCGTCGAAACACTCGCGCCACCCCAGAGGCAGCCAGACACGAGCATCCCCGCCGGCCGCTCCGTCGAGCACATGCCAGGCCACGGCTTGCAGCGCCTTGGTCAGCAGAGACTGCGGTAAGAGAATATCTATCAGCAGAAAACGCTCCCCATCGGACCGTGCGACGACCCATCCCACGAGCCGGCCGAAGCGATAGACTCCCAGAAGTTGATAGGTCCGAAGCGGACATGAAGCATACCGCCATTGGAGATATTGGCGATCACGCACCAGACTCAAGGGCAAATCGGCGTTTCTAGCGCGCCAAAAATTGTCGAGTCGGCCATCATCCCAACGCAACGGCGCGACGCGCCACAAGTGGAAACGCGACTTTCGAGGAACGACCTCCGATTCCATGGCAACTTCGATCTGCGCGTACACACCGGCCCGCTCACCCACCAGATATGGACCCCGCCCTGGATAGCCATAGCGAAACGACCCCGGTAGATCCGCCTCCGCGCGGGACAAAAGCTCTCGCAGCAAGCGCGTGAACAGATTGGCCCGCCCGATCCCACCGCGATGCGCGGGATGCACCATGACGTCGCAAACCTGAACAAAAGGGATGATTCGGCCGCGATGAACACCTGGCAGAGTGACTGCCCCGGCGTGCGCGACGATCTGCCCCAACGCGTCCCGCGCGACAAGCGATCGAGCCCCGTTAAACGCTCCCAACAAGGCCTTGCTGTCATGGAACTTCCACTGCCATGTCTCGCGCCTTCTGCGCTCGCCGAACACGGTCTCGAACAGATCGATCAGCTCGGGCACGTCATCGGCGGACGCTGTTTCGATACGATAATCGCGCATACTGCGTGTCGACCTCGAACTTGACGGGGCATTTTGGAAGCAGCCTACGTCCAGGACCCGCACATAAAAAGGCGCAATCGCTAAGAAGGGCGCCCAACTTGAGCACGCCGTGCTTGGGATGTTCTGTGATCAGTGAGTCCTCGCACAACCGCCTTTATTTGCTGCGGAACGCTCAGGGATGTCACTTCGCTCGGCTTGACAGGCAATCGGGTCAAGCATTGTCGGTGCCTCCCCAGCGATTTGCCTGCGCCACATCCGCTGGTACAGTCCCTCAATGTTCCTCGCGAAGCGAGCAATATCGAAGTAAGGGGCTTTCACGCGAGCGTCGACGAGCTTTTGCCTGATCGCAGTCAAGCGCGCCGGATCAGTCGCCAAATCGCGTGCGAGGATTTCATAGTCCGACAGATTCTGCACCGTCAACTCCGCCAAGCCCGACGCTTTGAGCAAGCTTGCCGCGACGCGTGACGCGAAGGTGCCACCCAGACAGGTCACCACGGGGACACCTGCCGATAGCGCGTCTGATGCCGTTGTGTGTGCATTAACCGGGAGCGTGTCCAGAAAGAGGTCTGCCAGACCAAGTCTCGCCAAGTGCTCTGCCTGCGGGAGCTTCGATGCGAAGATGAGTCGCTCCGGCGCAATCTCGCGTGCAGCCGCCTCCCGCCGCAAACCCTCGCTGACACCCTCCCGGCTCGCGTAGAGCCAGAGCACGGATTGAGGAATCGCTCGGAGGAGATTACACCAATGATCGAAGACGTCCGGCGTAATCTTGTAGGGCTCGTTGAAACAACAGAACACGAAGACATCGGCAGGAAGCCCTGCATCTTCGCGCGACGGCTGAGCGGCGATTGAGCGGTGAGGATCAACAGGCGCGTAGGTATCGGGCAGGTAGGCGACCGCCTCATCATAAAAGGTCGCCTGCTCGGGCGGAACGATCAACGGATCAGCAATCAGGTAGTCGATGAAGGGCACCCCCAGCCCGCCGGGAAACGCGAGCCACGATACCTGCAGTGGACAGGGACGCAACGCAAGGATCTCGAGGCGATTATTACTTGTATAGCCCTTCAGATCGACCAGCACATCGATCCCATCGTCGCGAATCCGCTGAGCGGCCCGCACATGATTCAGACTGGAAATATCCACGAAGTGCTCGATGGCTTCGCGCAACCGCGTTCGCATCGCGCTACCATCGTCAGGCCCAGTTGAATAGCCGAAAACTTCGAGCTTGTCGCGATCATGATGTTCGAAGAGTGCCGCTGTCAGATAGGCGGTCGCGTGCTGAAAGAAGTCGTTGGACAGGTACCCGACTTTCAGCCGTCTCGCGCTGGACGGCGGAGCCGAATCCCCGAGTTCAGTCGCTCGGGCGCTCCATCCTCGATACTTCTGACCGTAAACTCGCGCGACCGCCTGGAGATCGGCAGCGCTAAGCCCTCGGACCGCAAGCGCTGAAAAAGGAGAGATGATTGACGCATTACCCTCGCGGACCTGCTCGCAGAGCTTCACTTCGCGACCATCCAAGTCACGCCAATCGCAAAGATAACGCTGCGCTGTCACCAACTGGGCAAGCAGCTTGGGCGGAGGATCTCGCTCAACCCCAATCTCTCGCTCAAGAATCTCCTTCGCCTCGGCATAGTGCCCAATCTGCATCAAGAGTTCGACGACATGGGCTACAAGCTCCGAGCCGCGGCGAGCCAAGGCACGCGCCTCGCGGATAGCCACTGGCAGCAAGGGATCGCCCTTAGCCAAAGCCCCCGAGTGCACGGGCGCATCCTGATCCGCCTCGTATGCACTCTGAATCAGGTAGGCGGAAGCGGGCTTCAGCGTTGGAGCCAGCTTGACCGCACGCAGCGCACATTCGAACGCCTCCTTGGGACAGCCACGCATCCTGGCCGCGTCTGCCAGGTTGTTCCACGTCTCCGCACGCAGCGGGTCGAGGGCGAGAGAGCGCTCGAAAGCGTCGCGCGCTCCTGTCGAGTCCCCTTTGCGCGCCAAGGCAACGCCGAGATGGTCCCAAACCTCCGCGCGACCAGAGAGCAAGTCAGCCGCGCGGTGCAGCAATGCTGCAGCTTGCACGAAATCACCTCGCGAAAGCCAGCTCAAGCCCAGCAAGTGGTAAGCTTCCCCCCACTCGGGGTGCTGCTTCAGCTGTGGCTCTAGGACATCGACCAGCTCAGCGAACCGACCCGCTTGATAGCACTTGATGGCTTGCGCAAATTCCGCCTGCATCGAAGTTTGCGGCGGCGTTGCCACACTCCCCCCAGGAGACCGGTCTGGAAGCTCAGCAGCGGCATCCAGGGTGACTGGCGGCTCGAAAGGGTTTGCGCTGGCATCGCCGCCAGAGCTCAGCCGCTCCAAGGCCGGACGCCAACCTGCGGCGAGATCGCCGATGCGGCCGTTGTCCTGGAGTGACGCAACGAACCCGAGGGCCTCATCGACCCTTCCCAGCTCCACCAAATCGAACAGCAAGGCCGAGGCGAACGTCTCGGATGCAGGATCTTGCTCGTAGGCTCGCCTGAAATGCGGAATCGAGGCAGCCAAATAGCTAGATTCGAGCAGCGCGACACCCAGATTGAAGGATGCAATGACGCGATTCGACCGCGCCTTGAGGGCATTCGTGTAACCTGAGATCGCTTTCTCCAGGTCCCCCGAACGATGGGCGAGCAGCCCCTCCTGCAGCGGATCGCGAGCGACGCTCCCGCGCGTTTGCTCAGCGGAAGACCAAGAAACCGAATAGTTGATCAAAGCAACCACCTAAAAGCTAATGAGAATCCGCGAACACGAATTCGTTCCGTACACCGCCGAGAGATCCATGCCTGGCGTAAGCGCCCTCATCCTAGCGCCCCACCCCGACGACGAGGTGCTCGGCTGCGGGGGGGCGATTATGCGGCACGTCGCAGCAAACGACCCAATCCAGGTCGCCATCGTCACGGACGGCGCCTTCGGCAGTGCGCAGGACCGAGCGCATCAGACGCGGACCCGACAGCATGAGAGCCGTTGTGCCGCCAAGGTGCTGGGTTACGACAACCTCGAATTCTGGGAGCTGCCCGATCGCGGGCTGGCTTACGGCGAGCCGCTGATCCGCCGGATTCTCGCCGCCATCGAGGCACAGCGAGCGGAGCTTGTTTACGCACCCTCTTGGTGGGAGATGCATCCGGATCACTTCGTACTGGCGCTCGCAACGGCGGAAGCCATCCGTCGCTGCTCGCGGCCCTTACGGCTGATGATGTACGAGATCGGCGTTCCCCTGCACCCAAATCGCCTCCTCGACATCACGGATCTGGTCGAGCGTAAAGAGGCCGCCATCGCCTGCTTCGCGAGCCAGCTCGCGCAGCAGCGCTACGACGAGCACATCCTGGCGCTCAATGCCTACCGCACCTACACGCTGCCATCGAAGGTGCGCGCCGCAGAGGCCTATCGGATACTCGATCAGGACGAACTGCGTCGCGACCCGATCCGCGCGATCCGACCGGGAATCTACTACACCCAAAACGGATCGAGGGAAGCGGCCACGCCCCCCTTGGTCTCCATCATCGTCGCCGACAGCAAAGACGGTCATCCTACGGATACGCTGGATTCGATTGCAATCCAAACCTACTCGAACATCGAGATCTTGATGCCGCCAGGGGAGCCGCCAATCTGGGACAAGCGCTTTCCTGTCCGTCAACTGGGCACCCAGGACCAACCGACTCCAGCACAATGGCTCAACCAGGCCTTGGACGCAGCCAACGGCGACTTCATCGCCATCTTGACCGACGACAGTGTGCTCGAGCCGGACCATATCAGCGTCATGGTGGAGGCGCTCGCCGCCTCGGGATGCACGGGCTGCGGGTATTCGAGCGTGCATGAGGCTAGCGGCGCACCCACGGACAACCTTCCGCAGCCGAGCCCTGGCCAGCTGATCGAGCGATTCGAGCTTTGGGGCGGCGCCCAGGTTTCACTCTCGCGCTTTCTGATCGCCCGCAAGCTCATCGAGGGCCAATGCCGCTTCGACGAATCGCTCGACCATGGGTACGAGTGGGACTTTCTCGTACAGCTCTCACGTCGTACTGCATGCCTGCCCGTTGCGCATTCGAGCGTTCGTGTCAGGCGGCAGGCGCAAGCGACTGCTCAGTCGAATTCGCTCGATGCGCCTTTCGTAGATCCATCGCTCGATGCCGCCTTCGCCAAATGGCAAGCGACCTGGAGCCCCTCCGAGATGCGCGCCCTCGTCGCCTGGCAAGGCTCCCGTCGAATCGCGGCCGAGCAATCGGCGCAGCGCCAAGCCGTGGTCCTGGAGGAGCAAACCGCCGCACTTCGGAATGCCCAAAGTGATGCCGAGGCGCTGCGCCAACGGCTCGCCGAGGCGCATGCTCGACTGCAACAGTGCACGAGGGAGCTGGAGTCCGCGCACCAGGAAGTCCACGCCCTGCGTCAATCCACCTCCTGGCGTCTCACCGCGCCTCTGCGCCTCTTGATGACGCGCCTCAAGGGCGCGAAACCTTAGCGCGATCAACCCCGCCGAGTTCTGCACGACGACAGCGCCCGGAGCGCTTGCGAGCCAACTATCGATAGAAGATGTCGCGGTACGCCGTATAGAGGGCGATGGTCAGCAACGGCATCACGACGAGCAGGCCGAGCATCAAGGGCAGCATAGCCACGATGACCAGCACCAAGGCGACGAGGCCGTAGACCAGAAACGGCAGGATGTTCTTCAGACAGCCCATGAAGCTCAGCTTGAATGCCTGGAGCACGGGCACATCGTTCAGCGCGACAAGCGCAGGGGCGAAGAACATCGCCATGGCCAAGGGGATACCCAAGAGCAGCGCAAAGAGGACCGGCAGCAGGAAGCTCGGGGCTGTCGCCATGGACTCCAGGTCCGACGGATTCATGGTCGCACCAGGCGCCATCATCCCGGACGTGCCGATCATGACGGCAAAAAGCCCACCGATGATGATCACGATGAGAAACGCGAAGAGCAGGTAGACGACACCCACCAAGGCGAGCGGACCCGGCTTCTCAGAAATCCCAGCGAAGAGACGGCTGACAGAGAAGCCCTCACCCTGATGCTGGGCGTGCGCACCCATGATGAGGCCAGCGGTCAGCATCGGTCCCAAGATGGTCGTCGCCAAGCTGCCAACGAATGGCACGATGCTGAGTAGGATCACGATGAGGTAGAAGAGCAGCAGGGCACCGATCCAACCGCCGGGCGCATCCTTGAACAGTTCCCATGCCTCAGCGATCCAGCCCCAGCCACGCCCCGCCTCGACGGCTCTCGGCGGATAGAGCCTATCCTCGCCGCCGCTCTCCAGCAGAGGCGGAGTCAGATCGGCCCCAGGCGGTGCATAGGGATTCTGAGCGCCGCTCTCCGCCCCTTGAGACTGGCCGTGTGACTCCAAGTAGCGCTCCACCACGACACCGCAGGCCTGACAGACACCGGTTAGATCCGACACCTCGGCCGCACCGCATTTCGGACAGACCGACCAACTGCCATCGGACTTGGGGCTCGGCTTGGCGCTGCGCTCCGTGCGCTTCGCCAACCCCAGCGGCTTGGGCTTCTCCGTCGGTTCGGCATAAGGTCGCAATAGCGAAGCCTCCTGGGGGGCCACCGTATTCTGCGGCTCGATCGTAATCACCAGCCCGACAGCGGTCATTGCCGCCCGATAGCGCTCGGCGTCCTCGGCGCCAAGATTCTGCTTCAGCACCCGCCCGCCCCCCTTCAGAATGAGGTCGCGAGCGGTTTCTTCCTTCATGCGAAATTTCTTCGCGAGGCGCGGTACGACCTCGGAAAGCTCCTGCCCAGGCAGCAGATTGCCCGAGTAGATAATTCGATACTGTGCTTCCACGTTAAGTCTCCTGTGGTCGGTGGAGCATCATCTGACCGTACAGCGCTTCAGCCAAGCCAAAATGCCTGGCTCGGCAGCCCAAACGTCCAGCATGGCCTCCCGATACAGCCAGGCCTGGTCGTCTCCACCAGGGGCCACGCCCAGAGGGCTCAGACGCGGCTGTTTGATGCGCTTGCGCGTCAAGTATTGAGGAATCCGAGGTAAGCGTCGAATCGCCGTCTTCAGCGCGCTGCGCGCGCGGTCCTGACGACCCAGCCGATAGAGCGCCAGCACCTCGCCGTAGGCGAGATCGGCCAGCAGATCGTCCGGGAAACGTTGCGCCAAGGCCACGGCGCGCTCGTCCTCGCCATCGCGCAGATAGTGGTTCATGAGTTCGGCTCGCGCCCCATGATTATCCTGCGGATTGAGGCGCAGCAACGTCTCGAGCGTCCCGATGGCGTCAGCGTGCTGCCCTTCTTGAGATTGCGAGAGGTAGCGTCGGAACAGTAGCCGCAGTGCCGGCCGATTGACCTTACAGGACCATGGCAGGAAACGCGGGTCATCGGCGGGTAGCGCGGCCTGCAGGATCTCCCAGGCGCGATCCAGCAGCGGCCGAAGCAAGGCGTGGGAAATCCACGGCAAGGAGCTTTCCGGATGCTCGTAGAGCGCCGTGGCCAGATCATCGAGCACATCCAGGCTATCCGCCAACTCCGGATGACCGAGCAGGTAGTCCACCCAGGTCGAGTCCTCCCACATATCGGCCCCGACTTGCAGTGTTAACTGCGTCGATACAGGCTTTCCGACCGGATAGAGGGCTCGCCAAAAAGACTCGGATTGGCGCGACCTTGCCGGCGGTCGCAGCGCCACGGCAAGGCCCCGCGGCATCATGGAGCCGACCGAGGGTCGATCGGCCGGGTTCGTCTTGGGGACACCGCGGACATTAGCCGCCGCGCCAGCATCGTCAATGTCGAAGAGATCGGGCTGCTCGACCCGCGCGGACGCCTTGGATGCCGCCTTGATCGCAGCCAGTGCGTAGTGTGGCAACGGCCTCGCCGCGATCACCGCCATCCAATCCGTGAAATCCACGAGCGCCGGATCCAGAACGTCCGCATGGCTGCTCACCATGGCGTCCTGGGGGTCGAGCACGGCCCGCTCGAGGAAGTCCATGAAGCCCTCGTCGCGGTAGCCCAAACGACGCAGCTTATGGAGCCAAAAGCGCGCCCGCTCGCGCGCCAGCCAATCCTTGTGCTGCGCCGCCAGCAGGGTGATCTCCAGAAGGGCCGTGCTGGGATTGTCCGGATTACTGCGCAATGCGGCCGTGAAGGCGCTCTCGGCCTCGGCATAATCCCCTTCATCGATATGGATGGTGCTGCGACGCTGCCAAGCCGCCGCCTGCAAATCGCGGCTGCCCTCGTTGCAGACGCGGTCGAGAAAGACGCGCTTCTTGCGCCAATGGTCGAGTCTGTCGTAGGCATCGCAGAGGATGTCGAGCGCTGGCTCGAAGCGGGCGTTCAGCTCATCGAGCGGACCCGCGAAGAGCGGCTCCAGGAGCGCGACCACGCGCCCCGGCCGGTCATCATCCAGCCAGCGATCGGCGATCTTGGCAAGCAAGGGCCCTGGCACCGCATCCAGCGCCAGCGCTTCGCGCAGTGCGCCCTCCGGCAGCTCGTCGAGGAGAATCTCCCAGATCAGCTCGCTGGAGAGTTCCGGCATATCATCGACATTGCCGCAGCAGCTCGCGTAGCTAAGGCCCGAACCACAGGAGCAGGGTGCCTCGGGGGCCGGGGCATCCATGGGAACGGGCTGGAAGGCATTGGCTGGCTGAGGCGTTGCGTTCCAGATCACGGTCGCGAGCAGCGTCGCAAGCCGCTGGACCTCAAGCAGATCGAGATGGGCATCCATCAGCCCGAGGGTCTCGGGGATGCTTGTCCGCGCCCAGTCCAGGAAGGCGTCTTGATCAGGTCGCGTCAGGATCTTTCTGACCGCCGCTACGATGACCTGCTCGAAATGCTCGGCATCGGCCGTCTCTTGGTGGAACATTTCAGGTTCCTCCATTGGTGGGAAGCTGCCGATGAGGACGGCCACCTCCGCGAATCAGGGTCGCCATTCTTCCATTGCCACGCGGTTCGAAAGCATCGCTGAGACTGTGATACGCCCGCTCGTGTCGCCTCACCATGACCAAGTGAGCGCCCATCCACCACCGCGCCGACAGAGGCCATGCATGGCCCGACATGCTTAGGCCCTTGGAGCCTTTGAAAACAGAGCGACGCGAACACCCAGCGAGCCAATCGCGAGCCGGCCGAATACCGAAATCGCATCCACTTCGCGTCTCCCTAGAGGCACTTATCACCTCTGATACAACCAAATTGCATTGTACCCTGCGATTCCGGCTTTGTGTCGGCAGGGGATGCGATCGCCTTCGCGAAACCCAGCCAGGCGCGGCGTCCGCTCCGCTGCCGGGTGCTGGACAGGAGCAAGCCTTCAAGCTAAGAGAGCGCCCATCAATTATTTCCCGCTGCGAGCGATGCCGCCCGAAATCCCCCCTAGCCCCCCTTTGCGAAAGGGGGGAAGTTGTTGATGGACACTTTCTAAAGGCATCTCCCAAACAAAGCCCACAACAAGCATCACCGGCAGACAGCACAAGCCATGACAGAGCCCAAGACATGACAGAGCCTAATGTTCGGATCTTCATCTCCTCCCCGTCGGATGTCGAGCACGAGCGCGCCCTCCTCAAGGACGTCATCCACACCCTGGCCCAAGAGTATCTGCCCTACTTCAATTTGCAGGCCGTGCTCTGGGAAGAAGAGGCACTGACCGCGGTACGAAGCTTCCAAGCGGGGCTGCTGCGCCCTTCCGAATGCGAGATCGTCATCGTCATGCTCTGGACTCGACTCGGCACCCCGCTGGCCGATGATCCCTACGGCGGCATGACCGGGACGGAGTGGGAGTTCGTCGATGCGATCGAGGCCTCGGCGCGCGACGGCTCCCCAGAAGTGCTGGTCTATCAGAAGACCTCCCCGCGCTTTGTCGACATCAACAACCCGGAAGCCATTCGCGGTGCCGTCTCGGATCGCGAGCGGCTCGAAGGCTTCTTCCGCGCGCATTTCTTCAATCCGGACGGCAGCTTCCGGCGCGCCTTCCGCCAGTTCGATAGCGACGCGGCCTTTCGCGATCTGGTCGAGACCCAGCTGCGCAAGCTCCTCAACCGCCGCATCAGTGCGGAGCGCCGTTTCGCGGCCGGGACCAGCGATTGGCGCGGCAGCCCCTTCCGGGCGGGGCGGCCCTTCGACATCAGCGACGAGCGTATCTTCACCGGGCGCGAGACCGAGACGCGCGACCTGATCGCCAAGCTCGACGCCATGCGAAACCAGCGACAAGGCCCGCTCCTGATCACCGGGCCCAGCGGCGCGGGCAAGTCCTCCTTGGTGCGTGCCGGACTGCTGCCCCATCTCGTGCGCCCCTTCCTCTTCTCCGGCCTCTCGAGCTGCCGTTGGTGCCTCGTCGATCTGCAGACAGCCGTGGACCCCATCGTCGCCCTGACGCACGCGCTGGAAGCCCCCAAGGCCCTGGGTGTCGCGCTGTCCAAGCTGGGACTGGACGCCGAGCAGCTCGCGCGTCTCCTGGCGACCGAGCCGGAGGTTGGAGCGGCGCAGATCCGCGCCGCGCTGGACCAGGCGGAGCGCGAGCACAGCGGCGTCCTCACGGGAACAGACAGCGGACCTCAGCTCGCGATCATCCTGGATCCACTCGACCCCCTCCTCAGCGCCGAGGGACAAGCCGCCGGCGCGGCGGAGGCGCTGTTCAGGGCAATGTCCGCGCTCGCCCGGCAGGACGGCATCTGGGTCATCGCCACCGTGCGGAGTGATCTGCTACCACGGATGCAAGTGATGTCTCAAGCCTTGGATGCGCTGGATACCCAGGGCTTCTACCGACTCGAACCGCCCGCGCCCAGCCGGATCCGGCAGATCTTGGAGATCCCAGCCCGCGTCGCCGGTATCGAATACGAAGAGCGAGGGAGCACGACCAAGACCGGATTGGCCGATGCCCTGGAGGCGGATGCCAGCGTCACGCCCCATTGGCTCCCGCTCTTGGAGCAGACACTGACCGATCTCTATGAAAGCGCGCTGGCGAGCACGAAGGAAGGCGAGCAGACACCGCTCTTGAAGCTGCAAGATTATCGACGCCTGGGCGGGCTCCGCGGATCCGTTGTGCGCACTGCGGATAGGCTGTGGGAGACATTGACCGCGGACGGCCGCGCCGCGCTGCCCAGGCTCTGCCGCGCCCTCATTGGTGTCGACGGCGCGGGCGGGCCGCATCCCCGGCCCCGCGCGGCGGACCTCGCAACCCTGCTCCGAGATCCCGGCTGCAGCGAGCTGCTGGCGCTGCTCATCGACGCCCGTCTCGTCGTCGCGGAGGCGCGCGAGGACACCGCGAGATCAAGGCCCTGCCCGACGCCAGAACTTGGCTTGCTCGGCTACTTTCGGGACGCCCTTGTCCAGACCCGGGACGAATGGTGGGCGCGCCTCCGGCTGAAGGACAAGACCGAAGGACTCGACGCCCTCTTGGACGCCCCGCCGTCGACTGACCGAAACGGCGAGACAGATCGCCCGCATAGCACCCAGCGGGGCGACTACCAGCCCACCGCTCAGCTGTCCCATCCGGCCTTGATCGAGCAGTGGCAGCCCATCCAAGCCTGGCTCAAGGACCCCGAGAATCGACGCAGGCTCGCGCTGCGCAGCCAGATCTCACGCCAGGCCCAGCTCTGGAAACGCACGGACTGCAACCGTGAGTATCTGCTCGGTGAGGTCGGCTTCGCGGCAGCCCAAGGTTTCGCCGAGTCTTTCGCCGATGAACTCGAGCCACTGGAGCGAGAGTTTCTCGACCACTCCAAGTCCTTCATCCACTTCGAGCGCCGACGCAACCGCTTGACCATCGGATCGACCCTCAGCCTGCTGCTCCTCTTCGCAAGCGTGGCGACCTATGCACTCTGGGACGCGCGCCACGAGGCCAAGCTCAACGTCCAGCGCAGCCAGCTGCATGAGGCCGATATCGCCATCGATCGAGGTAACACGCCGCGGGCCATGGGTCTCGCCTGGGACGCTGGCCCCTATCTTCCAGAAGCGGCCGTCGACCGCATCGCAAACGCCATCGCGGGCAATCGGCTCCTCGCCATGGCCCAACCAGCGGGCGGCGCGCAGGCCAAGCCGATTGCGCCCGCCTTCCGTGACGACGGCGAGGCCCTGGTCACCTTCTCACGCGAGCACGGCGCCCAGCGCTGGCGTCTGACGGCCGGACGTTACCGACCCGAGGATGATCTCTCCGGGCCTGAGCTGCCGATCCACAGCCTGCGCATCGCGGGTCAAGGCAATGGGGCCAAGACGCTGGGCCTGGGCATCTCTGGTATCTGGCAGCTCCCGGCCAAGGCCGACCAGCCGCCTACCTGGCCCTGCGGCGTGCCAGAAAGCTTCGATGCAGCAATGGATACCGAGGGGCGTTACCTGCTGATCTCCTATGAAACCGAAGCCAAACAGGATGCGCTCTGTCTCCTGGATCTGACCAAACCGGGCGACACCAAGTGGCGCAAGGTCTTTCCCGAAGACGCGATCTGGAACCTCGCCATGAGTCCGGACGGCAAGCGTATCCTGGTCGCCTCCAGGGCGGGGCGCGTGCTGGTGCTCGACGCTGCCGATGGCGAGCAGCTGAGCACCCTGCCGACGGATGGCCGTTTCGACCGACCGGTAAGACGCGCGGTCTTCAGCCAGGATGGCCAGCGCATCGCCGTGGCCACCCTTGATGAGCAGATTCGCGTCTTCGACCGACAAGGCGTCCAGCTCAGCGTCCTGGGACGCATCAAACGCGGCGACCGCAGCGTCCGGATCCACGAATCCTCGGTCCGTGCGCTCGCCTTCAGCCCGGACGGCAGCGCCATCGTCGCTGGCGACGGAACCGGACAACTGGTGCGCTGGGATCTCGCCGATGGCGATGCGGAGATCCTCGGCGAGCACGATCTCGCGATCGATGACCTCAGCATCAGCCCGCGCATCGACCCGCATCTCGGCGAGCACTTGGTGCTGAGCGTCTCTCAGGACAAGACCGCGCGGCTTTGGCAGCTGGAGACGGGCAAGCCGGTTGCCGTCCTGAGCCACGACACCGCCATCTCCAAGGCAGGTTTCACCCGTGACGGCCAGCGCATCATCACGGCCTCGGGCCGAGACGGCTCGGCACGACTTTGGTCGATCACACCAGAGAATGGACTCGCGTTTCGACTCCCTCAGGATGACCACGTCAGATCCGTCGCCATCGCCGATCGCGGCTCGAACGCGGACGACGGCGCCAGGCTCATGGTGGCGACCGCGTCCTATGACGGCCGCATCGACCTCTGGGGCTATGCGCGCGGGACCGCAGCACCCGTCAAGGAGCGCACCCTGGACGGTCATCAAGACCGGGTGCGGCACCTCGCCTTCTCGCCGTCCCATCGGTGGCTCGCCAGCGCCAGCTCGGACGGCACAGCAAGGCTCTGGGAGCTGGCGACCGGTGAAAGCTGTCGGCTCCAAGTGTCATCGGACCCCAAGGCATGCGCCGACACTGGCGCGAACACAGGGGCCGGCGACTGCCCGGATGTCTACCAGGTCGCCTTCTCGCCGGACGAGCGCTGGCTCGTCACCGCCTCCAGCGACGCCAAGCAGCCGGTCCGGCTCTGGGATGCCGAGCAGTGCGCCAGCAGGGCGCTGCCGGAGGCCTTCGCCGGCCTCCATGGCGCGGCCCGAGCCCTGGCCCTGACACCGACCGCCGCGGGCGGGGTGCTGATGGCGATCGGCGATGCGGATGGTGGACTCCATGTCAGCAGACTGGCCGACAATGGGCGCTGGTCGAGCCTGTGCAGTCTGGACGTCCATCGGTCCTCCATCTATGCCCTGAGCCTCTCGACGGATGGACGCTGGCTTGCCGCCGCGGGCCGTGACGGACGCGCCTCATTGATCCCGCTGGAGGACGAGCGTTGCGGCAAGCCGCGCTACGTGAACCCGAACGCTGGACGTCTCTATGACGTGCAGTTCTCTCCGGACGCCAAGGCGTTCGTGACCGCTGCCTTCGAAGCCAAGGCTCACCTCTGGTCCATCGAAGGAGAGCTGCTAGCAGAACTCAGCGGGCATGAGAATCGCGTCACCTCGGCCAGTTTCAGCCCGGACGGACAGTGGATCATGACCGCCTCGCGCGACGGCACCCTCGCCATCTGGAAGCGCCCACGGCGTGCGCGAAAGCTGCCGCTGGAGCCCTATCTCATGATGGATGCTGATCTCGGGGGCATCACCAGCGCGACCTTCGGCCCCAGCGGCAACACCATCGTCGCCGGCTACTGGAACAACGCAGCCCTCCTGTGGCGGCTTTGGAGCGAAGCACCGAGCACGGATGCAAAGCTCATCGATCACTGGGGCCGAGAACGCAGCCGACTCGCCCTAATCGAAGAAGCCGCCAAATATCGAGACCAACTGCGGACCGGGGGCCAGTGACCAGTGACCAGTGACCAGTGACCAGTAAGAAAGCGCTCATCAATTGTTTCCCGATGCGAGCGATGCCGCCCGAAATCCCCCCTGGCCCCCCTTTGCGAAAGGGGGGAAGTTGTTGATGGTCACTTTCTAAGCTCTGATAACTGACAACTGACAACTGACAACTGACAACTGACAACCGACAACTGACAACTGACCACCGACCACCGACCACCGACCACCAATCAAGATCCCGTGCGCGGCCCCAGCTTGGCGCCCAAACTGATCAGGTCGCGCGTAACCTCTGCGGCGAGACGTCCGGCAAGCCGATTGAAGGCCTCCGCCATGGCGTCCGGCGTATCGGCGGAGACCGGCTCGTCGCCGCTGTACTGCCGCGTCCAGAGCGAGCGGCGGTCGTCGGTCCTGACCAACGACAGGCTGAGCTTCGCCGAGACCCGCGGCGGGGCGTCCGTTGGACGATGCTCGAAGCGCTCGACCTCGCCGCCGAGCAGCAGATCCGGCTTGGCGGGGTCGGCCGGGATCAACACATGCCGAAAGACCCCAGCATCACGAATGGCGCTAACCAGCACGGCCGCAAAGGCCCGAGGGACAGGCTCCTCCCAAAGATAGGTTTCGTAGCGCTCGACGACGAGCGGCTGATCATTGAAGCGGTAGAGGATCTGCCGCCCGCCCAAGAAGCCCCGTGCCGCAAGGTCGTTGACCTGCAGGATCGCCGCAACGCGCTGGCCTGCCACTGGCGCCTGGACATCTGGCGCGAGCGAATAGTAGCGATCACGCGGCAGCGGCGGTGCAGTCCCGCAGGCGCCGACCAAGGCGACGACTAGGACGGTCATCAGTGCTCGAAGCACTGGCGGCTCAGGGCCTGTTCTCGGTTGCAAAGTGCCTCCGCTCATCGAAACCAGGGGGTCCGTTCCTCGACCTCACGATCCTTCAGAAGCGACTTGGGATCCTTGCGCAGCTCGCGCGTCACGGCCGACAAGTCGCGAGTCGCATCCTCGATGTTGGTCAAGATCGGCGTTAGGGCCGCCGAGAGTTCTTGCAGCAGATACTGTGCGTCGTCCAGCGACTCCTGCAGCGCGGGCCTGTTTTCCTTGACCAATCCCCGCACGTCCGCCGCCAGATCGCCATAGTTGGTCACCGCATTCTGGATATCGCCCGTGCTGCCGCGCAGCTCCGAGGTCATCACCACCAGGTTATCCGACATCGTCTTCACCGAGGACAGAATGTCGGCGACCGCATTGGGATCGACCGCATCACGGAGCCGCTGCGATAGGATTTGCAGATTCTCGAAGGCACCGGCAAGCCGCTCGCGGTTCTCGCCCTGCTCATCGCCCGAGCCAAGCAGGAACTCGATGGTCCGGATCTGGGCGTGGAGGCTTTGCACCGCGGGGGCGATGGACTCATCGACCAGCGTCCGAACGGAATCTGAGAGCCCACCGAGACGGGAGACGATGTCCGGCTCTTGGCACTGAACCGGCAGGATCTGGCCGTCGCCGAGGAGTCGCGGCGATCTGCCCGGCAGGATCTTGATGGCGTCGCCCTTGAGCAGACCTTCGGAGCCGATCTGAGCGACACTGTCCTCCGGAATCGGCCAGTCACGCTGGATCCGCAGTGTCGCCCGGAAACAGGGCCGTCTCGGGGGATCGAAACCGAACTCCTCATCCCAGATCCCGCAGGGATCGCTGGCGCCACCCTCCACGCGGAAGAGCGGCTGCACGCCCTCGACCAAGCCGACCACATAGCCGGCCTGGAGGATCTGCATCCCGACCTCCAATCCCTGCGCGTCCTCGAAATAGGCGTTGAGCCGATAGGCCCTGCCAAAGAGACTCGGCATCAGAAAGGCCAGGGTCACCAGGACCACAGCCGCCATCGCCAGCACGAAACCGCCCGCCAACAGCAGGTCGCGCCGCTGCGCCCGCACGCGCCGCTTGCCTGGCGCGCCGATCTCCGGGGGCGAATAGAGCCGATCCAGCCGCTTGCCCGAAAAGCCGTCCTTCATGCTCAGATGGTCCCCGCCAGCGCCGCGCGCAGCGCGAGATTGGTGTCGCGCGCGTCTTCCAGCTCATCGGCGGTCCCAGTGAAGAGCAGCCGCCCGCGCGCCAGCACGGCGATGCGGTGCGGCTCATCACCCAGGATGTCCGGCCGGTTGTCGGTCGCGACCAGCGTCAGACCGCGATTGCGGCTCAGATTGCTCAGCACGCCCAGGGTCTCGCGCATGGCGGGGAGATCCAGCCCCTCGGAAAAACCGTCCCATACCAGGATCTTCGGCTCGCGAATCAGCGCGCGCGCCAGCTCCACCAAGCGCCTTTGCCCCAGCGAGAGTGCCCGTGGCACCTGATTCTCGAGTCCGTCCAGATTCAGCAATGTCATCACCAATCGGGCTGCGCGCGCCATGGCACTGCGGCTGAGCGGCTCATCACGCAGCGGCAGCAGAAGATTGTCGAGCACGGTCGCGCTCTCCAAGAGGGAACCGCCCTGCAAGACCCCGCCGACATCGGCGCGCAGCCGCTTGAGGGCGTCACCCTCGAGTCCGTCCAGCGCGCGACCGAGAAGTTGGATTCTACCCGCTGACGGGCGATCCAGCCCCAGCAGGAGACGCGCCAGCAGGGTCTTTCCCGCGCCATTGGGGCCAGTAACCAGCAGCCACTCGCCGCGCGGCACCGACAGCGCGATGTCGCTCAGCGCCATCTGACCCTTGACGTGCTGATAGACGCCACTCAGCTCAAGCACCGGCTCGTCGGCGATGGCGCCTGGAGTCGCTTGCATCACCGCCTATTCCCGCCGACTACCGCAAGAACAGCACGATGAGGAGATCCGCGATCAAGATGGCCGCAACCGCACCGATCATCGTCCGGGTCGCGGCCTGACTGATACCCTCCGGATCGCGACCGGCCGCGGTCCCATTCACGGTCGCGATGAGCGCGACCAACAAGGAGAAGAGCAAGGGCTTGAGCAAGGCCTCGATGAGATCTCCGGGCGCCAGCGCACGCCCAAAGGCGCCCAGCAAACTCGCCGGGGAGAGACCCGCCATTCCCCAGAGCCAGAGCCCAGCGGTGGCGAGCGTCACCAGGCTGCCCCAAACCGTGAAGGCGAAGCTCATGAGCAGCATGGCCAGGAGCACCGGCCCCAGGGTGAAGCGGATGGGATCGATGCCATTGATCAGCAGGCCATCGATCTCACCGCTGACCGCAAGGCTCGCCTGACGGACCGCGAGCGCCACACCGGCCCGTCCGGCGACCAAGATACCGACCAAGATGGGCACCAACTCCATGACCACCGCGTAGGCGCCGGAGGCCAAGACCAGTCCGGGCAGATCCAGCCGCGCCAAGATGCTCTGCGACTGATGCCCCAGGATCAAACCGACCACCAGGGTGACCAGGGTGATGGCCGGGAGGATGGAGAGCCCAGCCTGTCGCAGCGACGCGGCAAAGGCGGGCAGGTCGAGACGCGCCTTGCCGAGGAGGATAAGGCCGTAGAGCCCGAGACAGCGCACCAGGGCCAGCCCGCCCAGCCCGATCCGCTCGATCCAGCCAGTCGCCCCGGAGAAGAGGGGCGCAGTCCTCGCATCCGAGGGAATGGGGCGACTGCTGCGCGCTCTCGACATGGCGCTCAGTACTCGAAGGTCCAGGTCGGCGCGGCGCTCCGCGCCGAGATGGAGATCCGCTTGGACGGACCTGAGAGCGGCTGCTCACTGCCCAATTGCAGGACGATCTCGCCCCGCTCGCCGATCCATCGCTGCAGCTGCTCCGAGCCGTCCAGCATGACCCTACGGGAGGCCAGGGCTGCCAGGTCGAGCACATCCGTCCGTGCGGCCTCATCCGCTTGTCGATCGAGCAGCTTGGGGATGGGGCCAGTCAGCAGCCAGATGAGTTCGGCCTCGGCGCGCTCCAGCGCCTGCCGAACCATCAGCCGCACATCCGCATGCTCCAGGGTCGCCGCGAAGACCAGTGCGCGGTCCGGATACCGCAGACGCAGGCGCTCGAGCACCCTCGGCATCGCGCCCCTGGCCTGGTGATCGAGCTGTGTGCCCGGGGCCGGATCGGGCAGCGCGACGATCAGCGTGCGCACGACGCCGAGCCCCGAGCGCGCAAGCAGGGTCGGGACGCCGCGCACCGCGAACCTGTCCAGATCCTTCATCGCCGTGGAGAGCGCCGCATAGGGGATGAGCTGCGGGTGGTGCTTGCGGACATTGTCGCGCTCCGGCGCGAAGCTCCAGCCGTTCAGATAACGATCGGCGGCCCAGCGCTCATGCTCGATGACCGCCAGCCGCTCGATCTCGAGCGGGCTGAAGCTGAAAGACTCGACCATCTCTTCTGGCAGGGCCCGGCAGTCGGTCACGGCCAGCTTGGCCCGCAGGTGATCGGCCTGATGGCGATTGGCCTGACGGTAGGAGCTGGCGAGCTGTTCCCATGGCTTGCCGGCGGGTTCGCTGCCGGGATCGCGCCCCTGGGCCGCGATGGTGTCGCAGTAATGCTCATGGATGGTGCGGGCGACGGCATCGCCGGCACCCTCGAGCAAGACCTCGGGACGGCAGACCTCGCCGAGATAGGAAACCGGGATCAGCTGGCCGTCCCAGTCCGCAAGTCGCCCAGTCGGCCCGGCCTCGCCAATCTCGACCAGGATCGGCGGAGACGCCTGCTGTGTCCGCTCGATGGCCCGGGCGAGGGTCTGCGCGGTCGACAAGGCATGCGCGGCCGGCGCGCCAAGACTCACGAACGCCAGGGTCACCTTGGGCCTATCCTTCAGGTCCAGCGCATCCAGGGACGCGAACTCAAGGTCCGCAATGGCTCGGGCTTGGGGATACTCGGCCGTGAAGGCAGCCGCGTCTTGTTCCGGGCTCGCGCTGAGCACCGTCACCCGCGGGCGCCCCTCGCCATAGTGGATCAACCTCAGGGCCTGCAGCAGATAGGCTCTAGCCGGCGGGGCCAAACCGGCGATCAGGAGGTGCGGCACCTGGCCGAAGATCGGGTCCATGGCGAGGTGCAACGGCCAGCGGGTCAAGAGGGCGCGCGCTGCACGGCCCTCGACACCCAAGGTCTCGACGATGAGACCAGAGTCGGCAGCGGGAACCGGAAGTTCGGGCGGCGGATCGGCGCGGTGCATGACGAGCAGGCGCGTCCGAGCGCGACGCGCCCGGCCAGGCGGGCGCGCGTAGCGCCGCATCAGCTCGGCAACCAAGCGGCTTGGCTCAGCCGGCTCGGCCAGGACCAGGATCCCGTTTCGCATCGGCTTCAGCGTCAGGATCGCGTCCTCGCCGAGCAGGCGCACGCCCATTCCGGCTGCACCCAGGCTATCGGCCACCTCCTTGGCCAAGGGCTCGGCGCCACACACCACGACCTTGCGCCGCCCGAACCACATCAGGCACCCGCCTCCCGCTCAAGCTCGTCGCGCAGCAGGCAGGGCAAGGTCTCCGCGGCATCGTCCAAATCGACGATCCGCAGCAAGCTGTGATCGGCATCGGCCAGCTCGGGGCCAGGCGGTCCGATCTCCCCGCGCACCCAGGCGGCCAACAGATCCGAGGTCCCGCCCGAACCGCCCAAGACGACGCAGGGCCGAGCCGCGGCCAGCGAGCAGGCAACGTCCAGACGCGTGATGTCACCACCGGCGGCGACCAGGGTCAGCGAGCCTCGCCGCAGCGCAAGCGCCTGGGCGACGGCCTGGATCCAGGGCGACTCATCGCCCCACCGCTCGCCGGGCACCAAGAGAAAATGGCTGTGATTGGGATCGAGAGTGGCACCGCCCTGCGCGGCAAGTGCGTGCGCGCCGAGGACGCACGCGCAACGCGCCTGCTGTGGCCGACTGTCCGGCGCGACCGTGCCGATCGCAGCGACGCCAATAAGCGGAAAGCGCGCACGGCAGCTGAGCCTTGCCTGCCCCATCGCCGCCATGACGCCAAAGGCGGTCCCGCCGTCGACGACCAGGGCACCCATGTCATCCAGCACAGGCGCCACGCACTCGAGCACCGCAAGCAGACGCGATGCGACCCGAGGCGCGATGTTCGACGCCCCGCCAACCATCACCAGCACGGGATGTCCAGGCGCGAGAGCGATTTCCGACAGGGCCTCATGCAGCACTTCGGACAGGGCGATCCGAGCCGGACCTTGCTCGGCGGCGATCACAGCCATGCCTTCAGCAAGCCTCCCTTGGGCCAGTTACTCGGATTGATGGAGAACCTCACCTGCCTGATCGACGACCGTCACCTTCATGGGAATCCCCTCACGGATGCTCGCGGAGACGACGCAGAAGTCCTCGAACAGCGCCTTGCAGCGACCGAAGCGGGCCGACTCCTTGACCACGTCGGCGACGATGAGCCGGATCTCGAGCCCTCCGATGCGCAGACGCTTGCGCGCGTTGCGAATCATGATGCAGGTCGCCTCCGCCTTGAGGCAGTCTTCCGGCGGCTCCTCCTTGAAGACGCAGTAGAGCAAGCTCGCACTCAGACAGTTGGCCGCGGCGGCGGCCAGCACCCGTGATGCGTTGGGCCCCTGCTGCTCGCCCAAGGGCGGGGGCTCGTCCATCAGCAGGTCGGCGGCGCGCTTCCAATCGAACGCCACATTGATCTGGAAACCTTCACGCTGCTCCAAATGAATGGTGAAACGGCCTTCTTCGGACATGCTGTCTCCTGTTACTGGAATCCTGCGGGGCTTCGGATGAGCCCCGCACCGAACGATTGGCACTCGGAAAACGCCTGATCCGGATGGGTCAGACCGCCTTCCCAAAGTCGTAGGTCTTGGCGTCCCGCACGGCGCGCACGCCGGCCGCGCGCACTGAGTCTGGATCCGCCGCGAAGGCGCGCCAGTCGCCCCCGCGAATCACGCGACACCCCTCCACACTGCCCCGGTAGACATAGATCCAGGCGCGCCCATAGGGGGTCTGGATCTGCTGCCGATCGTAGAGCCTGGGATAGTCCTCGAGCCGATCCAGCCGGCGCAGACAGGCGCGATCGATCTCGTAAACCTCGCCGAGGATCTGCGTCCGCCCGCCCTTGACCACCCCAGGGTAGGCCCCGAGCAGGAAGAGACTGTAGCAGGGCCGCGTGCGGAAGCCGCCGAGAAAGCCCGCGCCGACGAGGAGGCCATGGTTGACCTCGCCGCGCAGCAGGGTGCCGTAGACAAAGACGCGATGGCGCATGCCCTTATCAGGGCTCGATGCGTGTGCCTAGCACCTCGAGGAACTTGCGGATCCAGGCTGGATGGGCCGGCCAAGCAGGCGCCGTGACCAGATTGCCGTCGGCATAGGCATTGGAGACCGCCTCGTTGACCTCGCACCAGGTGCCGCCAGCGCTCTCCAGTTCCGGGCGCACTGCGGGATAGGCCGTGCAGCGCTTGCCCTCCAAGACGCCGGCGGCCGCCAAGATCTGCTGTCCATGGCAGACGGAGGCGATCGGCTTATCGCCGGCGGCGAAGTGCCGGACGATCTCGATCACCCTGGGGTTCAGTCGCAGATACTCTGGCGCGCGCCCACCCGGGATCACCAGGGCATCGTACTTGGCGGGCTCGACCGCGGCGAAATCCGCATTGATGGCAAAGTTGTGCCCAGGCTTCTCGCTGTAGGTCTGATCGCCCTCGAAGTCGTGGATGGCAGTGCGGACATAATCGCCCGGCAGCTTACCGGGGCAGACCGTATGAACGCTGTGACCGACCATCTGCAGCATCTGAAAGGGCACCATCGCCTCATAGTCTTCGACGTAGTCGCCGACGAGCATCAGGATCTTTTTCGCAGCCATGGCAAGGGGCTCCAAGGATGGCAAAGATTGGAAGGCTCAAACTATAGCATTAGGAAGCACCGACATCGCTCGACGGATCGCGATGGAAAGCCGGCGATTCACCCGCTGCCCCAGGGCAATCGCCTAATGCTAGCGAGGCTTCGCCTCAAACCGACGAGTCATGCCATCGGAATCGGTATCGGTATCGGGATCGGGATCGTCGGTTCGATACCGATACCGATACCGATACCGATACCGATACCGACGGGCTTGGATGGTCGGACGCTTCATCGAAATTTGACTCATCTGCAAGCATTTTGCGCCCTCAAGGATTCTAGTCCCACCCAGCACCTGAGCTGGATTCGGCGACAATAGAGGTCCACGCAGACCATGATCATTGCCGGGTGCCAGCTCAAGGCAGTCGGCCGCTACAAGGAAATCCGCAGCATGACAATGCCCGATCTCTGGCCCCTTCTCCGCCCACTGGCCTTTCGCATGGATCCCGAGGCCGCGCACGACCTCGCCCTAGGGCTGCTCTCGCGATGGTCGAGCACCTTTTCCGGCCGACTCGCGTCGACACGTCTCGCGCGCGACCCGAGCCTCGGCGTCGAAGCCATGGGTCTGCATTTCCCCAATCCGATCGGGCTCGCGGCGGGCTTGGACAAGAACGGGACCGCGATCCCAGCCTGGCAAGCCATGGGCTTCGGCTTCGTCGAGGTCGGTACGGTGACGGCCCTGGCGCAGCCGGGCAACCCCAAGCCCAGGCTGTTTCGGCTCGAGCGCGACGGCGCCCTGGTCAACCGCATGGGATTCAACAATCAGGGGGCGGAGGCCATGGCACGCGGATTGGAGCGGCTGCGCGCGCGCGGCCTCCCAGAGGTGCCGCTTGGCGTCAACCTCGGCAAGTCCAAGGTGACGCCGCCCGAGCAGGCTGCCGACGATTATCGACGCAGCTTCGAACAGCTCGGCGCGCTGGCGGATTATGTCGTCGTCAATGTCTCGAGCCCGAACACGCCAGGTCTGCGTGATCTCCAGCGGGTCGACGAGGTCGCGCGCATCCTCGACGCCATCCAGGCGCCGAATCAGCGGCTCGCCAAGCCCCGCCCAATCCTGCTGAAGCTCGCCCCGGATCTGACGGACGAAGACGCCATCGATTGCGCTCGGGCCGCTCTCGGCGCAGGTGCGGCAGGGCTCATCCTCACCAACACGACCATTCGCTTCGAAGGCCTGGAGAGTTCGACGGAAGGGCTCAGTGGCGGACTCTCGGGACGTCCCCTCCTCGAGCGCAGCACCGCCCTCTTGGGTCAGGTGCGGGCCGCGATCGGACCCGAGCCGGTCCTGGTCGGCGTTGGTGGCGTGATGGATCCGCAAGGCGCGATCGCCAAGCTCGAGGCCGGTGCCGATCTGGTGCAGATCTACACCGGATTCATCTATCAAGGCCCGGCATTCGTGCAACGGCTGCTCGCGGCGATCAAGCGAGCGCGCACTGCCGATCAGCCTACCAAGATCGCTTGAACCGCAGAGCGCGCGAAGCCACTACAGGCCTTCAAGCAAAGCGACCTGGGAGCGACGCCCCGTCGCGATCGCGCGCCCGTCGCGGCGGGGCGCCGCTCCCACCGACCGCGCGCTTGGAGCAGGTCTATGCGTCTTCTTCATTGGACCACTGGGTGATATCGATATGGCTGACCACGGCCCTAGCGGTTGGTTGGTCCACTGTCGCCACACGCATGAGACGGCGACAGCGCTGGCCGTCGGGCGTCTCAGCGGAATACTCGGTGCTGAAGGCCGACGACTCACCCCGCAGCACAGCCTTGATGCCCGCAAGCACCTCGGCGGCATGTCCCTCTTTTGCGAGAAAGCCGGACTCGCACAGGGTCAGGTAATCCGCGCCCACAACCGTCTCCGCGGCATTCGAGCGTCCGCTCTCGCGCTCAAACTCAAGCCAGGACCGATTCACCATCTTCACCAGGCCGTTCGCATCCAGAACGGCAACGTGCTCAGGCAAGGAGTCGAGCACGGCCTGAAGTTGTTCGACGTCCCGTAGCGAGGTGATATCGACGAAGGTCGCCACGGCGCCACGCGACTCCCCGGCACGGACCGCATAGGGCAGCACCCGCAAGAGATAAGAGCGGTCGTTGACGGCACGAATCTCCTGCTCGAGCATCTCGCCCCGCTCGATGGTGCGCTTGAGTTCCGGCATGAACTCCGGGTACTGCAGCAGGTTGGTGAGATCGTCGATGGGCCGACCGAGATCGCCGTCGCGGATCTTGAAAAGGATCGTCGCCTCCGGGGTGAAGCGCGTCAGACGCAGCTTCTCGTCGACGAACACCGTCGCGATGGAGGCCGCCTTGGCCATCCCGTCGAGGTCCGCGTTGAGTCGATTGAGGATCTCGATCTTTTCCTGGTTCTCGGCGTTGACCGTATAGAGTTCCTCATTGACGGACTGCAGTTCCTCATTCGAACTCTGCAGCTCTTCGTTGGAGGCCATCAGCTCTTCATTCGTGGCTTGAAGCTCCTCGTTCGCGGTCTCCAGCTCTTCGATCGTAGCCTGGAGACTCTCCCGCGTCGCGGCCAGCTCGCGCTCCAGATTCTCGAGACGCTGCGTGGTCTCCCGATCCAAACTAATGGTCTCGATCGTAGACCGGCCTGCACCCACAGACAGGCGCGCCGCATCGGCGTCACCCGCGATCACGAGCGAGGGCTCGGGCACCGCCTCGGGCTCAAAGGACAGCAGCAAGTGAAGCTCCCCTTGCCGCGCCTCGACCGGCCGCGCAACGAGACGGATATGCTCGACGCGTTCATGCGGCAAGGTCACCGACATGGGCTCGGAGCGCAGTGGGGCCCGATCGCGCGCCGCCTTGAACAGCAAGGCCTTGGCGACCGCGACCAGAGAGCTGGGCAGGAGTCTGGCCAGGTCCAGGCTCACGCTGCCCTCGGCGATGCGCAGGAAGGAGCCCACCTCGCCGAAGACGTGCAGCAAGTCATGGCGCTGATTGAGCAGCAGACTCGTCGGCGCATAGTCATGAAGCAACTGGACCTGGGCCGCCTCGATCGCCGCCGCGTCGGTCGAGACCCCTTGTGCGCGCAGACTGGTGCGCGGGAGCACTTGCGTGAGCGATTGCCGCGCCCGCGAACTGCTCCCGGAGTCCAAGGGAAGCGCGACGTGGCGCAAGATGCGATAGAGCTTGTGCTTTGAGCTGACCGCAGTGAAGTCGGTATGCATATTCGCAATGGACTCGCTCGGCCCCAGGAAAAGGAATCCGCCAGGGGCCAAGGCATACTGCAGCCGACGCAGCGCACGCTCTTGGGCTTGGGGCCGAAAGTAAATGAGCAGATTGCGGCAGGAGACCAGGTCCATGCGCGTGAAGGGCGGATCTTCCAGCAGGTTGTGCCGGGCGAAGACGATGCTTTGGCGGATATCCGTCTTGACGACGAAATGATTGCCGCGCTTGATGAAGAACCGCTCTAACCGCTCCGGTGAGATCTCGGCTGTGATGGCCTCGGAGAAGACACCGGCGCCCGCGACCTCGATGTTTTGCGGCTCGACGTCGGTCGCGAAGAGCTTGAAGTTCGGCCAGCGCCGCGCGCGCTCGAAGGCCTCGGCAAAGAGGATCGCCAGGGTGTAGGCCTCCTCTCCAGTGGCGACGCCGGGAACCCAAACACGCATCGGCTGGGCGCCCGAGTGATCCGCAACGATGGTGCGGATCGCGGTCTCCGCCACCACCTCGAAGGCATCCGGGTCACGGAAGAAGCTGGTCACCGGGATCAGCAGCTCGCGCCGCAGCGTGGACAGCTCGCCCCGATCAGCGCGGAGCAGGCGGACATAGTTGAGCAGATCGGGCGTCTGCCGTACCTGCATGCGCCGCTCCATGCGGCGCATCACCGTGGCCGGCTTGTACTCGCGGAAATCGATGCCCCCCGCGTGCTGCAGTAAGTGCATCACCTCTTCGTGCGCGCCGTCGCGATCGACCTCGGTCGTGGCCACCGCCGGTCGAACCCTGAGCGACGGCTTCTGATGGATATGCTCGATGACACGCGGGCCGATCTCCTCTGGCGGGAGAATAGCGTCCACCAGCCCGGTCGCGATCACACTGCGCGGCATGCCGTCGAACTTGGCCGTTTCCGGCTCCTGTGCCACCAAGAAACCACCGGCGTCGTTGATGGCGACTGCGCCGCGGGTCCCATCCGAGCCGGTTCCGGACAGGATGGCCCCGATGGCGTGATTGCCGAACTCCCGTGCCAACGAAGAGAAGAAGAGATCGATCGGCAGCGTCAGCCCACGCGGATTCTTCGGACTCAGCCTCAAGACGTCTCCGGACGCCGTCATCAAACTTGCAGGCGGGATCAGGTGTACGCGATTGGCCTCGATGCGCATGTCGTGCTCGACGGTCACCACCTGCATGGAGGTGTGCCGGGCAAGCAGATTACCCATCATGCTCTTGTGGTCGGGCGAGAGATGCTGCACCACCACGAAGGCCGCGCCGGTATCGTCCGAAATCCCCTGGAAGAAGCGCTCCAATGCATCCAACCCCCCCGCAGACGCACCAATCGCGACGACGTAACCTTTGAAGGGGTTCGACCTGGCGCCATCATCGACCAAGTCGTTCAGTTCAGAATTGTCGGACATGCAATGGGAACTCCTCGTCTCTCAGAACGCTATAGGGTGCTTGAAAGGCATTGGAAGAGCAACGCACCCCAAAGTTACACTCGATATCTCGTCGCCCCTCGTCTGGCATTCACCAAGGGCAAGCCTCCAAGCACGCTGGCGGCGTGTCGCGCACAGGGCCGATGGGACCGGCACAAAGTGGCAGTATGCCAAGCCCCGAGCCCGATGACAGCAAGCTCCAGGAAGGTCGAAGCCGTCGATCCGGGAGCCTCAGCGACGTAGCCATACCGGCCGGATCGGCGCCACCCCGTCGAGGACCTGCATGGCGCCCACGCCGACCAAGCCACCAATCAGCATGGCGAGATAGATCACGGCAAATGGCTGCTCCCAAAGCACGAAGCCCAAGAGCGCCAGCCCGGCCGCCAGCTCGATGAATCCGTTACTCCACCGTAATCTCGCCGAGCGCCCGCTGTCACGCGTCTTCGGGGTGCGGACAAACTCGGTACGATAGCCCAGCAATGCCTCCAGGCCGCCGCGGGCGTTGGAGAGCAGCAGCCCGCTGGTAAGGGCCAGGGCGCCCATGACCTCGGCCGCGGTCCTCCGCGGCCCGCCGCCTGTGCCGGCGGAGGTCAGGAAGATGATGGGCGCGGCGAAGCCGAGGATCGAGGCAACGACAGCAACAGCGCCAATGGTCTCACCAGCAACGGCGGCACCCGCCATGAAGGGCAGCCCCAGCAAGAGACAGGCGGCGCCAACGACGAATGCAAGCGGCTGTCCAATCTGGAAGCTGATCAACAATCGTTGCCAGATGGGCAGCTCGGGGCTTCGCCAAATCCGCGGCATCAGCTTCATGAAACACTGCACGAAGCCCTTGGTCCAGCGAAACTGCTGCACGCGCCAAGCCCGCGCAGATACGGGCAGCACACCAGGCACCTTGAGATCCAGGAGATAACCGGAGCGCCAACCACGCAGCCGAGCGCGCAGGCTGAGGTCAAGATCCTCGGTCAGCGTATCCCCTTCCCAACCCCCGGCGTCCTCGATGGCTGCGCGCCGCCAAAGCCCACAAGTCCCATTGAAGGGCACGGGGAGGCCGAGTCGCCAACGCGCCTCCTGCTCGACGCGGAAATGCGAGTCCAGCAGCCGAGCCTGAACGCGGGTGAGCAGACTCTCGTCGCGATTGACGTGGTCCCACCGGGCCTGGACGTAGGCCATGTCCGTTGCAGCGCTCAGCACGCCGACCGTCTGGCGCAGAAACTCCTGGGGCGGCGCGAAGTCGGCATCGAAGATCGCAACATAGGGCGCAGCGGAGCGCGCGAGCCCCTCGGCCAAGGCACCTGCCTTGAAGGCCGTGCGCTGAGTCCGGTGCAGCAACTCGACCCGCAACCCCTGGTGACGCGCGGCGGCGACCGCCCGCTGACTCAACGCGAGCGAGCCGTCGGTGCTGTCGTCGAGGACCTGGACCTGCAGTCTGTCGATCGGCCAATCCAGCGCCATGGTCGCCCGCAGAATACGCTCGACCAGCTCGCCTTCGTTGTAGAGCGGCAGCTGAACGAGGACCTCGGGCAGCTCAGCCTCAGCGAGTTCGCGCGACTCCAGAGCGCGCTTTGGCATCAACCAACGGATCAAGGTCAGCGCGAGCAGGTTTAGGGAAAGAAGTGTCAAGATCACGAGGCCGAGTGTCAGAAAGACCTCGACCGAGGGTTCCGCCGCGAGCATGGCTTGAGTTCCTGTCAGCAGTGTCCTGATTAAAGGGATGAGCGGCTGGGAGTTATGCGGTGGGCCGGCGCCTATTCAGCAGACTCCGCGCCAAATTCGCAGAGTCGCCAGCACCGTGGGAGGGTGTGGCTCGAGTTTGGCGCAGAAAGAATAGGTCGGCGCTAGGCGGACAGCAAGACCCACCCGAAGACGCCTCCCCAGGCACGCATCCTTCAGGCAATGCGACGTGGAAGCGGCGCCTCACCGGGACGGGCGACGGGCGCGCGATCGCGGCGGGGCGCCGCTCCCACCGGTCGTGCGGCTGGACCGAACGAAGATCGAGGCCGCACGGAGAGATCGGGCGATGCGGGCAGGGTTAAGACTTACGTCTGCTGAATACCGGCAATGAGCCAATCGCCGTCAGGGGTGTCCCAGTCGTGCTGCAGGTGCCAGATCTCGCTGAACTGCTCGGCCACGCCTCTCTCGTCTTCGCGAATCAGGCCTGAGAAGAGCACACTTGCAACCACAAGGTCGCCATCGCGCTCGCTTCCCAGTAGCTCGGCATCGAGACGCACGACCTCGGTGAACTGAGTACCCTCGGTCTTCTCGCGCTCGCGCCGCAGTTCGGCGAAGAGCTGGGGCGTGCTGTACTCGCGGATGTCGCGGAAATCTGCGTGATCCCAGGCCGCCTGCAAGCGAATGAAGTGCAGCTTGGCCGCTTCCATGAAGCCCGGACCATCGAACCAGGCCGGCGTCTCGTCCTCACCCGCGACACCACTGCCGTGATCGCTCAGGCCGGAGGGCATCATGCCGCTTCCCAGTCCGCCCTGCATCGACGACTCGGCGCCCGCGGCAAGACGCGCATAACCCGGACCCGACGCTGAGTGACCATAGGCCGCCGTCATGGGCCTGGAGCCGCCGCGCCTGAGCATCTTGAACAGCAGGACCGCACCCAAGATCAGCAGCGCAACAAGCAGGAAATCAAAGAACTGGAAGCCCTCGAAGGCATCCCCCATGAACAGCGAGGCCAGCAGCCCGCCAGCCGCCAGACCGGCGAGCGGGCCGAGCCAACGGCTCGCGCCGCTTGGCCTCGGCGGCTGCGCCCCGTTCATGGGGCGCTGCGTGCGCGTCGACTGCTGCTGTCGCGGAGGCGCAGGCTGCGCCTTGCGCGAAAAGCTGGATGACTGCTTACCCAAGCTCGAGCCCCCACCGAAGCGCTTCGCATCCACCTCATGGGGCAGCACCAGAAAGCTCACGGCGACCAGAGCCATGACTGCGGTGAAGAGCGATTTGAGCTTCATTGACAGATCTTCCTCGGAATTGTTCACGTACGGCTGGCCTGGCGAGCCATGGATTGGACCCGATTCCGGGCGGCTATTGCACTTGCGCGCTGCCGATGCCGCGCGGATCGCTCGCGGCCTCGACCTGGCCCGTGCGGCGGTCCCAAAAGACGGCTTGCATGTTGCCGTAGGGACGATCCAGCAGGTCGAGACGATGCCCCAGCGCGCGCAGTGCATCCTGCTCGGCCGGGGTCAGCGCGCCCGGCTCGGCCTGGAGACGATCGGGCTGATACTGATGATGGATGCGGGGCCGCCCCACCCACTCGCTCACCTGGGCTTGATCGACCGCGGCGAGGATCGCCTGCAGCACCATGGTGATGATGCGGCTCCCGCCGGGCGTGCCCAGGATCGCAACGCCGTCCTCCGACTCGAGAAAGCTCGGCGACATGCTCGACAGCATGCGCTTGCCCGGCGCGATGGCATTGGCTTCGCCACCGACCAGACCATAGGCGTTCGGAACACCGGGCTGGGCGGAGAAGTCGTCCATCTCATCGTTGAGCAGGACACCCGTCCCCGGCGGCACGAAGCCAGATCCGAAGGGGTAGTTGATGCTCAACGTCGCGGCGACCCGATTGCCGGCCCGGTCGAGGATGGAAAAATGCGTCGTGTCTTGCCCTTCCGAACGGCCCGTCTCGCAGTCCTTCGCCTCATGGCGGCTGGGCGTCGCACGCTGGGGGTCGAAGTCACGAATCAGCCCGGCCGCATAGTCGGCGTCCGTCAGACGCGCGAGCGGCATTTGGACGGCGTCGGGGTCGCCCAAGTATGCCGCTCGGTCCCGATAGGCCCGGCGCATCACCTCTGTGAGCAGATGCGCGGACGGCGCGGCACCCCGCTGCTCTTGGGGCAGCGCGGAAAGCATGTTGAGCATTTCGACCAGCAGCACCCCGCCAGCCGATGGCGGCGGTGCACTGACCAAGCGCCAGCCCTGATAGTCGCCCTGGATCGGTTTGCGCTCGACCACGGCATACTGGGAGAGGTCTTCGAGGGTCCAGATCCCACCAGCCTCACGCACCCCACGGACCATGCGCGCGGCGAACGGCCCCTGATAGAAAGCGGCGCAGCCATGCTCGGCGATGCGCTCCAAGGTCGCCGCGAGATCGGGCTGAGTCAGCCGGTGCCCGAGCGGAGGCACCTGGGCATCCACGAGAAACTGGCGCGCCGCGGCGGCCGACGCACGCAAGACCTCGAGCCGCCACTCCGCCCGCTGCCGATAACGCGCATCCACCGCGAAACCTTCGCGGGCGGTGCGGATCGCCGAAGCAAGCGTGACGCCAAGCCCGAGCCGACCGTAGCGCTCGGCCAGGTGGCAGAGCGCAGCGGGCGTACCGGGAATAGCCGCGGCCAAGGGGCCGTTCAGTGCCAGCTCCTGTGCGAATTCGCCGTCGGCGGTGAGGTACAGATCGCGGTGCGCCGCTAGCGGTGCACGCTCGCGTCCGTCGACCATGACCTGCAGCCCGTCGGCGGCGCGATGCAACAGCCAGAAGCCTCCGCCACCCAGGCCAGAACCATAAGGCTCGACGACGGCAAGGACGGCGCTGACCGCCACGGCCGCATCGAAGGCGTTGCCACCGCTCGCCAAAATCGCCATGCCAGCCTCGGTCGCCAGCGGATGGGCGGAGGCAATCGCGGCCTTGGGAGGAGTGTCGCCCTGCACCCGGAGCGGGACGATCAGAGTCAGGCAGGCGAGGAGCCCCAGAACGGGGCCCCTGAGAGGACCACTCATCGGGTCAGTGTCGCGTCCTTAACGCACAGCCAACTTCAATCGCTCGTGATGCGCTCGTATTTGGCGCGCAGCACATCCTCGTCCTCCTCGTGATCAGGGTCCTTGAGGATGCAATCCACCGGGCAGACCTCGACGCACTGAGAGGTCTCGTAATGCCCTACGCACTCGGTGCACAGAGCCGGATCGATCACGTAGGTCTCGTCGCCCTGAGAGATAGCGCCGTTAGGGCACTCGGGCTCGCAGACGTCGCAATTGATGCATTCGTCGGTAATCATCAAAGCCATGGAAGTACTCCTTCTGCTTGTTCAGTGATGTTGTGGGGACGTGCGGATGTTATCCAAAGCGTTCTTTCAATGCAGCTTGCACAATGGGGCTGACGAAAGCGGAAACATCCCCGCTAAGGCGGGCGATTTCCCGCACTAGAGAGGAAGAAATATAGGTGTATTTTTCGGCCGGCGTCAGGAAAAGGGTCTCGATGTCTGGTGCCATGTGGCGGTTCATGCCCGCCAGTTGAAACTCATACTCGAAATCCGAAACGGCGCGCAAGCCGCGCATGATGACGCTGATCCCCGAGGCACGCGCGAAGCTCACGAGGAGCCCGGAGAACTTCACGACATCGACATTCGATTCTTCTCCCACGCTTGCGCGCACCAAGGCGACACGCTCATCCGTCGAGAACATAGGCGCCTTCCCGGTATCCTCGGCCACGGCCACCACCACCCGATCGAATAACCGCGCGGCCCGGTGAATCAAATCCACATGGCCATTGGTGATGGGATCGAAGGTTCCGGGATAGACCACAGTTCGCAATCGCTGGATCCTCGTTAGGGATGCTGGACAGGCTGATGCTGGACAAGGCTCAGCCAAGCTTGGAACAGAGCCCAATCGCCACGCAGCGCGAGCCGCCAGGCCGCTGCCGGGCGCACCTTAGCACAAACCTGAGCGGTAAGGTGCGTCGAAACAGGGGCCGCCTCAACACCTATCGGTTTCCCGAAATCAACCTGAACAGCCGCTCCAAGCCTGCGTAGCCAGGCCATCCTGGCCTGGTTTGCCAGGGCTGGAAGCCCTGGCTACATAAAACCGATAGGTGGTGAGCAGGGGCCGCGCGGCGGATATCTCAGCAGGAGCAAACCCCAGGAGTCGCACCCTTTACCCTGAGTCGGATTCCCTTGCGACCTCGCCAGCGCCATCTGACTCTGTCACCACGGCGAGTCCATAGCGGACTTGGCCAGCAATCTTCTCACGGATCGCCTCCCAACCCGCTGGCATGGCGGGGAACTGCGCCTGACTCGGCGCCTCCAGATAGACGCGCGAGCCTGGCGCGACCCAGCCTTGGCTCGCGAGAAGGTCGACGGCAGTACCGAGCAGGTCCTCGGCGAAGGGCGGATCGAGAAAGACGATGTCGAAGGGCTCGGCGGCGGGTGCGCTCAGCCAGTTGAGGGCATCGACCTGGTGCAGACTGATCCCGGTCGCACCAAGGGTCCGCACGTTGACCTGGAGCTGACGCAGGACGCCAGCGGCGCGCTCTAGCATCACCACCTCTGCGGCACCGCGCGAAGCCGCCTCGAGGCCCAAGGCGCCGCTGCCCGCGAAGGCATCCAGGCAGCGTGCCCCCGCAACGACGGGAGTCAGCCAGTTGAACAGGGTCTCGCGCGTCCGATCGGCCGTCGGACGCAGACCTGGATGATCCGGAACTGGCAGCCGGCGGCCACGATAGCGGCCGCCGACGATGCGTAGCTGACTAGTCCGCGCCACTGACCTGGGACACTTTCTTGGCGTCGCCACCCACGGTGACAATGGCGAGACGGTTCGGGTGGACCCGGCGCGCGAAGGCATCACGAATCTGCTCGACCGTCACTGACTCGATCCGTCCCGGGAAGCGGTCCAGGTAGTCGAGCGGCAGACCATAGAAGCCAATGACGGCGAGGTATTGGACAATATCGCCATTGCTGGCGATCTTGAGCGGGAAGCCGCCGGTAATATTCTTCTTGGCCGCAGTCAGCTCTGCCTCGGTCGGCCCCTCGGCGATGAAGCGCTCAAGGGTGTTGAGCATCACCTGACGCGCCTGCTCGGCCTGGTCGTTGCGAGTCTGGAGACCCATGATAAAGGGGCCAGGCTCGGCGAGCGGCATGAAATAGCTGTAGGTGCTGTAGGAAAGGCCGCGCTTCTCGCGGATCTCATCCATGAGGATGGACACCAGCCCGCTGCCGCCGAGGATGTGATTCCCCACATAGAGCGTGAAGTAATCCGGATCACCACGCTTGGTGCCCGGCTGGCCCGCCATGACCGTGGTCTGGCTCGACGGGAAGGTGATCGTCTTCAGCGTCCCGCTCGCGAGATCACTCACCTGCGGCAAGGTCGCCGCCGCCTCACCCTTGGGTAAGCCCGAGATGATGCGCTCCGCGAGTGCCTCTGCCGCGGCGCGATCCAGATCACCGACGATGGCGACGACCGCGTTCGCCGCAACATAATAGCGCTCATGGAAGGCCTGGAGTTCAGCGCGCGATAGCGCCGAGATCGACTCGGCGGTCCCCGCCGGATCAGAGGCATAAGGATGTCCCTGGTAGACAGCATGGAAGAGCGCCTTACGACCGATCTGCTGTGGCGATTCCTCCTGCTGACGCAGCGCAACGAGGCGATTCTGACGGACCCGCTCGAGCGCGTCGGCGTCAAAGGTGGGTTTCGCCAGGACGGCCGCCATGGTCTCGACGGCAACGTCTAAGGCGTCGGCACGGGTCAGTGAGCGCAGGGAGACGGAGGTCATGTCGCGATCGACTCCCGCGCTGAGGGAGGCGCCGACGAAATCGAGGCGGTCCGCCAAGGCATTCGCATCCCAATCGCCCGCGCCCTCGTCGAGCATCGACGCCGTCATGGAAGCCAGTCCGGCGCGGTCGCCGTCGCGCGCACTCCCTGCGGCGAAGACGACTCTGACGTCGACCATGGGGATCTCGGGCGCGGCGACGAAGAGCACGCGCGCCCCATTGGTGGTCTCCCAGGTCTGAATCTGCGGGGTCGCGGTCGCCGCGTCGGCCGCCAAGAAGAGCAGGGGCGCGAGACAGCAGAGGGCGAAGCGGCGAAAGGCGTCGAGCCGGGGCGAACCGTGGAGATCAAAGCGCATTGGCTTGCTCTCCCGCTCCGCTGTTCGCCGACGCTGGCTGTGCCTGCTCGATCGGCTGCGGATCAAGGACCGCGACCGTCAGGTGATCTGGAGTCAGATACTTCTTCGCCACGGCTTGAACCTGCTCCGGCGTCACCGCCGCGAGCGCATCCACATAGGTCTCGGACAGCTGCCAATCGAGCCCGAGGGTCTCCAGCTGACCGAGCATCATCGCCTGGTAGAAGAGCGAGTCTCGCTCATAAACCTTGGCGGCGACGACCTGATTACGCACCCGTTGCAGCTCGCTCTGGCTCACCGGCGCGCTTTGGACGCGCGCGATCTGAGCACGGATAGCCTGCTCCACGTCCTCGATGCTATGCCCCGCGGCCGGCACGCCTTCGAAGAGGAAGAGGCCAGGCAGACGCTGAAACACGCTGTAGCTCGCCCCTGCGGATGCCGCAACCTGCTCACCACGAATCAAGTCCCGCGAAAAGCGCGAGCTATCGCCGCCGTCCAAGATGGATGAGAGGATCTCCAGCGCGTAGGGCTCCCATGCGTCAGCCGTATCCCCCACCGAGGGTGTCTTGTAGCCCATCAAGAGGTATGACTCCTTGGCCGGCGCTTCGACCCTGAGGCGCTTTTCGCCGCGCTGCTCCGGCTCGCCGCGCGTCTTGGGCGCGCGAATGTTCTCTGCGGCAAGGGGGCCGAAATAGGTCTCGGCCAGGGCGAAGACCGCGTCAGGCTCGACGTCCCCGGCGACCACCAGGATGGCATTGTTGGGCGCGTACCAAAGTCGGTACCAATCCTTGAGATCCTCGAGCTTGAGCTGATCCAGATCGCTCGCCCAGCCAATGACGGGGTTGCGGTAGGGAGAGGCCTCGAAGGCGACGGCGTTGAAACGCTCGTAGGTCAGGGATTGTGGATCGTCATCGGTGCGCATACGCCGCTCTTCCTTGACGACTTCCAGTTCCTTGAGGAACTCCTCCTCCTGCAAGGCCAAATGACGCATGCGGTCGGATTCCAGTTTGAAGGAGACCTCGAGACGATCCTTGGCCAGGTTCTGATAGTAGGCGGTGAAATCACGTCCGGTGAAGGCGTTCTCCTCGCCGCCGTTCTCGGCGACGATCCGCGAGAACTCGCCGGGTTTCAGGCTCTCGGTGCCCTTGAACATCATGTGTTCCAAGACGTGCGAGACCCCGGTGATGCCACCGTACTCGTAACTCGATCCGATCCGATACCAGACTTGAGAGGTCAAGATGGGCGCACGGTGATTCGGCTTGACCAGAATCTTGAGACCGTTGTCCAGGGTGTGCTCATAGACCTTCGACGAGGCCCCTGCGGCGAGCGGCAACAAACAAAGCAATGCGGCGATCAATCGTCGTTTCATGAAATCTCCCTGGAGATGGCTGGTGTCCGAGTGGCATCTATGGGCAAATGCACCGCCCTGGTAGTTCCCGGGATGACAAATTCTTCATGTCCCTGCCAAGAAACGGATCCGCTTGCGCGTCGGACGCACAAGAGGGTGATCTGGTAGCATTGCGTGATCTTTCGACGGGTCCATTCCGGCCCGCGCCTACCGTCAAAACCGATAGCACAGCCCTATGTTTGGTTTCGGAAAAAAGAGCAAGACTCCCGGCGACCCGGACCACAAAGCATCGCCGGAGGCGATTGAGCCAACCACGCCCCCAAAGGAGCCGGCACCCTCTCCCCCAGAGCCCGCGCTATCCGCGGATCGGCCGAAAAAGCCCTGGTTCGGCAAGCTCTTCCGATCCGGCAAGAATAAATCGCCGGAGAGCGAAGCAGAGCCCGAGGCCCGGACGCCAGAGCCACAGGTCGAGCCAGCTACACTGACGCAGGCCCCAGAGCCGGTCAAGCCGGCGGCGCCCAAGCCCGCCCCAAAGGCGCCTGCTCAAACGCCGGCGGCCCAACCACCCGCGCCGCAAGAGCCGGTCGCCCCACCGCCACGGCGACCGGCACCCGAGAGGCCGGCCGCCCAGACCGAAGCGGGCGAAGACCAAGAGACTGTACGCAAACGTGGCGTGCTCAAGCGGCTGCGCACCCGCCTATCACGCACCCGCACCCAGCTCGGTGACGGCCTCGGCAACCTCTTCCTCGGGCGTAAGCGCATCGATGACGACCTCATGGAGGAACTGGAGACCCTGCTCATCACGGCGGACGTCGGCATGGACGCGACCACGCGCGTCATCGGCGACCTCGCAGAGCGCGTCAAGCGCAAGTCCCTGGCGGATCCGCAGGCACTGCTGACGGCACTCAAGTCCGAGCTGCGCGACATCCTGCTCGCCGCAGACGGCCCCGTGCGTCAGCCGGCCGCCGGCCGCCCGCAGGTGGTCCTCATGGTCGGCATCAATGGGGCCGGGAAAACGACCACCATCGGCAAGCTGGCGAAACGCCTCAAGGAAGAAGGCAACAGCGTCATGCTCGCCGCCGGCGACACCTTTCGCGCCGCCGCCGTCGAGCAGCTCCAGACCTGGGGTGACCGCAATGAGATCCCGGTGATTGCGCAGCACACGGGCGCGGACTCCGCCTCGGTCGTCTTCGATGCCCTGCAGGCCGCCACGGCGCGCGGCGCCGATGTGCTCATCGCCGACACCGCGGGCCGGCTGCACACCAAGTCGAACCTCATGGATGAGCTCTCCAAGGTGGCGCGCGTGCTGAAGAAGATCGATCCCGAGGCACCCCACGAGGTGATGCTGGTCGTGGATGCGACCACCGGCCAGAACGCGCTGAATCAAGCCGAGCATTTCCACCGCGCCGTAGGGCTGACCGGCATCACACTCACCAAGCTCGACGGCACAGCCAAGGGCGGCATCATCTTCGCCGTCGCCGAGCGACTCAAGGTGCCCATCCGCTTCATTGGCGTGGGCGAATCCATCGAGGACCTGCGTCCGTTCGACCCGGACGAGTTCATCGACGCACTGCTCGGCTAAGGGAGCCTGCCGTTGATCCGATTCGAGAATGTTTTCAAGCGCTATCCCGAGCGCGGCGAGGCGCTAGGCAGCGTCAATCTAGAGGTCCAGGCTGGCGAGATGGTCTTTCTCACCGGACACTCGGGTGCCGGCAAGAGCACCATGCTGCGCCTGATCGGACTCATCGAGCGTCCAACCCGGGGGCAGATCGTCGTCAACGGCCGCAACCTAGCAACCCTGCCGCGACGCCAGATCCCCTTCTATCGGCGCGAGGTCGGGATGATCTTCCAGGATCATCGCCTGCTGCCGGACCGCAGCGTCTTCGACAACGTCGCCATGCCCTTGGTGGTCGCCGGTGTCGGACAGAAGGAGATCGGCCGCCGCGTGCGCGCGGCCTTGGATCAAGTCGGCCTGTTGAGCCGCGAGCGCGCGACCCCGGTCGCCCTCTCCGGGGGCGAACAGCAGCGCGTCGGCATCGCTCGCGCCGTCGTTGGCCGCCCTCCGGTGCTGGTCGCCGACGAGCCCACGGGCAACCTGGATCCGGATCTCTCACGCGAGATCTTCGAGCTGTTCGAGCGCTTCCACTACGTCGGCGTCACGCTGATGATCGCCACGCACGATCTCAATCTCGTAAAAAGCATGCGCCACCGCACACTGACGCTCGACGCCGGGCGTCTGGTCAACGACACAGGGGATTGGTAGCCGATGGCGAAGCAACGCTCCCGTCGGAGACGTGGCCCCCGGCTGCTCGACCTGCCAGGAATCTGGCTCGGCCAGCATTGGCAGACCGCGCTCGAAACCCTGGGCCGACTGAAGGAGAACCCACTGCCTTCAGCGATGACAGTCGCCGTGATCGGGATCTCCCTGGCGCTCCCCGCTGCCCTCTACGTCATGACGGACAACCTCAGGACCATGGCCGGCGGCTGGGATCAGACGGCGGCCATCTCGCTCTTTCTCCGCTTCGAGACCGACGACACGCATGCCAAGCGCCTTTCCCAGGATCTGGCCACCTGGTCCGAGATCTCGCGCGTCCACCTCATCACGCGAGAACAAGCGCTGGAGGAATTCCGCGCCCTGGGAGGCTTCGAGGAAGCGCTGGAGGAAATCACCAAGAATCCCCTCCCCATCGTCTTGGCCATCTATCCGACGCCGACCTACTCGACGCCGGAACTCCTGGAGGGCTTGCAAGACAAGCTGCTCAAACTGCCAGAGGCAGACTTTGCCCGCATGGACACGCTCTGGCTGCAGCGGTTCCAGGCCATCCTCGATCTGGTCCAAAGCGGCTCGTTACTCTTGGGGCTCCTGCTCGGCATCGGCGTGCTGCTGATCGTCGGCAACACCATCCGACTGGAAATCCTGAATCGACGCATCGAGATCGAGATCATGGAGCTGGTCGGGGCGACGGCCGCCTTCATCCGCCGCCCCTTCCTCTACGCGGGCGCCTGGTACGGTCTGCTCGGCGGGGCGACGGCCTGGCTGCTGGTCACCATCTCCGTCCTGCTGCTGCAGCAGCCGGTCTCGCGGCTCGCGAGCCTCTATCGCAGCGAGTTCCAGCTTTCCGGCCTGGGCTTCGCCGCGACCGGGGTCACCCTGGGCGCCAGCGTCCTACTTGGGCTGATTGGCAGTTGGATCGCGGTCAACCGGCATCTCCGGGGCGCTGAGCCGCAATAGCCGCCTGGTTGGTCGAACCTGATCGGCCCGCTCAGGCAGCGCTGGGCGCCGCGAACGTCGCGTCTTGCGTCCAGGTCTCCTCGAAGCTTAGGTCGTCCGGCAACTCGATGGTCATGCTGATCGGGAGATGATCGGAGAGCGCGTAGTCGATCACCCGCGCCGCCACCGTCTTGAGTGGCGCGGAGACCAGGATATGATCTAGGTTGTGCCGCGGGCGCCAGCTCGGAAAGGTCTTGAGTTCGCAATCGAGGCCGCGCATCGCCGTTCTGCGCACCATGTTGCGCAGCCCCCGCGAATCGCAGCCGCAATTGAAGTCCCCCATCACGACGATGTAGGGGTAGCTCTGCGCCAATCTCGCCAGAAAGTCCAGCTGACGCCGACGTGCCCGCCAGCCGAGCGCCAAGTGTACGATGACGACCGCCAGCACCTGACCCTTGCTGAGGGTGAATTCGGCCACCACCGCGCCGCGCCCCGGCAGCCCCGGAAGCTTGTGCTCGGCGATCTCTCGCGGGCGCAGCCGGCTGAGGAGACCATTGCTGTGCTGCGCGAAGGGCCCGAGATTGCGATTGACCTGGCGGTACCAAAATGGGAAGCCGCCGTGACGCGCCAGATACTGGATCTGATCGATATAGGAGCTGCGCAAGCTGCCAGCATCCACTTCCTGAAGCCCGACGAGGTCGAAGCGACGCAGTAGCTGCGCAATGCGGGTGAGATTGACGAGTCGCTCTGGATGCGGGAGGAGGTGTTTCCAGCTATTGGTGAAATAGTCGCTGTACTGACGGGAGTAGATACCCGCCTGTACGTTATAGCTAAGCAGGCTCAATTGCCGCATGAGAGGGACGCGGACGCTTCAACGAAGGGTTACAACGAATATCTAGGGACCCTAGCATAAGCCGCAGTCAGCACCAAGCCCCTGCATCGGTAGGGCGCGACCAGCGATGACGCGCGCCGGCCAGCCCCTCCAGGGTTGGGCCGAGGTGAGCAGGCCCAAGATGCAGTCTTTCGCTGGGCCTGGTACCTCGGCCCAACCGACGCCAGACATCAGTGGTGATCACAGCCACATCGGCACGCAGCCAACCACAAAAAAGGCAGCCAATGGCTGCCTTTTCCGCGCCGGTCAGGCTGAGATCCATTACCTCGACAAGCCCTGAATATACTGAGACACGGCAGCGATCTCCTTTTCGGACATCAAGGACGTAACACCACGCATCATGCCGTTGGGATCGTTGGCACGCTCGCCCTGGCGGAAATACTCCAGCGTCTGCTTGACGTAGTCGGCGTGCTGGCCGGCGATTCGCGGGAATTTAGCAAGACCCACACCCATTCCAGCGGGACCATGACAGCCCTTGCAGGCGGGAACGCCGCTCTTCGGGTTGCCCGCGCGGTAGAGCTTCTCGCCGAGTTTGGCAAGCTCTGGATCGGCAACGCCGCCACTTTGGGTCTGCGTGGAGAAATAGGCAGCCAGATCGAGAACCTCTTGATCGGTCAGCGGCATCGCCATGGGCGTCATCTGCACGTTGGCGCGATTGCCCGCCTTGAAATCCATGAGCTGCTTCTGGATGTACTCCGGATGCTGGCCGGCGAGCTTGGGCCAGAGCGGCACGATGCTGTTGCCCTGAGGCCCATGGCAGGCCATGCAAATGGTGTTCGCTTTCTGCGCGCCCGCCTCGGCATCGCCTGGTTTGAGTGCATCAGTGGCATGCACCGCACCGCTGGCCAATACCGCCGCCACTGAAACCGTTCTCAGCCAAGTCTTCATCATCGCAATTGCCTAATCTGTTTCGTTTCAGGCGGGACCACACGTCCATCATCGGCCCGCCTTTGGTGAGGGGTGAAGAGAAAATCCGGCGATGTATATCAGATATTTGGCATATGGGTCAAACGGTACGCACTCCAGACGCCCCGTTCGACGACCCGAATTCTCCGCTCAGTAGACAGGCGCAGGCGACGAAATATCCCGCTTCGACCAGGATGGTCCGATGTCAGCCGGAGCGCAGCGCGACACAATGACGCTGTTGCGCTGACGCCAGGCGCTGGGGCATACCCAGGCCCTGGTCAGCGGAAAAGCACTGCCTCAGTGACCCTGCTTCATCTGGCTCATGTCGATCTTACGCACCGGGGCAGTAAGGGATTGCTCGTCGCCGTCGTCGAAGACAAGCGTCAGCCCGACCGCCTCTCCTGGCGTCAGAGCGCCCTTGAGGCCGATGAGCATGATGTGCAGACCACCCGGCTTGAGCTGAACCGTCTCACCTGCGGGAAGCGCGATCTCGTCGACCCGCCGCATGCGCATCATGCCATCTTCCATCAGGTGCGTGTGCAACTCCACGACCTCCGCCGCATCGCTTCGCGCGGCCACCAGCGCGCGCGCCTCTGTCGTCTGGTTGCTCAAGGCCATGAAGGCGGCGCTGTTGGGTTGACCTGGTGGTACGGCCCGCACGTAGGGATCCGCCACGCTGACATCCGCCGCGCTTGCGGCGAAGCTGCCGACCGCAAGCAAGCTGGTGGCGATCAGAGCTGTCATTCTGAGCATTTCACTGCCCTCCTGTGATGAGCTGGGATGATTGAGTGGGGCGGAATCCTTGCTGGAGTCCGGCCATCGACGTCATTGCGCAGGACCCTGCTCGGGACCACCCAGGCGCCGGCGGATCGCGGCGCGAATCTCCTCGGGCGGTGTCGCATGGTCGAGCGTCTCGACCAAGTTGCCGGACTGGTCGACGACATAGGTATAGGCCGAATGATCGACCAGATACCCCATGGCCGTAGCGGCGATCGGAGCCCGCCGATAGGCCGCGCCGTAGAGGCTGGCCGCTTCGGCCACCTGCTCGGGGGTGCCCGTGATCCCGAGAATGCGGGGATGGAAATACTTGGTGTAGCTCGCCAAGCGCGCGAGATCGTCACGCTCGGGATCCACACTCACGAAGAGGACGCGAACCTGCGCTAACTCGTCGTCGCTAAGCCCCTTGAGCGCCTTCGCAATGAAGGCAAGATTGGTCGGGCAGATATCCGGACAGGCGGTATAACCAAAATAGATGAGAACGACCTGACCGCGCAGATCCGCCAGTCTGATAGGACCTTGCGCCGACTGCAGCTCGAAATCCCCACCCGTCGGCCGAGCGGCCAGCGCCAAGGCCCCATGCCCATCCGCCGCGCCGCCCGAGCGGGTACCCGCCGGGTCCCAGAAGAGGAGCATCCACAGCATGATGCCGCCAAGCATCAGAATCGCGACAATGAGGAGTCGAGAGCGCGTCATAACCAGAATGTGAAGCCAGCCCGCTTGATGATCTGGACCACCCTAGACGACCAGGCGCCACCTCGGATTGACAGGCATCAAGATGACGCCCTAGCCGCCAAAGGCGCCGCAAGATCGCGGCATAAGACGCAGTGGCCGCGGCGATTCACTCAGCAGCGAGAGCGCGCCCCTCCGCCGTCAGCCCATTCGAGCGCCTCGACCAAGCACGGCTTCGCGCGTCTGCAGCGCTCAAGCACTCCCCTGGCGTTCCTGCCCAAGTGGAGCGCCATCGAAAAAATCGACGACGCCCGTCTCAAGCGAGTACTCCGCCCCGACGACGAGCAGGCCCTCGTCTTGAATCAGGGTCTCGATGATGGTCGACCCATGGCGCAGATGATCCACCGAGGCGCGGACATTCGCCCGCACCGAGGCATGATGAAGCGCCACGCGGTCATGGCGCAGTTCCGTCTCCAGCAGCCCTCTGACCGCAGGCGTGACGCGATCCACGATCGAGGCAATGTTGCGCGACGCGGTGCCCTCGCCGTCCAGCAGGGTTTCCAGCGTGGCCGTGACGGCGCCGCATTGCGAATGCCCCAGCACCACGACAAGAGGCGTGCGATAACGGGAGACGGCAAACTCGACACTGCCGACCTGCGACGGCGCCACGATATTGCCGGCAACACGAATCACGAACAGGTCGCCGAGCCCTTGATCGAAGACGATCTCCGCCGGCACCCGAGAGTCCGAGCAGCCCAAGATGATCGCGAAGGGCTCTTGCCCACCCCTAAGCTCCTCACGGCGCTGTGAACTCAGCGGCTTGTCCGGGCTAGAGAGATTGTTGGCGAAGCGGAGGTTGCCCTCACGCAGGCGCGCAAGCGCCTCCAGGGCGGATAACTTGGACGGCATACGAAAAGTCTCGGCAAATTGGTCGAAGGGTGACGGATCAGGGGGCCGGAAAGGCAGGAAACGACAGGGTCACACGGAACTCAAGCCCTGCTCGAGCGCTCGCGACGACAAGGTGGCGAGTTTTTAGCAAAACCTTGCCTGCGCGTCACGTCCTTGTCTGCGGCTCCGACAACACCGGCTGCGGACAAGCGGCCCGGGGATCAGCCAGGGGCGAGTCAGGATGGGTGTTATCGTCGACAAGGACAGCAACGACGTTGGCGGCAAGGTTCCGCGCAGGATCAACGCGGCTCGACTTCCGCCAAGACACCAACCCGAGCACCCTGGCCCGTCTGCATCAAGCGAATTCGTCCGGATCCAACATCATCATGTAGTGGTAGCCTCCCTGACCGCAACGGCGCTCAAGCTGCTTGAGAATGCGTCGCTGGATCGCCGGGGTGTCGTTCGGACCATTGACATAGAAGGGCTTGCCATCCTTTCCAAAGGTGAAGCGCTCCGGGCAGGCGTCAGCGTCAATGTCCCCAAAGATCAAGCGCGCAATCCGGTAGTCCGCATGCGGCTCGAAGCCGAGATCCTTGGCATAGGCCACGGCCGCCTCGACCAGCTTGCGCGCACAACTCGGATGCTGGACCTCGACCGACTCTGTCGGATTCCCGTGGATGTGAGCCAAGACGGTCGAATATTCGGCCGCGTCGACGATCTTGTACAAGGCGTTCTTGACGCCCAGACAATAGGTATCCACCAGGATTCCAACCACCGCATAGCGACCATCGAGCAGACGCCGGCTGAGCCAAACAGTCCCGATTCCCTGCTCGAACAGGCTCGCCGGAACAAAGGTGTCCACAATCGGCGCTTTGCTCACGCTGGCCCATTCGCGCGCAGCGGAGAGGGCGCCTCGCAGGCCTGAAGCAGCCGGTTTGGTTTGCCGGCGTTTCTGATCCCGCTTGGCCCGCTTTTTCTGCAATTTCTTCTGATCGAGCGCCATAGAGAATCCTCGCATTTCATGATTGACGGATCAGCCGCCGGATCTTCACCATCGCCAAGACGACAAGCCCCGGGGACCTGAGAGCAGTGATAGTACCCGCAGAGATGCCGAGGGACGCAATTCCAGCGGCAGGCCAAACACAGCAAGCCTCGGCCCAACGACGCAGTTAAGGGCTCAAGTCGTCGCGGAGACGCACAGGCAGCTCCTGACGCTGCGTGATCCGCTCGATCGCAATGCGGTATCCTGACCCGCCGACGGCTCAAGAACGTGCGATTCTCGTCTACCAAAGACCTCAAGGGATCGTCGACTTCAGCGCCTTCTTCAATCTGACTCTCGCCAGACCCGCTCACTGAATGAACATCGGCAAACCGCTGAGGGCGTAGATTACCCCCAGAATCTCCTGCGTGAAGCACAGTCCGAGGCCCCTATGCTGAAAACCACCTGGAGACCCTTCTGGACCTGGTTTCCGCCGCTCGCGCTCCTTCCTCTAGTGGGCCTCGCATCGCTCTACCACTGGCAGATGGCGGACTTCGAGGCGGACCTTAGGCGTACCGAAGGCCTGGTGATCGAGGCGCAAACGGCGGTGGTCACACGTAAGTTGGACCGACTGCTCGCCGATATCCGCATCTTGGCCGCGCAGAACGAACTCGCCGCCTTTCTCGACACGGCGGATCCCAGCTGGCTGCCAAAAATCGCGCAAGAATATCTCGCCGTGAGCCGCTGGTCTCAGGTCTATGATCAGATCCGCTACTTGGACGAGGATGGGATGGAAGTCGTGCGCGTCAACTTCAACGACGGCCACCCCGCCATCGTTCGCGACTCGGACCTGCAGAACAAGCACGACCGCTATTATTTCACCGAGACGCTGGCGCTATCCGCTGGCGAGATCTATGCCTCGCCCCTGGATCTCAACATCGAGAACGGTGCGCTCGAACGTCCCTACAAGCCGATGATCCGGGTTGGCACACCCGTCTTCGATCGCCACGGCAACCGACGCGGCATCGTGCTCGTCAATTTCTTGGCCCAGCAACTCCTGGATGCCATCCTGGACGTCGATGCAGCCTCAATCTCAGCGTCCATGTTACTGAACGCTGAGGGATATTGGCTGCTCTCACCAGACCCGTCACTCAATTGGGGTTTCATGATCCCTGAGCGGCGCGATGCACGGATGCAAAGCCGCTATCCCGAAGCATGGCATGCCATGAACCAGTCTCCGTCGGGGCATGTCCTCACGGATCGTGGCTTGTTTTCCTTCCGCACCCTGACACCCATGCAACATGGCCATCGCGCACTCGCATCAGAGACCTCACCCAGTGCGCCACCCGCAACGGATCAGTGGATCCTCGTCGCCCATGTCAGCGAGGCGTCGCTGGGCCAGACGCGCTCGCATCTCATGTTCTCGCTGATCCCACTGGGCGTTGTCATCCTGCTGCTCCTCGCGGTAGGTTTGCGGGCAAGCAGTGTCGCCCGGATCGAGCGCAAGCGGCACCAGGCGCAACTCGAGAAAATGGCTCGAATGGATGCCGTGACCGGCGTCGCCAATCGACTTAGCCTCGAAGAGCAGCTCGCGCGCGAGCATGAACGTGCGCGGCGCCATGCTCGTACGCTGGCGCTCCTTTACATCGACCTGGATGGATTCAAGGCGATCAACGACACCTTGGGGCATCTGGTCGGGGATCAGGTCCTCAAGGAGATCGCCACGACGCTTGCCACCGAATGTCGCAGCGAGGACGTGGTGGGTCGCTTAGGAGGGGACGAGTTCGCCGTGGTGCTGCTTGAGCCGCTCGATATGGCGACCGCCGCATTGGTCGCGGAGAGAATACGTGATCGGATCGCCGCCCTGCGCTGGGATCGTCACGCTGTAACGGCCAGTATCGGGCTGGCGCTCTATCCCGACCATGCAAGCGAAGTTCCGGAACTGATCCGGCTCGCGGATACCGCGATGTATGCCTCCAAGGATGCCGGCAAGAACCGCGTGACCTTGGCGTCCGACGTCGCAGCAAGCGCCCCGGTCGCAGGCGAGCGAGAGACCATCGCCAGCGGGGTTTGATGCCCTCGTCGCAGAGGCCCATGCAGATGAGCGACCACCGCTGCTTGGACGCGCGCTACAGGACGCAAACCGCCGATAATGGCGGGCATCTCCGGGGGGAGATTCGTTCGACCTCAAGCGCGGTCAATCGATCTCGAGATCAGTGATGAGAACCGGTGAAAGTGGCGTATCTTTAGAGGTTGAGAATTTTCGCCGCCTCTTGGTCGGCGCAATCAATCCATCGACCTCAGGATCAGAGGCCGCAACCCGTGGATGGCAATGTGCCCCATGCGAAGCTAGCTGAACAGGCGGTTGATCTTGTCCCCTTGCCGTTGGATCCATTGTTCCATCCTCGCGCTGCTGCTGCCCCTAGCGGCACTCCTCGCCCCCACTGTCCTCTGCGCGCAGGAGCCACCGCCCGAAGTGGTGATCCTGGTGTCCTATCACCCAGGCGATGCCTGGTCCGACAACGAGCTGGCCGGACTGCTGCCGGCCCTGAAAAAGGTCTATCCGGATCTCTTGCCGGCGATCGAATTCCTGGATGCCAAGCGCTTCCCTAGACCTGAGTATCTGGCCCTGGTCAAAGACCATTTGAGCCGTAAGTACCAGGCTGACAAGATCGACCTGGTCATCGCCCTCGATAATCCAGCGCTCGACCTGTTGCGCACCTATCCGACCGAACTCTTTGCGGGGACTCCCGTCGTCTTCGCCGGGATCAACGGCTATCGGCCCAGGTTCCTGGATGAGCGCGGCCGGATGACCGGCTTGGCCGAGGTGCAAGACATGGCCGGCACCCTAGAACTGGCGCTGCGCCTGCATCCAGGGACCAAGCACGTCTTTGCGATCCATGACTACGGCGCCTCTGGGCTGGCGGTGCGCCGCGAGATGGAGGCCATGCTGCCCCAGTTCGCGGACCGCGTGCGCGTCGAATTCGCGCCGGATGTCCCCTTCGCCGAGCTTGAACAGCAATTGGCGGCCCTGCCATCCGACAGCATCGTGCTGCTGCTCACCTATGTCAGGGATCGCGCCGGGCGTGTCTTCAGCCGCGAAGAGAGCACGCAACTGATCAGCGCTGCCAGTCCGGTCCCAGTCTACGCCATGCACGAGACGCGATTGGGCCATGGCATCGTCGGCGGGCTGCTGCTGGACGGCCGTCAGCATGGCGCCCAAGCCGCAGCCCTGGCCCTGCGGGTGCTGGCGGGAGAGGCGCCTGAGCACATCCCGGTGGAGCCAAGTCACTTCCTACCGGAGTTCGACGCGATTCAATTGCAGCGCTTCGACATCGCCCTGGAGCGTCTGCCGGAGGGCAGTCGGATCATCAATCGTCCGCAGTCCTTCTACAGCCAGCATCGGCGGCTGGTCTGGACCCTGCTGACGGTGTTGCTGTCGCTAACGCTGGCGGTCCTAGCGCTGGCGGTTGCAGTCGTGCGCATTCGGCGTGCCGGCACGGCACTGCGTCTGAGCGAGGCACGACAGGCGCGGCTGGCGCGGCTGTATCAGACCCTGAGCGACACCAACCAAGCCATCGTGCGCGTCAACGATGAGCGCGTGCTCTGCGAGCAGATCTGCACGCTCGCCCAGCGCCTGGCTGGCTTCCGGCTGGTGTGGATCGGGCTGCAGGCCCCCAGCCAGGATCAATTGATCCCTCTGGCGGTCACTGGCGAAAACGCGCAGCTGCTGCTCGACTCCCAGGTATCACTCGACCCTAACTCCCCGGAAGGTCAAACGCTCGCCGCAGACTGTTTCCGCACCGGCGCGGTGCAGGTCTGCAACGATACTCAGGTCCTTACGGGGCATGGCCAGGTGCGCAAGCAGCCTTTCAAGGAGGGACTGGCCGCCATCGCCTGTCTCCCGCTGCGCCGACATGAGGAGACCGTCGGCGTGATGGAACTCGGCTCGACCCAGCGCGACTATTTCGACGCCGAGGCCATGGCCTTGCTCACCGAGATGGCCATGGACATCTCTTATGCGCTCGACAATCTGGATCGGGCACGCACCTTGAGCGCGACCCTGGAGCAATTGCGCCAGAGCGAGGCGCGCTACCGCCTCATCGTCGAGACCGCCAACGAGGGGATCTGGGGCGTGGATGCGGACCAGCGTACCAACTTCATCAACCCGCGCATGGCGCAGATGCTGGGTTACGAAGCAAGGGAGATCCTCGGGCGAAGCGTCGACTCCTTCATGCACCCCGAGGACCTCGACGACCACGCACAGCAGATGCAGGCCCGCCACCAGGGAGAACCGGGCTACTACGAACGGCGTTTTCTGCGCCAAGACGGCACGACCCTCTGGGCCCTGGTCGCGGCGGCACCCATCTTGGACGGGGCCGGCGGCTTTCGTGGCAGCTTCGGCATGTTGACCGATATCACCGAGCGCCGACGAAACGAAGAGCGGGTCAGAGAACAGCGCGCCTTCTACGAGGACATCCTGGACAAGGTCCAGGACGGGATCTGGGTCAGCGACACCCAGCATCGAATCATCTACGCCAACCCGGGCATCGCCCGGCTCTCGGGTCTCCCGGCCGATCAGATCCTGGGCCAGCAGGTTCTAGAGGACTTCTCCGAAGAGACCCTGCGCGCATTCCGCCCGATCTACCTCAGGGTCATGGACTCCCTCAAGCCGCTCCCCTATGAGATTCAAGTGATCACGCCCTCGGGCCGGGAAGGCTGGCAGGCTGGTTGGCTGATCCCGGTGATCGAAGAGGACAGCTTCACCGGGATGATCTGCACCATTCGGGATACCACCGAGGCACGTGCCGCGCAGCTCGCGCTGGAGCGCTACAAGGTCGGACTCGAAAAGACCGTGGAACATCGGACCGCCGAACTGCGTGAGTCGGAGGGATTCCTGCGCCTCATCCTGGAATCCAGCGCCGCAGGGCTCTATGGCCTGGATCTGGACGGGCGGATCAGCTTGGTCAATCCAGCCGCCTGCCGTCAGCTCGGCTATCAGGCCGAGCAGCTCATCGGCGGATACAGCCATGACATCTTTCACGCACGGCGCGCGGATGGCAGTCCCTATCCGCGCGAAGACTGCCCGACCTGCGTGACCCTGCGAGAGGGCCTGACGCTGAGAGTCGACAACGAGGTCTTCTGGCACGCCGATGGGCACGCCATCCCCGTGATCTATAGTGTCCATCCGATGCTCCGTGGCGGCCAGCGCGTCGGCGCCGTGGTCAGCTTCCAAGACATCACCGAGCGCAGACGCCTGGAAGACCGCTTGCGTCACTTGGCGGAGGCGGTCGAGGGCATCGCTGGGGTGCGCGACCTGACAGAGCTGACCGCCATCGTGTGTGCCGCCGCGCGCCAACTGACCGGGGCCGATGGCGCCACCCTGGCACGCTGCGACCACCAGGCCTGCGACTATCTCGATGAGGACGCCATCGGCCCACTGTGGAAGGGTCAGCGCTTCCCGCGCGACGACTGCGCCGCGGGCTGGGCGATCCGAGAGGTCGGGCCGATTGTGATCGAGGACGCTGCCGACATCCCCAAACTCCCGGCCGAGCTAGACCCGCAGACCTTCGTCAAGAGTCTCAGCCTGGTGCCGATCGGACACCGCGACCCGGTGGGGGCTATCGGCTGTTACTGGGCTCACCCCCATCGGGTCAGCGACGAGGAACTCGGCCTGCAACAAGCGCTGGCGGATGCTGCGGCGGTGGGCCTTGCGAACCTGGACCTCTACCGGCGCCTGAAGGATGCGCGGGCGGTGGCCGAGCATCTCGCCCAGGTCAAGAGCATCTTCCTGGCCAACATGAGCCACGAGATCCGCACCCCAATGAACGCCATCATCGGCTTGACCCATCTGTTGCAGCGCGACATCAGCGATCAGGAGCACCAGCGCAAGCTGGAGAAGATGATGACTGCGGCGCGCCACTTGCTCGCGATCATCAACGAGATTCTGGACTTCTCCAAGATCGAGGCCGGCAAGCTGGTCCTGGAACAGACCGATTTCGCCTTGGAGACGGTGTTGGAGCACGTCCGTTCGCTGATGGAGGAACCGGCGCGGGACAAGGGCCTGGCGCTCGCGGTGGAACTCGACGCCTCAGTCGCGGCCTTATCCATGCTGCGCGGTGACCCGACCCGCTTGACCCAGGTGCTGCTCAACTACCTGGGCAATGCGGTGAAGTTCACCGAGTCCGGAGCAGTCAGGCTGCAGGTGCGGGTCGAAGAAGAGCGTGACGACGACTGGCGGCTGCGCTTCGAGGTGCGGGACACCGGAATCGGGATCCCTGCGGAGGCCCAGTCGCGGCTGTTCGAGGCCTTCGGTCAGGCGGATGATTCCACCACCCGCAGTCATGGGGGCACCGGACTCGGCCTGGCCATCAACAGACGCCTCGCCCGGTTGATGGGCGGCACGGTCGGCGTCGAGAGCCGCCCCGGAGAGGGCAGCTGCTTCTGGCTCACGGCCCGCTTCGGCAAGGCGCGCGCGTCCACAGCGGAGCCCGACGGCATCGAGCCTACCACCAGCGCCTCTGACGTTGAGCGCGAGCTGTGCGCCCACCATGGCGGCGCCCGGCTGTTGCTAGCCGAGGACAATCCGATCAACCAGGAGGTCGCCCAGGCGCTCCTGCACGAGGTGGGACTCCAGGTCGACCTCGCGCAGGATGGTGCGCAAGCCTTGGCCATGGCGCGCGAGACCGCCTACGACCTCATCCTGATGGACGTACAGATGCCAACGCTGGACGGACTGGAGGCAACACGCGCGATTCGCCAGCTGCCGGGTAGGATCAAGACCCCCATCCTGGCCATGACCGCCAACGCCTTCGCCGAAGATCGCGCCCGCTGTCTCGCGGCGGGGATGAACGACCATGTCGCCAAACCCGTGGAGCCGGACGCCCTTTTCGCCACCCTGCTCAAATGGCTACCCCGAACCAAGCACACAACGCCCACGGCCATGCCAGAGGCCAAGATGGCGGAGCCTGACCTCGGCTCGGCGGATGAGGACATGACCCGGCTGGCGGCGATCAAGGGGCTGGACCCGACAATCGGACTGCGTGGCGTGCGCGGCAAGACCGCCGTCTATACCCGACTCCTGCGGACCTTTGCCCATCTCCACAGTGAAGACGTGACAGCGCTGCGCGAGTGCCTTGCCAACGGCGAGCCCGCGTCGGCACGGCAGCTTGCGCATCGCCTCAAGGGCGTCTCCGCGACGCTCGGCGCGACCAAGGTGCGGACCATCGCCGCGGACCTTGACGCCGCACTCGGAAAGCAACCGATCGGGCCGGAGCTGGAGCCGCTGATCGAGGCGCTGGAGCAAGCGCTTACCTCGCTGGTCACGGAACTCCGACACCACCTGGCGTCGCCGCAGCCAGGCAAGCCAATTGCGCCGGACGACCCTCGGCTCGACCAGGTGCTCGCGGAACTCGATGGCCTCTTAACTCAGGATGACGCACAGGCGGTCCAGTGCATGCGCCACCATGGCGATCTGCTGCGAAGCACCTTGGGCCAGGCCTTCACTGAGCTGGAGCAGCGGATCGAGCGGTTCGATTTTGACGGAGCACTTCAGCTGTTGAGGCAGTGGCTGGAGACCAAGGGTCGCTTGCCCTCCTGACAAGGCGCCGAACAGAGGCGGCCATCGCGCTGAGCAGATCAGCCACCGGCGTCTCATTGACCGTCAGGCGCGCCCTGACTACCGGGGATGGCAGCGCTGCCGCGTCATCCTGCGCACTGGGGCGAATGGCGTCTGTGGGCGTTGATCATCGGACCGTCCAGTCGGTTGAGTCGACAGCGTGAATCCTTAAAGGCAAAGCGACGTGGGAGCGGG
>NZ_JAAIJR010000070.1 GCF_010915725.1 Thiorhodococcus mannitoliphagus
CACCAATCGAAAGCGGCTTTTTCAGAGAGTGTACCTCGGCCTGCACGGATACGCCCTTTTCGGCTAGTCGATGCTTACAAATCAGTCGCTTAAGTCTCATTTACTCAGCATCATTTCGAAGCTTCTGTGTTCGGATAATTCGAGTCTAAGCACTTGTTATAAAATAATTTTCTCGATCACCTGAATTCCGGGAGAGTCGATTATCGTACCTAAGATACTATCTTATTTAGAATTTTAATGATTTAAGTATTTTCTGTTCCGGATATCCTCTTAGTGAATTCAGTAGAAGTACTTACCGAACATTTTTCTCAGCTCCAGGATTCTCGCGTTGAGCGTAACAAGCAGTATCCTTTGATGGAAATCCTGCTCGTAGCGATCTCGGGGATACTCAGCGGAGCAGAAGGCTAGGAGGCGATGGAGGAGTTCGGTGAAGCGAAGCTCGGTTGGTTGCGTAAGTTTGAGCCGTTTGCCAACGGCGTGCCGACCCACGATCGCATTACCGAAGTGATCTCGCGACTGAACCCGAAGACATTTCAGGCGTGCTTTTGCAGTTGGACGCGTGCGGTGGCTAACGTCACCGATGGCGAAGTCGCCATCGCGCGGGGTGTTGCCCCAGCTTTGCACGCGATACGGCTTGAGATCGACCTCACGTAAGAAGCGTTCGATGGAGTGCGCGGAGATGCCGTCGACGATCCCGTGCGCCTTGGCCTCTTCGGCCAAGTCCCCATGGGTCCAGCGCCGCAGCTTCACCCTCTCGCGTACCGCAGGCTCGCACAGCAGAGCGATGATGGCGCAGATCTGCTCGGGGGTGTACCTGAACGCGCGTGATCGCTCAGACGCTCGAGCACCGGGTGATCCGCGCGCTTGCGCGAGCGTCGGACCAACGAGCGACTGATCTGCAACATGGCGGCCGTTTTGTGCGGCACCCTTGCCAGTGTCGGCGGCGAGAACGATTCAGGCTCGGGTCGCCAGTTGCTGGGCTGCGGTGTGCTGCCGCACCAACGCCTCCAACTGGGTACGTTCTGCGTCGGAGAGGGAAACGGGAACCGGGGTGCAGCGTGGCATCAACTCATCAGCGAAACTCAAGACAGATGAGTAGGATGACATCGGTCGCCAAGAGACAGTGCTAAGTATAGATGTTTCATTTAACATGAGGAAACCTGGAGCGCTTCATTAACATAAATAACTGATTTTAAATCACTTTAAATTTTAAAGGAGATTCTAGCGTTTCCATGACAGATGAAATATCTATACTTCATTAGAATTTTTTGTAGAGACTAATTTCTTTTAATTTAAGGCGTATTTATTGTAAGTAATTAATATTATAGGCTTCAACAAAGCTCGAATTGATTTGTATTGCATTTATTCCCCATTCCTGATTCTAATGAGGTGCTTAGGAGTTTTGCTCGGGGCCATTAGAGGTGTCCCGTCAAGGTTCGAAAATGACCAAAGCTGAGTGGCGCTGATTGATTGAAAATGCTGTTGCGGTGTTTACCAATGACCGATGTGCGATTGATCCTAGATGTCGATGCGATTTGCTATCCTCTTACGGGGATTGGTCGTTACACCTATGAGTTGTGGCAAGGGCTTTCTGGGTGTGCGCAGGTATCGTCTGTTCGTCTTTTAGCGAAGGGGCAATGGACTGGCCTAGATGATCCGTTAGCCGGGTCGTCATCTGTTACCGGGATGACTCTTGGCGGGGCTTGGCTGGATGGCGTGCGCGGCACCCTTGCATCCATACCTGGGCTTATCTTCGCCTATCGCGAACTTAAATCGGGTATTACACGAAAGCGGCTGCGGCCATTTGCTGATCACATCTATCATGGGCCGAACTACTTCCTCCCTGACTTTGATGGTAGTTCGGTAGCTACCATTCATGATCTCTCTGTAATGCGCTATCCCGATTTCCATCCATCGGAGCGAGTTACCCTGTTTGAGTTAGAGCTGCCTAGGACTCTTGCTAGAGCCACTCATATTATTACTGATTCCGAGTTCGTGCGGCAGGAAGTTATTGAGCATTTTAATTGGTCGCCTGCAAGAGTTTCTGCGATTCCGCTGGGCGTAGGTAAGTCTTATTACCCTCGTGCGCCGAATGAAATCGCCGCCTGCCTTCAAACTTACGGTTTGACGACTGATCGCTATTGTCTGTGCGTTGCAACGATGGAGCCTCGGAAGAATATCGCAGGCCTGCTTGAAGCGCATGCAGCGTTGCCGGCTAGCTTGCGCTTGCGCTTTCCACTTGTACTCGTTGGTTCACGTGGGTGGAACAGCAAGTGTATCCATGAGCAGGTTGAAGCTTATAAAACCAAAGGGTCCGTTCGATACCTCGGTTACGTTGACCAGTCCGAACTCCCTTTGCTCCTTGCGGGCGCGCGGCTGTTCGTTTTCCCGTCCTTTTATGAAGGTTTCGGTTTGCCACCGCTTGAGGCGATGGCTAGCGGTATTCCGGTGGTTACCTCGACATGCCCTACGCTTTCTGAAGTGGTGCAGGGCGTCGCGCTTCAGGTTGACGCGGAGGATACTGACGCCTTAACTCATGCTATTTGGAAGGGTCTAGAAGATGAGGAGTGGCGTCGGGCGTCGCGGGACGCCGGGTTGCGGCGCGCGGCATTATATACATGGGATCTCTGTGTTGAGCGCACGTTGGAAGTTTATAGGCGTGTGTCGAGTTGACGCTATCTGAATCACCGGGGTTAAGCAAGTTGGCTAAAACATTATCGAAAGTAGTTGAATGCTGGGCGGCTTGGCTTTCCTGGCCTAGGGTGGTCGACAGGATAAGTGTATCTGACTCGATGGGGGCAGACTCAGCTGCCCCTGGGCTGCCTTCCGCGATTGCCTACGCGATGGCAATCCTTGTTGCGTCGCTCTTCTCTTATTACCTGTTTTCCTTCGATTTCCTGTTTGGTCATGCGCGAATTTTCGAGAAAGGCGACTTTTCTCAACACCTTTCCGGTTGGCAATTCTATCGTGACGATGTTTGGCATTTCCCATTATTGAAAACTGAGCGTCTGAACGCTCCTGATGGTGTGTCAATTGCTTTCACTGATAGTATTCCACTCTTGGCGTTTTCATTCAAACTGCTTGCATCTTGGATGCCGGACGATATTCAATACTTCGGTTTTTGGCATGTGCTTGTCATTTTTATGCAAGCTATTGGTGGTGTTTTTCTGATTCGCTCCTTGGGCTGTCGTCAATGGTATGCGGCTCTGGCCGGTATCTCACTGGCCCTGATAGCGCCGATCTTGCCTTGGCGCTTAGGCCACTCGGCTTTGATGGGGCACGGCCTAGTGCTCTTCGCGCTCGGTTTTTACTTTCGGGGCATCCGCGGTCTATGGACGCGCGAGCGCTCAGCCCGATTGCTAGCCGCGAATGCGCTGCTGGGTTTGCTGGTGCACCCTTACTGGCTGGCGCTGTGTTTCGGGGTCTTTCTGGCCTTTTTGGTAGATGACGCGCGTACGGGGGGCAATTTGCGGACAGAGGTCTGGCGTCTGCTTGTCACTTTGGTGATGCTGCTGGTCATCGTCTTCGTGTTTGGCTATACGGGAAGCGGCATGCACGCGGGTGGGTTTGGGCTCTATTCGATGAACCTGCTTGCTCCTGTCTGTGGGGGGCGGTTGACGCCTTGTTGGGTAGATGCAACGGGAGGGCAATACGAGGGGTTTAATTATCTTGGTGCGGGTGTGCTGCTGTTGGGCGTGATAGCAACGTTTATGCTGATTCGCGACCGTCGCACCATGATACGGGTGATCAGTCGCCGATATCTGGGGCTGATGATCTGCGCTCTGGTTTACGCACTCTACTCTCTATCGAGCCGCGTTTATTTCGGGCCTTATCTGCTGTTCGATCTCCCGCTTCCGGACTTTTTGGTCTGGGCTACGGGGGTGTTTCGCGCCAGCGGGCGTTTCTTTTGGCTGGTGGGTTATCTGTTGACCTTTGTTGCCCTAGCTATGGTGCTCAAGCGGCTAAATGGGCGTTGGGCGATTTTGATGTTGCTCGTTGTCATACCCTTGCAGTGGTGGGATATTCAACCTCATTGGCAGCGCTTGGTGGAGAAGATAAGGGAGCCAGCGCAGGGCGATCTTTGGCGCTGGGAGACGCTGCTAGAGGGGGTCGAACGGATCAATCTTCATCCCGCGTTCGGCTGTCAAGAGGGCCGTATTGATCAATACTTCTTCTTCCAGCGCTTGGCTGCTCACTTCGGCTTGACGCTTGATAGCGGTTACATCGCACGGCCTAACATTGATTGCGTCGGCAAAGGGGCGAAATTCTCACGCCCGTTCGAGGCGGGTCGCCTCTATGTCTTGGCTGCCCCTTTCTTCAGTCGACTTCCATGGGCTATCCCTGATGGGTTTACGGAATCGCTTGCGCGCGGTGAGTGTGCACAATGGCGCGAGGCTCTGATGTGCAAGCCTGGCATGACGCCCACCGACTGGTCGAGAATTTCCTTGAAACTGCGTTCGACGCAGCGCTATTTGCCAGCGGGTCGGCTAGAGTGGCAAGCTGATAATCTCTCGACAAACATCGGAGTGCTCGTTGAAGGAGAGTTACGGCCGGAGAAGCCCGAGGCACATGATTTCCTCAGCTTTGGTCCGTATGTGGCGCTGCCGGCGGGGTACTATCGCGCCCAGTTAGATTACCGTAGCGAGTTGCCCATCGACCAATCCGCAGGGGCTTGGGATGCGGTGGCTGCACCCATTGATGGAGGTCGCCGCCGGATATACGCTGAGGGGGCTCTCATGGGCACGGCCGGCCGTCGCAGCTCGCTGTTGGTCGACTTCGATGTTCTCGACGGCGATGGCCCGCTTGAGGTCCGAACTATCTATCCTGGCCGCGGCGATCTGAGCATCATCGGTCTGATCGTGGGGCCACGTTGAGTATCCGAGGCGCCGACCATCTTCTGGAGTATCGATGTCAAGCCTGATTTCGCTGGTTGTGCCAGCTTTCAACGAGGTTCTCTCCATACGTCGCAACGTGACGGTCATCCTAGCGGCCACTGATGGCGAGCCTGAAGTCGAGCTTATTTTAGTTGACGATGGCTCCACCGATGGCACGACCGCTGAGATCGTCCGCATCGCAGCGGAGGATCCGCGTATCCGTTCGCTTCATTTTACGCGCAATTTTGGCAAGGAGGCGGCCATCCATGCCGGATTGGCGGAGTCGAAGGGCGATTGCGCGATTGTCTTGGACGCTGACCTGCAGCATCCGCCTGAATTGATCCCGGAGATGATCAGGCATTGGCGCTCAGGATTCGCCGTCGTCGAATGCGTGAAAATCGATCGGGGTAGGGAATCCTGGCTCGCCAAGTCATTTGCGCGCGTATTCTACTGGGTGCTTGGTCGATTCGCCGGCATGGATTTGCGTGACCACAGTGATTTCAAGCTGCTCGACCGTGCTGTGGTCGAGTTCTATCATGCTTTGCCTGAACGCAGGCGCTTCTTTCGCGGCCTCATATACTGGGCCGGTTATCCAACCGCGCGCATCCCCTTTCATGTGGCGGAGCGTGAACTTGGCGTTACACGCTGGAGTCGCCTCAATCTCCTGAGGTACGCTATTGACAACCTGACCAGCTTTTCGAGTGTTCCTTTACATATGATTACCTTCCTTGGCACTGTAACGCTCGCGATCGGAATGCTGATCGGTGTCAGCAGCCTTTATCAGAAGCTCATGGGCGTTGCGCTGGATGGTTTCACGACAGTCAATTTGCTACTGATCATCATCGGCGGATCGCTCATGATAGCGCTGGGCATCATAGGTCACTACGTCGGTCGGCTGTACGATGAGATCAAAGGTCGTCCGCCGTATTTGTTGAAGGCCCCACCACGAGATGCGCAATGAATCAACCCTTGCTGGCCATGATTGCCGTCATCTGTAATGTTGGTGCGCAGTTAGCGATCAAAGAGGCGGGAAGCCTTGTGGAGCGCGGCCCCGGAATTTTGGCATGGATCAATCCTGTGTTGTTCCTGGCCGTGGGTTTGTATGGCGCCAGCTTCCTGTTGACTGTGAAGGTTTTTGCTGTCAATCCGTTAACGCTTGCTGCGCCCATCATGGCCGGAAGCACTTTTGTGCTGGTTGGTGTAGCAGGCGCCTTTCTTCTGGGGGAAGCAGTCAGTGTCAATCGCGTCGTTGGGATGGGCTGCATTCTGGCTGGTATCCTTTTGATAAGCCAGTCTTCGTGAGCCGTCCTGCGTCGTTGTCGATCTTTTCACTCTCGTTCCATCCTGACGCAATAATCGTGATCATGGCTAAACTCTTTAGCGACACGCATCTCATCCAATCGCTGCATACTCGGCTTGAGCAGAGCATGGTTGCGTCTCGTGAGCATTCCATTAAGTCTCATTCCCCGCATGTCCCTAGTTCCGCACCCGCCCCCCACCCTTTCTGGAGACGCTGGACATTGCCGGGGTTTGCAGTGTTGCGGTCCTGGCGCGCGCATGATTACTCCTTGCGCTGGGTGATGCAGCACGTACCCGGAATCCGAGATGTTTACAATCTTGCCGCGACATTACTTACCATCCAGGGTCGCTTACATCGACTGCAACTGGCCATCGAAGAGGCTCAAGCTGTTCTCAAGCGGCTCGACTACGGTGTCCGCGATTACCAACGCCTTATCGAGCGACGGTGCTTGGCACTCGATCGTCGTTGCGATGTAATTCAGATCGACCTGGATTTCGGTCGCCGCGAGATGGAGCTCTTGGAATCAAGGCTCGCATCCAGCCGGCCCGGGGTTTCTCCTGTGTGCGATGCTGACGCGAAGCTTGATGATTGGTGCTTACGCGACGAAGGGAAGCATCAAGGCGCGGGCGGCGATCTTCTCAGCTCCCAGCGTTCCTATCTGCCCTTCATTCGCCAAGCTACGCCCGATCCAGCGGCGGCCGACGTGCTCGACATCGGCTGTGGCTGCGGCGACTGGCTAGCGCTGTTGAAGCAAGAGGGCTTTCGTGCTGTGGGTGTCGACAGCAATCCAGACCGAGTTGCTGCTGCCCGCCGCGCAGGGTTGCAAGTACACGAGGCCGACCTATTCGAGTACCTCAAATCCATTCAAGATCGCGCGCTGGCGGCGATCACCGCCTTTCACGTCGTTCAGAGTCTGCCTGTCGAGAGTTTGCCCGTCCTTTTCGCCGAGGCTCTGCGCGTCCTGCGTCCGGATGGGGTACTCATCCTCGAGACACCGAATCCCGAGAACCTTCAAGTCAGCGGATATAGTTTTTGGCTGGACCCCGCGCATGTCCGACTGCTTCCTCCGCCGCTGCTTCAACATCTGGTCGGGCACGCTGGCTTCATCGAGCAGCGCATCGAGCGCGTCAATCCCTGGCCCCAATATAGGCCCGCCGACCAGGATCGTGATGAGCTTGCCAATCGGCTTAACCGACTGCTTTACTGCGGGCAAAACTATGCCCTGATCGCGCGCGCCTGACTTCCTAATAACTGCGTAAGACCCCTACTCTCGATACCTATGACTGATTCAGTCCGCTCGGGCGCGTTACCGCATGTTCTGCCCGCTCCGCTTCAGACCCGTGTTAAGACCGACGAGATCTTGATATGCCTTATGACCGACCGCTCGGAAGTGGTGTCAGGCGCTTCTAATTGGCTGTCGTCAATCATCGACACTTTGGCGCGGCTTGCTCCATTGCCGGTGCGGCTCGTCCTGCTGCAAGAGGCACCTAAAACCACATTGAACGTGCGAGGTCTACCTTCTCGACTGACCTTGGAGGAAGCCGTGTTGGGTACCGATGAGGCGCTCAATTGGCTCGTGCGCGTCGAGGCCGTTTGTCTGCCGGCTAGCTTGTTGAAGAGCCAAAGTGCCTGGCTCTCCTACCTCGCCGTTCCGGCGCTGATTCGGATCGCGGACGACGCTGGAAGCTGGGCCGGTGGAGGTCTCGCGGTTGCGGGCGCGACTCCATCGGAGCTGGCCTGTCTGCTGCTACTGCTTACCACTGACCCACCGACTCGGCGCCGCGCGCTCGACGGCCAGCGGGTCTGGTCTATTGATCCGCCCATTCGGCGGTGGCGCGTTGAAGGTGTCTTCGATTCGAGCTACAGCCTTGCCATCGTCAATCGCCGGCTCGCGATGGCCCTTGAGGACAGTGGGGAGCCTGCCGAGCAGGTCGCGCTCTTGACCTACGAGCAGGGCGACGACCCGAAGCCCAATTTCGCGGCCGTCGAGGATCCGCTCCGTCTGCGCGCCATGTGGGAACTCAGTCGTGATCCTCGTGCTCCGAGCGTGGCGCTACGCAATGCTTGGCCGCCACGCGTGCGTGACATGCGCGGCGAGCGGCGTGTTCTTGCCAACTATGCCTGGGAGGAGACCGGATTCCCCGAAGCTGAAGCCCAGGACTTCAATCGGGTGCTCGATCTCATTACCGTCGTCTCCAATCAGACCGCGCGTTTTCTTCAAGATGCAGGGGTCGAAGTGCCCATCGCTGTTGTCGGCAATGGCTTCGAGCATCTGTTGGAGGTCGAGCCGGAGCCGCTTCCTCGGGCGTTGCCTGAGGGCTTTCGCTTCTTGCACATTTCCTCGTGCTTTCCTCGTAAGGGTGTTGACATCCTCTTGGAAGCCTATGGCCGCGCCTTTCGGGCCTTCCATGGCGTCGTGCTCATCATCAAGACCTTCCCTAATCCCCACAACGACATCCTTGAGCAGCTCGATCGCTATCGAGCGGCGGATCCAGGATACCCCAAGGTCGAGGTTGTCCTGGATGACTGGACGACTGGCCAGATCGGCGGACTCTATGAGGCATGTCAAGTGCTCGTCGCGCCAAGCCGGGGCGAGGGTTTTGGGCTGCCTATCGCTGAGGCCATGCTGCACAGCCTGCCGGTCATCGTTACCGGATGGGGTGGACATTTGGACTTCTGCGACACCGATACAACATGGCTCATCGACTACCGTCTGGCGCGCGCGCGCACGCACCTGGCGATCCCCGATTCGCTTTGGGCTGAGCCCGACCCCAATCATCTGAGTCAGCTCATGCGCGAACTCTTTGTTTCAACCTCAGAGCAGCGCCAGCCCCGGGTGGAGCGGGCGCGCCGGCGTGTGCAGGAGCGCTACGGCTGGTCGCGCGTCGCCCGGCTCACGCGTGACGCTTTGGCCCGTGTCGACGCCCAGCCCGGCCCACGACCACCTGTTCGGGTAGGTTGGTTGAGTACCTGGGGTTCGCGCTGCGGTATCGCTGCCTACTCTGCCCATCTGACGAGTGCTTTCGAGTCCGAGTCACTCATCATCATGGCCCCCAAGAACGAGCGAGCAGAGCATTCAGATGCTGCCAACGTCCAGCGTCTTTGGCGCTTAGGCAATGATGACCTTGCGGCCGTCCTGGCTCAGGCGCGTCGCGCGTGCTTGGACGTGCTCGTCATCCAGTATCACTGGGGCTTCTTTGACCCGTTAGCGTTGGCCAAGCTATGCGAGTCCCTGCGCCGGCACGCCATTCGGGTCGTGGTGGATCTGCACAACACCTGCGGCGCCCCCCCTCAGGTTGCTCAGTCCACCTTCTTGGGCCCCTTGAATCGCGTCGCCCGAATTCTCGTTCATACGGTAGACGACGTGGCTCGTCTCAAAGACTGGGGACTGTCGGCGAACGTCACGCTGCTGCCCCTCTGTGTCTACGATATTCCCCGACCCAGCATCGACGAAAGGCTCGCCTGGCGCGACGCCAGTGGTTTGAAAGGTGCGCGAGTGCTTGCCACCTATGGTTATCTGATGCCGCACAAGGGATTGAGTCAGATGGTCGAGGCGCTTCCTGAACTCATCGCGATGCACCCGAAGCTGCACTTGCTGATGATTAACGCCTGGTACTCGGCTGCGGCTTCTGATGCCGAGCTGCAACTCCTGCGCGAGCGTATTGATGCGCTAGGGTTAAGCGAGCATGTCACGATTGAGGTCGACTATCTCTCAGAGGCTGATTGCATCGCGCGACTCGCCTTGGCCGATCTCATCGTTTTTCCGTATCAGCACACCCAAGAGTCCTCCTCTGCGGCCGTGCGTATGGCAATCTCCGCCGAGCGCCCCATTGCCGTCACGCCCCTGGAATTCTTCGAGGATGTCGCTGAGGTCGTGCTCCGTCTTCCGGGCAGCACGCCCACCGATCTTGCTGAGGGGCTCAATCAGATGCTTTCGCGTCTTGCTTCCCCCGCCTTCGAGCGAGAAACCACGGAGCGCGTGCGTGACTTCGCCGAACGCCATCGCTCCAGCCGCCGCTCGCGCCAGCTCAAGGGGATGTTGATCGGTATCCTCAGTCAACTGGAGCGGCGCGCATGAGTGCAAGAAACCAGTCAGACGTCTTGATGAGTTCTCTGCCGGTGGTCATGCTGCGCGAACTCTGGGCGTATCGCGGCTTCGTGCTCGCCAGCGTTCACCGAGAGTTACGTGCCCGCTACATGGGTAGTCAGTTCGGGCTGGCTTGGGCCGTCATCCATCCCTTCGCGCTCATCCTGCTGTACACGTTAGTTTTTTCCAACTTAATGCGGCCCACGCTTGCTGGTCATGATCAGCCAATCGCATACAGCATTTACCTTTGTGCCGGGCTACTTACCTGGACGTTTTTCAGTGAGTTGCTAGGGCGCTCGGTCGGGATCTTCGTCAACAATGCAAACCTGCTCAAGAAGGTCAGCTTTCCGAAGCTCACACTCCCGCTGATCTCCATCTTCTCGAGTTTGCTCCACTACTGCATCATCATGGCGCTTTTCTTGACCTTCCTCATGCTGATTGCTAAGTTTCCGGGTTGGGTCACGCTCGCTGCGCTCCCGGTGATCATCATTCTCGTCGCTTTTACCATCGGGCTCGGGATTCTCGCCGGCACCATCAACGTCTTCTACCGCGATATCGAGCAGTTCACCGTCCTCATCCTCCAGTTCTGGTTCTGGTTTACACCCATCGTCTATGTGCGCGCCATCCTGCCTGAGTGGCTCTCTGATCTTCTCGGTTGGAATCCCGTACTGCCCATCGTTGCCGCCATGCAAGCGATTTTTCTAGATCACCGCGCACCTGAATGGTCGACGCTACTGTATCCGGCGACGCTTGCTATGCTGCTGCTGGGTTTGGGGTTTCTTGTCTATCTGCGTCTAGCAGGCGAGATTGTTGACGAGCTGTAGCGGAGATTCTGCCAATGGTGATTGGCGCGCGCTTGATGTCTAGTGCAACAGAGTGGAAATCCCGAGACTGTTTAATCATTCATGCCGCGAGTGGCTTTCCCTCATAGGTCCAGCGGAAGGGCTTGGCCAACGTGCGATTGAAGAAGTCGATGAAATCGCTAATTAGACCACAAGGCAAGCATCAGGGGCGGCGCTAATCGATCTTTGCTTGGATGGTTGAGGGGCTCGAGCCAATCCGTTGCGACAAGTCAATCTTCTCGCGGGATTAGGTTGAGGTGTCATACTATCTGCCTGTCCGCTCGGCTTTGGTCATTTTGGCGTTCTCGTTAGGGGGCGAGGTCCCTGAAGCTTGATTTCATGAGGGCAAGAAATTTAACGGGTCAGGAAGCCAGAACGCTGAAAGTTGGCCCCAGGCTAATTTCTTGGCATGCCGCAAGTCACTGAACTTAAAGGTATTGCTGGCCGGGAAAAAAGGCCAAAGTCGAGATACTCTCTAGCGCGTCTTGCGCAAGTCGCCCTGAGCGTTGTGCGACACTCGCCCCATTACTCCTCATCTGACACGAAAAGTGTTAATTGAGCCTACGTCCTTACTCCCCGTCGAGGATTGAGTCATGTTCAAGAATCTCCAGCCGCTGAAGCGCAGCCTACACAGTGAAATGCGCTTATCACACAAGCAGCCCTATCATTTCGCTTCGGATCTGACTCTGGCTCCAATCACCGCGGGTGAGGCGGCAATGCTTGCTCGCGAGTATACAATTGTCTTCTCCCTCGAAGATCAAGCTCCGCCGATCGTCCTGCTCGGCGTTCGCAAGCGTGTCAATGCCTACATCGGGCCTTCAGGAACATGGCTGGCGCGATACGTGCCCGCTCATGTGCGCCGTTATCCTTTCATGCTGGCAGAGGGACCTGCGCCTAGAGCCGATGGATTGGACGAGCGTCAGTTCACCCTACTGTTCGATGCTGATGCGCCACATCTATCTGGCGCTGCGGGCGAGCGACTCTTCACCCAAGACGGCGAGCCTAGTGCCGCGCTGGACCGCGTGCGCGAGGTCTTGGTCAGCCTTCAGCGGGATCTGGGGAGGACGGTACGGATGGTCGAGCGTCTCCACGCCGCCAACCTTCTTGTCGAGCGCACGCTGATGTTGCGCGGCGCTCCTGAGAAGGGGCTCAAGCTTGAAGGGGTGCGTGTTATTGATACGGATAAACTTGTGGCCTCGTCGGCGGATGTGCTGCAAGACCTGCGTGACTCGGGGGCGCTTATGTTGATCTACGCGCACCTCATCTCGCTGTCGAATCTGCGCGATGGTGCGCTTGCGCGTGGTCCAGCGGCTTCGACCGGTCAGCAGATTGCCGGCGACGTCATCTCTTTCGAGGGCGTTGATTGGGACCAATTGGGCGGAGGTCCTGGGAAGGTGTCAAGCCACTGAAGTGGTCGAGCGCAGTCTCGAGGTTATGGCTTTGGGTGATTTCCCGGAAACAAGAGACTGTCCGCCCCCGATCGCGAGGATGGGGAGCGAAGCCGGCCGGACTCACACTTCGTTCGGGCGCAAATGTTCGGCGGTCGTGACCATGGTTCCAGCTCCGAGCCTTGGCAAGATGGACTGGTTCGCCCGGCCCCGAGGTTGTGCTCAAGCCCCGAACGCGGACGTTGCCTGTCCGAGCTGCGTCCCCGCAGGCGTGCTCCTCCGCTAGGAGCTTGTCGAGTTCAGGGTGAATTGGCTGCGGACGCTGGAAAACGACGCAGCTCGACCCGGTTTTCCTTTCCATAGAGCCCGTGATGCGCCTCAAGACCGGAACAAACTGGTCTCGCTCTCCCGCTTCCCTGCGGCGATCTTCTAAGCTCGGCGGGGCGCCGCTCCCACGAAGTCTCACGAGAGAGTTTTTAAACGGCCTCTCAAATGGGGCATGATTGATGCTGTAACTACTTGTAAGATAAATAGAATCCTTGAGGGCGCAAAATGCTTGCGGATGAGTCAAATTTCGATGAAGCGTCAGACCATCCAAGGCTGTCGGCATCGGCATCGGCATCGGCATCGGCATCGGCATCGGCATCGGCATCGGCATCGGCATCCCGATCCCGATGGCATGACTCGTCGGTCTGAAGGGAAGCCTCGCTAGCAAGTGCCCATCAATTGTTGCCCGATGCGAGCGATGCCCCTCGCCCACCCCCTTTGTGAAAGGGGTGTTGATGGACGCTTTCTGAGAGGGTGTAGACGTAAACAACGGGGATAAGCGCTCAAGCAACTGATTTCAAAGTATAAATGAATTTACTGCGGCGCTTGCCGGTGCGTCGCAATAGCTTTATTAATCAGCATCTTAAACTATCTTGTCCACATCCTCTTAGACGCTGTAGAGGAACCGACCATCGAAAAATCAAAAGCTTACTGTTGAAAGGGCCTCTAATATGGTCTTCAAGGCTAGAAAACGTCAAGAAGCAGGCCATCAAAATCAGTTGGTTGCTTCTTGTACAGCGTCTTAGGCGCTGACCGCTGGGACTACTGCCGGGTCCTGATACATCAGGTTTCGGAGCGCGTAGCCTCTTCTGCTAGTGACAGCGGTTCTTCAATGGTGGCCAGGTCTTCGCGCTTACATCTCTCGCGCGCGGCAGCGGGCGCGCCACGACTCTGGAAGGCGTCCCGCCTCTGGGTTTCCGGCTGCCACGCTCATCAGCCATCCAGCAGGCGCGGAGCGGGGCAGGTGACTTCGGCCAGCCGCAAGAGCTTGCGCTGCGTCACAGTTTGAGTCTCTGGGCGCGTGCTCGACCGGGCCCGAGGCGGGTTTGGCACGGGCCTCATGCCAAGGTCAGCGGTTCCCGCTGGCTCTAAAACACTATTATTATCAGTCGCTTAGAAATTATATTTTCGTAAACTCTTAGGGCGAATTTGATTTAAAATCAAAGGCTTATTTGTTTCCTGAACGGGAATAGCTGTGCCAAGGCTAGGGTCTCTCGCTGGCGGCCACCACGCGACCGAATCCTCGGTCTCCTCGCCATCAGTTGCCGGCCTCTGTTGCGTGCGAGCGACATTGTTATTCGTAGAAATGGCAACAAGGGGGCTAAAAAAGTCGGCGTATTTTTGCTAAAATGTCGAAGCCGTTGTAAATTAGCACGGGTGTGGCGATATGTGCATACCGGCTTGTGATTCCGCATGGTTTCGGGGCGGTTTGGAGACGCTTGAATTCCTCGGCCAGGCAAGGCAGTATCCACAATGACCAGTGGACTTATCACGCCAGGCTCGTGCCGGCGAGCACGATTGACAGCGTCGTCTGAGGGAGCCTGTATCGTCATGGCATATCGGTAACGGTAACGCAGGTCGACTTACTTAACGTTGAGGAGTTTTTTGAGCATGGCTACTTCTATCTATGAGAGTCAGGTGTACACGCTGTTTGTTGCCTATTTCGGACGGCCGCCGGCACCAACCGGGCTCGCCTATTACACGGGTCTGATGGACTCGAACGGGGGTGACTGGGCTGTCATCGCCGATGATTTCTTTCTGTCCCAAGAATCGCAAGACCTTTTCGGCGGTCTGTCCGTCGAGGCTCAGGTCAATCAAATCTTCCTGAATACTTTCGGCCGCGATGCCCTGCCGGCCGGCATCAACTATTGGGCGGGTGAAGTGGTGGCGGGGAACATTGCCCTGCCTGAGTTGGCCTACACCATCGCCTACAATGCGGACGCGGCCGATATCGCCGTGCGCGATGCGAAGATCGACACCGCAATGATGTGGGTCGACTCGCTCGACACGACCGATGAACTTCTCGCTTTCACAACCGACTCCGGTCGCCAGGTCGCGCGCGAGTTCCTTGCGACGGTCGATACGGCGGTTCCTGCGAGCCAGGACGCCATTGATATGGCGATGGAGGAGATGGTCGACGGCGGCAGTTCGACGGGGCAGGAAATCTTCCTCACCGAAGTTCGCGACATGGGCGAGGGCTTCACTGGAGGGCCGGGCGAGGACCTCTTCATCGCGGACGTCGTTCAGAATGCAGCGGGTCTTCAGGTCAACACGCTGGGTACCGGTGATCGGCTCGATGGCGGCTCCGGCGATGACACCTTGGAGGCCCAGCTCACCGAAGGTGCCTTTGCCGGCGGCGGCAACATGCCGGTTCAGCCGCGCACGACGAGCATCGAGAGCGTCGAGATCGAGGCATTGAATTCCCATATCAGCGGTAGTGATTTCAGGGATGACGACTGGGTATACCGCACTGAGGTGTATCTCAACGCCAAGGACATGGTCGACGTCGAGCGGATTTCCTCCAATTACTCTGATGCCGACCTGACAGTACAGGATCTGACGACACTCGACAGTCAAGGGAATATGCGTCCTGTGTCGGATATGACCGTGGCCATGGAGTACACAGGCAACCGCGACTCCCATTGGTACGAGTCGAATTTCAATGTGTATTTCGATCAGGACTACCTGAACCCGTCGCTGTCCGTCACTGACGAGACTGTCATCTACGAACTCATGAACGAGGATGGCTACGACGCAGACCCAACGCAGCCGCTGAAGGGTGTCTATGTCGCGCGGCTTGAATTCGACCTGAACGGGAAGACTTACGACCTCGCCGATGGACTGCAGACGCTCTTCCCCGATGAGACTCAAGGCGGCACGGGCGATCAGATTACGACCTATGCCGGGATGGTGGACGGTTTGCAGCAGGCGCTGGCTCTGTTGGTCGCTGCGGAACCAGAAAACGCCGAGCTGGCACGTATCGAGATCCAGACTGCCGGCAACTTCTTCGCCGACATCAGCCCGGTCACGGGGATGCAACGTGTCGGCCAGCAAATCTCCTTCACCATTCCAGGTCTGCAAGAGGATGGTGTAAGTGAGAACACCTTGGTGGTTAGCGAGTTTTTCGCCCAGTTGGACCCCGCCGAGGCGTCCACCTGGCCCAACTCCAACCGCTATGAGCGGGCCGAAGACTTGGATCCAGTGGTCACCCAAGAACTGCGCATCAACGTTGACCTCGAGAAGGTCGGCCGCGCCGCAGACGGTGGTGAGCTTGTCATCGGCAGCATGTCCAAGACGGGCGACAATGTATGGGACGCGGACTACGCCGATAAGGGCATCCAAATCTTCGACGTCACCGTTCACGGCGGCGAGGCCGAGTCAAGCTCGCTTGCGGGTCTGCGCTCGACCAATAACACGCTCGAGGAGGTCTATGTCACGACGGCGGAGGCTGATGCCGACGATCCGGCTAACCTGACCATCGGTAATAGCAACACCGACTGGCTTTGGTGGGACAACGAAGACTTCGAATGGGGAAGCAACAAGGAAGCGCTGAAAGATGTTCGGGTCTTCGACTCCACTGCGTTTCTGGGAGATCTCACCCTCTACGCGGCACTTACCGGCGAAGTGACACCCAAGTACCTCGACCTCCAAGACATCCAGGGAGATCCGGCGGCTGACAATATTTCCTTCAACTATCTGACTGGCGTCGGCAACGACTTCCTTGACATTACGATGTCCGCGGAGAATCTCGCCGATCGCGGTGCCGCCACCCGTGAAGATTTCGACATGGCAACCACGATTGCCACGGGTGATGGTGCCGACGAGGTTCGGTTCGCGTTCATTGATGAGGACAACGACGGGGATTTTGCGAGTGACCTCGCCTTGGCTGACAATTTCGGTCTGGCGAACTGGTACGACAATCAGAAGCTGAACGGGAATGTTCTGATCAACACGGGTGACGGCGAGGACACCATCTGGACCCCGGGCTCCGGTGACATCATCATCCAGGCCGGCGCTGGCGACGATGCCATCTACGTCGACGACTCGGCCGAGGGTGCGACATGGGTCTTCAATACCTTCTCGAAGCTCCCGGTTCACACGGAGCTCGAAAACCTTCAGTCCGATGAAAACGACACCTATCAGATCTACAAGGGGCAGCTGACTGTTGACTACCGTGGCTTCGAAGTCACTGTGGAGGTGCCGAGCACGAATGGCATCACCTCGGATCTTCAGGTCAATCAGGCAATCAAGGCCGCGATCAACGAGGATCCGGTGTTGAACGAGTTGCTGGTGGCCTACGACGGCCCTGCCAACACCTTGGTGGTCGAGGCATTGACGGACTCCAACTTCGGCGGGCTGGTGACGGGTGATAATCCTGGGGTCGTCATTAACCCTGGCGATCTCACTATCACCCTTAGCGCGCCGGATGCGGGTGACCTGAGTGCGCTTGAGGTTAGCAATCTGAATCTCTGGTACGGCAGCAATGCTAGCGCCGCACAGCTGATCGCGACGATGGAGGGCGAGATCGCTGACTTCAACGCCCGAGGTGACTATTCGACGACGTTCGCGACCGATGTAGATGGCGATGACATGCTTGGAATGTTCAGCTACCACACGAGCGACAACACCATCACTCCTGGTACGGGTGACGACGTGGTCGTCTTGGGCACTGGTGCTCAAAGTAACGATACTGTTGTGTACGAGGGCTACAGCAACGGCACAGACAGCATTCTCAACTTCGATACCTCGCCCGACGGTAACATGGTGGAGATTCCGGTCGATCCGAGCGTGAACAGCCCCGAAACTTTCGTGGCGACCTTCGGGGACATTACGCCCACGGGGACCGCGACCCTCGCCTTTGACGGCGTGACCGTTGATCTGACAGACGCCGGCGACACCGCCACCCTGATTCCGGGCGTCGATGTGGCGCAGCAATTCGTTGCCCAATACAACGCTTCTATGGGGACGACCTGGATAGCCGAGTTCGTTGAGGACGGCTCGAATCAGGTGAAGTTCACCTCGACTGACCCGGCTGCGGGTGATCGGGATGATATCCAGGCTGATGACTTTGTGTACGCCAATGCGGACGGGGCTGTCACGATTGGGGAGAACGTGGACGGTACGGACGCCTACGTGCCTGCCACGGCAGCAACCTTAAGTGTTGACCTAAACGGCACTGTGGGCGTTGGTGGTCCGACCAGCGTCGCGATAGCGGATGGTACCTTCACGGTCACTTACTCTCTCGACGGCGGCGCCACGGAAAAGACGATCGACGTTGACTATAAGGCTGGTGACGGTCCGGAGACGTTGTCTGAGAAGCTGGCGGCTGCGCTCGATGCGAGTCCTGACTGGTCGGCCTTTGTCGACTACGAGACGGGGTTGCCCATCGTGCAGGTGACCGCTGCGAAGGCTGGTGATTTTGATGTCCAGACAGATCTGATCGACCTCTCTGCTGCAGCGATTGCCGACGCGGATGCCAACGGTATCCAGGCTACAATCCCGGAATCGACTAACGGCGCCGATCAAAAAGGGACCGCCGCGTGGATTGATACCTATGAGGCCAACGGTCTGGATTACCTCGACTTCAGCAGCTACAACGTTGATGGCATCGTCGTGGACAGCGTGGACGACGATTTCGATGACGCCTTCTTCGCTGGCGATTCGGGTAGCTACGTCCTGCTGACAGAAGACAGCGCCAATCTTGGCTCCTACGAGATGAAGCTCTACGATGACGAGGGCGCACAGGTGGACATCATCGGTGTGGCGGATTTCGGTGCCACTCAGGACTTCGTGGAGCAGAACTTCATCATCGACATCGCCTAGGGGCGCGTTCACCCACCCTGGGTTCGTTCAACCGGCAGGGATGCCGGTCTGACGTACTTTGATGGCCGCCGCACGCTTCGCAGAGTGCGGCGGCTTTTTTTATGAACGGGCTGTAGCGCTCGCTCCGTGCTCGGAAAAATCCGGAGCCTAAGAGGCTGTTAAGCAGTTAATGTAATGGTTCTTGATGGATTCCGGGCAGCTAGACGTTCTCAGCCCAAGAGTGGGCTGGATACCTCTGCGCTGAATGCTTAAATCGTTGTGCTTGAGCTAATGACGATGGTGCCTGACGCCCGGGCTGACGAACGCTGAGGACCTGGCTAGAACGCATCGAGCGCTTTGGCAAGATGGGCCGCTTCGCCCGGCACCTGGGTTGCACTCGAACCCCGAGCGCAGAAGTTGCCCGTCCGACCCGACCCGACCCGACCCGCTTTGGGTAAGGTCATTTACGGACTGCGCCTGATTGTCGCTAGCTTCTCAAGCGCTGGAGAACACCCAGGACCGCGCGCAGCGGGCGAGTGAGCCTCCAGGAAAGGGTCTCCTCCAGTGTTTGGGCGCGGGTCTTGAGTTGCTCCACGACCTCTCGTGAGATTTCGGCCGCTTGCGCCAAATGTTGGGCCTCTTGCGCCAACTGGTCTCGGGCTCGCCGCAATTCGCCGATTTCCCGCTCCCGCTGGGCGATCGCGGCGCGCAGCGACACCAGTGTCTCTTCCTCGAACCGGGTTGGGACGACGACGGGTGCGTCAACGGTTGTCAGCGTGCCGTGGCCGGCGGCCTGCGCTGCCTGGGATGCCCAATCGCTTAGATGTGCTTCCAATGCGGCCGTCGTGAGATTTTCGGGCACACAGGGATAGGGCAGCCCGAGTTGAATGACACGGTTGCCCGCCTTGACGAACCTCGGCAGCAAGTGCCGCAGATGCTCAGCCAGCCAAGGGGGCCGGTTTCCGAGGACGGCACCGGTTGGCCGGATCCAAGGGTAATCCATGGTTTCAGGCGGTTCCTGGCCAAGCTCGGTGCGTAAGAACGTCAGCAGGCAATGCGCACCTTCTTGGGAGGTGAGCACTTCATAGGGGAGATACAGCAAGCGCTTTTGCGCATCCCATTCGATGTGGGAGAAGTCCTTACCGCAGCCCCATTTCCGGTAGAACGCTTGCTGATGACCGACCCATTCCTCCATGAGCTGTCCCCATTGTGCCTCGTCGAACAAGTCGTTCTGGTCGGCGAGGGCGCCGAGCAGATGATGGGACAAGGCTGGTTCGTGCAGGTAGTTGAGCTTTTCCGGAGGGATGCCTAACCTTATGGAGACTTGGCTGGATAGCCAAAGTAGGTAATTGGAGATCAGTGCCCACAAGGGGTGGCGATACTGAATGACAGTGATCAAGCCAGGCCGCGGAGCGCTCACCGGGTCTGTGAGTTCCAGGTCGTGCGACTTGGTGAGTCTTATCCCGTTGTTGGGGGGCGCAACATAGATGGGTGCGAGCTTGCAGGGGAGACTCCTACAACATCCAGGTTCCAGATAGCGCTCGCAGTGGGACATGCGCCTGCCGAAGTGGGCTTGAAGCAGATCCCTAAGCAGATGATGCCCCGCGCGCGGGACGGACTTGGCTTCCAGCAACAGGCCTGACGTCGTCATAGGGCTTCTGGTGAGATCCGAGGTTTGCTTGGTGAGGCGCGCCGAGCAAAGCGCTCAATAGCGCAAGACGGGCTGAGGTTGCAGATGCCATCCCAACGTGGACCCCGGACATCTTCCGTGACGGTGAAGCGGGCGGCGTCGTGACGACGTACCAGGGAGGTGCGGACGTGTCCGCCGGGCAGCCCGCCGTCCGCGACGCCGGCGGTAACGGTGTAGTCCCCCGGAATGAGGCTGGCTCGGAAGCTGAAGCTGACTTCCACGCGGTCGCCGTTGGCGCTCGGACCGACCCTGAGGCCGAGGCCGTGGGTATGGGTCATATAGATCGCCTCGCCGCGACGATCACGGACTTGCATTCCCACGTGGGGATCTGTTACCGACCTGTGAAAGGCCACTTGAATCCGCACTGTCATTTCGCTGTCGCTGATCAGGGTGTGCACCGGTTGGTCCTGATAGAGTATCTCCACGTGATCGACGGTGCAGTCTCCCCGGCCATAAGAGCCGGCCGACTGTCCTCGCTCTCCTGCGGCGATCTCGAGATCGCCTGAGCCCAGGCGGTTGGCGACATGAGCATTGTAGATGTCAATGACCTCTCTAGGTGGGCCGTCTCGGCGAATGCGCCCTCCGTCAATAAACACCGCGCGGTCACATAAGGTATACACTGTGGCCATGGAATGCGAGACGAACAGCAGCGTGGTTCCGGCGTCGCGATATTGACGGATTCGCTCGAAGCATTTCTGCTGGAAGAACACGTCGCCGACAGCGAGGGCTTCATCGACGACCAGGATGTCGGGTCGTACGGCGGTCGCCACGGCGAAAGCGAGACGCACTTGCATGCCGCTGGAGTAGGTGCGCACAGGTTGGTCGATGTAATCTCCGATGTCGGCAAAGGCCTCTATTTCGGCCATTTGATCGTGGATTGTGGCGCTGTCCAGTCCCGCGAGTAACGCGGATGTCCATACGTTCTCGCGACCAGTAAACTCCCCATGGAACCCGAGGCCCAGCTCAAGCAAGGCGGCGATACTTCCGCCCCGCTCGATGTGCCCGGTCGTGGGGTGCGCGGTGCCCGTGATGAGCTTGAGCAGAGTGCTCTTGCCGGCTCCATTCACGCCGATGATGCCCACAGCTTCGCCAGCCGCGATAGCGAGATTGATGTCACGCAAGACCCAGTGGCTCTGATGGCAAGGGCCGAATCCAACCCATTCGGCGAAGCGCCCCCATTTGTGCGCGTAGCGCTTGTACGCCTTGCCCAAGTTATGAACAGAAATATGGCCCATTGTGCTCCTGTGTATCGCTGGTCGTGATCATACACTCAACGGGTGCATGCTTTGGCTTTTCAGTTGTGAAGGGGTTAGTTACGAGTGTGAAACAAGCTTGTTGTCGCGGGCCTCAACGAAACCACTGGCGCGACGACCGACAAAATAATTGGTGGTTTCCTCGAAATGCGGGTCGAGCGTGCCGACGAAACAGCTTAGATGGCGATGGGAGACGCGCTCTACCCAGCCGCGCGGTTTACGCTTGCCTTGCCCTTTTTATAGGTGCCTTCCATAGATCCTAGTCAGTGCCTGGGACGTTCAATCAGACGTGAGTAAAGCGTCAGGTGCTTCATGCAAGGGTTGTGTCGAGTTGGCATGATAGGGACGGGCTTGCGCTTTGGCTTACAGGTGGCTTGCTTGCCCGGTAAGCCGATTTGCGACTCTGTGACCCGGGTCGCCCCCTGCCGCCGCCTGGATTCCCTACACTCAAAGTCCAGACGCAGCGCATCGCAAAAAGTGTCGGCAAGCGCACATTTTCGGAGACGCCAGTGAGCAAGTCCAGAGATCTTCTGATGACCCTCATCATCCTCGCGCTGCCGGCGCTCGCCTTGGCGCAGCCCGATGACGGCTATGATCAGGGTGAGTTTGCGCCGCAGCCGGTTCGCTCGGCGACCTGCATCGTGGAGGGGACCTTCTCCTGTGCCGAGTACGTCTACACCTACAGCATCCGCGGTCTGTCTTGCACCGAAGACTGCCTGGCGACAAGCAACCTCAATACTTGCCAGCTCAACAACCGCTGCAACTGGGATCCGGCCAGCGGCTGTTTCACGAAGGACGTTTGCGCCGAGATCAGTAACCTCAATACCTGCCGGCGCTGGGAGACGCATCCGATTTGCGGGTGGTGAGCCGCCGCCTGCGCCTGCGCCTGTCGGCATCGGATGGGCAAGCCTGGGCCCACCAACGCCGACACGGGCTTCGGTGGATTTCGCTCGCGCTCATCCACCCTACACCCTTATTTGGTCTCTGCGGCCGTTAGCGGCCGCTCGAAGCGTTGCTCGTAGGCTTCGCTGTAAGGCTCGAGCGCGTCGTAGACGTGATAGGGCACTATGCGTGATTCGAAGCGGGCGAATTTGCTGCGGACGTAGTTGAGGTTGCGCAGCAGTTTCATTTCGATGATGGCGCGGGCGAACTCCAGTCCCTTGGCGCCTTTCTTGCGCTGCAGGTAGGCCACTAGCTTGCGGATGAGGAAGGGCGGGCGCTTGGCGCCTGGCGGCAGGGTCAGGCGCTCCATGTAGCGGGGCATGCCGCGCGAGCGGTCGCCGTCTTCGGTCAGTTCGGTGAATTCCAAGTCGGGGCGCAGGATCTCCAGGAGTTCCTCGCCGGTCTCGGTGCGCACCAGCAGCCACTGCCAGCCCAGCTCCGCGCCCATGTAGCCGACGGTGAGGTCGCAGAGGGTGTTGGGGTAGTCGAAGCAGGAGAGGCAGGCGGACGGGAAGATGCCGTGCAGCTTGTCCATGGGGAAGTCGACATAGTTGACCCGCTCGACCTTGCCGCCCTCGTGACGCAGCCAGAGGCTGAAGTCCTGCATGAACTCGTGATGGATGACGGTCTTGGGTGAGCGCGAGATCTGGCTGAGGAAGTACTCCAGATCCGGGTAGGTCACGTTGTCGCTGCAGGGGATGCCGATGACGTAGAGCTTCTCTAGCCCGAGTTCGTCCTGCACGGCGCGCAGCTGATGCACTTGGCAGCTGGTGCCGATGAAGGCGAGGCGCTTGATGCTCTGGTCGCGGGTGGCGTCGATCAGGTTGAGATTGGGCGAGAGGCAGGGCTTGTTGCCGGCCGTCGCGCGGACTTCCTCCGGCGTGCGCGCCAGGATGGGCTCGGCCTTGAAGCGGGTGCCAGGGGCCGCGCCCGTGGTGATGACCGCGTCGACCTTGTCTTCTTCCAGCAGGCGTGCGCCCAGCGAGGTGACGATGCCGGACCATTGCGCCTTGGGGTTGGGCCGGCGCATGCGGGCGGCATATTGCGCGCGGAAGATGCCGAAGCGCAGCTCATCGCCGTCTTGACGGTTGCGGCCGTGTAGACGTTGCTCGATCTCCTGCGTCTGGTTGCGTACGAAGACACAGGACTTCGACATCAGGTCTTTCAAGCTGCTGTCGCAGAGGCCGCAGTCGCTGCACAGCAGGGGGCGGCCCTTGAGGCGGTCGTCGCTGCTCAACAGCGAGATGGTGTCGAGGCCTTTCGAGGGGCCGTTGGCGGAATATTCGATCTCGGGCTCGCTCATGCCGGGCGATCTCCGGCTGGCGTGGCGCATCCCTTCTCTTTGTGTGTGGCTAACGGCAGGGTGGCTCTCATCGGGCTCTCCTCGGTGGGCTTCGTTATCTTTATCTGTAGAGCGTCCAAGCGTGGCGAGATCCCTGGTGCGCCAGGGGTGTGGTCGCCCCGACGCCGCTCAATGCCCCGACTCCGCTCAATGCGCAGTGTCGGCATGCAAATGGATGCCGGGCTTGGGGGCGCGTGGGAAGACTGGCGCGGTTTTGGCCGGGCTCATCTTGGTGCGGCATTGGTGGATTTCGCCGCGCGCATCCACCCGGGTCCTCAAGATCACAAGTCGCGGCCTGCGTTAATTGCACCAGATTACTATGGTATGCGAAATCGGCCTGGCCGTCGTCGCTCTGGGCTGGGGTGCTTGCGCTAGCGCGGTATCTCACTCTTGCCAAAGTGCCCATCAATTGTTTGCCGATGCGAGCGATGCCGCCCGAAATCCCCCCTAGCCCCCCCTTTGCGAAAGGGGGGAAGTTGTTGATGGATACTTCCTTAGAAAGTGCCCATCAGATTGTTTGCCGATGCGAGCGATGCCGCCCGAAATCCCCCCTAGCCCCCCTTTGCGAAAGGGGGGAAGTTGTTGATGGATACTTCCTTAGAAAGTGTCCATCGATTGTTTGCCGATGCGAGCGATGCCGCTCGAAATCCCCCCTGCCCCCCTTTGAGAAAGGGGGGGGGTGTTGATGGATACTTCCTTAGGTTGCGCGCTCGTCATGGATGCCGAGGGCTCCGGTGCTGCTCGGTGGGGCAACATGAGCCGGAGCCCGGTGCGCTGTGATCCGCGGGCGAGGACGATGAGGCGATCGAGCCGCTGCGCCCGGGGAGGGGTTCGATGCGGGAATTTTCCAACGAATTGACCCGATGGGCTTGACCTTGGTCGTTGATGGGCGCTACGGTCGCGGGCTTGGCCCAAAACGCCCTAGGTCCGGTCTGCACGCATGGCCGAGCCATCCCGAATTCACGGCGTCCGCGCGCCGCTGCGCTGCCTGCAGGACGCTCTCTACACTGGCCCTCGTGTGCCTTCTCAAGAACATAACAGCAACTAGGTCCGCCGCGTATGCCCATCCCCTTTCCCTTTTCCGCCATCGTCGCCCAAGAGGAGATGAAGCGCTCCCTGTTGATTGCAGCCATCGATCCGTCCATCGGCGGGGTGCTCGTCTTCGGTGATCGTGGCACAGGTAAGTCCACCGCCATCCGCGGGCTCGCCGCGCTGCTGCCGAAGATGCAGGCAGCCGATTGCACCTATCACTGCGATCCGGAGGCTGGAGACGACGCCGTCTGCGCCGATTGCCGCGAGACGCGGAAGCATGGGGGCAAGGTCAAGAGTTATAAGGTGACGGTGCCTGTCGTCGATCTGCCGCTCGGCGCCACCGAGGATCGCGTCATCGGTGCCTTGGATCTGGAGCGGGCGCTGACGAAGGGTGAGAAGGCCTTCGAACCCGGTCTGCTGGCGCGTGCGCACCGCGGCTTCCTCTATATCGACGAGGTCAATCTGCTCGAGGATCACCTGGTCGACTCCCTGCTCGACGTGGCCGCCTCCGGCGAGAATCTGGTCGAGCGTGAAGGGCTGAGTGTCCGCCATCCGGCGCGCTTCGTCCTGGTCGGCTCGGGCAACCCGGAAGAGGGCGAGTTGCGCCCGCAACTGCAGGACCGTTTCGGTCTCTCGGTCGAGGTCAAGACCCCAGGCGATCTGCCGACCCGCATGAAGGTGGTGCGCTTGCGTGACGAGTTCGAGCGCGATCCCAATGCCTTCGTCACCAAGTGGAAGCGCAAGGACGGCAAGGTGCGTCGCCTGATCGAAAAGGGCCGCGAGGTGCTGCCCGAGGTCGTGGTCCCGGACAAGACCCTGGAAGAGGCCGGCAAGCTCTGCATCCGGCTCGGCACCGATGGTCTGCGTGGCGAGCTGACACTGATTCGCGCCGCGCGCGGCCTGGCCGCGCTGCAAGGGGATACGGAAGTCACGGTCGAGCACCTCAAGACCATCGCGACCTCCGCGCTCCGTCACCGGCTGCGCCGCGATCCCCTGGATGAGTCCGGTTCCACCAGTCGGGTCGAGCGCGCCTTGCAGGAGCAGTTCGGCGAATGAGCGGATCAGGCCCGACCCCCGCCGTCGCCGACGGCAGCGGACCGGTCCAGCAGCCGACGGGCGCTGGCCCCGCGCCTTGGGACGACGCCGTCCTCGCGGCCGTGCTCATGACGGTCGACCCAGCGGGGACGGGCGGCGTTTGCCTGCGCGCCTTGCCGGGACCGGTGCGTGATCAGTGGCTCAGCATCATGCGCGACCTCCAGCCGGAGGGCACGCCCATGCGGCGTGTCCCGCTGCACGTCTCGGATGGGCGGCTGCTCGGCGGGTTGGATCTCGCCGCGACCCTGAGCGCCGGGCGTCCGGTCGCCGAACGCGGTCTGCTGGTCGAGGCCGATGGCGGTGTTATCGAGCTGGCGATGGCCGAGCGTATCGCGCCAGGCACGGCGGCCCGCCTCACCATGGCCTTCGATTCCGGCGAGGTGCTGCTGGAGCGTGACGGCCTGACGATGCGCACGCCGTCCAAGTTCGCCGTCGTGGCCTTGGATGAGGGTGTGGGCGAGGATGAGGGGCTGCTGAACGCGCTGCTGGATCGGCTCGCCTTCCATCTCGAATTGAGCGACATCCGTGTCCATGAGGCCATTGCCTGTGACTATGACGTCGATGACATCATCGCCGCGCGGACTCGCCTTCGCGATGTGACCATCGAGGAAGCGCAGATCGAGACCCTCTGCGGTATCGCGCTCGCCTTGGGGATTCCGTCGCTGCGTGCGTCCATCTTCGCGGCCTGCGTCGCGCGCGCCCATGCGGCCCTCGAAGAGCGCGCCGAGGTGGCGGACGAAGACATGGCGGTGGCCGGGCGTCTGGTGCTGGCGCCGCGCGCGACCCAGCTGCCGCCGATGGAGCCGCCGCCGGACGAGCCCCCGCCGCCCGAGCCTGAGCAGGAGCAGGATCAAGACCAGAATCAATCCAACGAGCAGCAGGAGCCTCAGGAGCTGGACGACCAGATCTTGGAGGCGACCAAGGCGGCCATCCCGGCCGGCCTGCTCGCGCAACTGCAGATGGGCAAGCTGCGTCGCTCAAGATCGCGCGCCACCGGCAAGGCCGGCGCCATGCAGAACGCGCCCTCCCGTGGTCGCCCGGCCGGCGTGCTGCGCGGCGAGCCGCGTCACGGGCAGCGGATGAATGTCGTCGAGACCTTGCGCGCGGCCGCACCCTGGCAGCGTCTGCGCCGCGAGGAGCGTGCCCGTGTCGGTCAGCACTCGACCCGCATCGAGGTGCGTCAGGACGATTTCCGCATCACCCGCTTCAAGCACAAGTCCGAGACCACGACCATCTTCATGGTGGACGCCTCGGGCTCATCGGCACTCCATCGCTTGTCGGAGGCCAAGGGCGCGGTGGAGCTGCTGCTGGCGGATTGCTATGTCCGGCGCGACAAGGTTGCGCTCATCGCCTTCCGTGGCAAGGATGCCGAGATTTTGCTGCCACCGACCCGGTCCTTGGTGCGCGCCAAGCGCAGCCTGGCGGGCCTGCCGGGTGGCGGCGGCACACCGCTGGCGGCGGGTCTCGACCTGGGCATGCTCATGGCCGATTCCATCCAGCGCCGTGGCGGCACCCCCGTGCTGATCCTCATGACCGACGGTCGCGCCAACGTCGCTCGCGACGGCACCGGCGGGCGCGCGCGTGCGGGAGAAGAGGCGACCGCAGCGGCTCGCGCCGTCCGTGCCTTGGAGATCACGTCGCTGATGATCGACACCTCGCCGCGTCCGCGCCAGGAAGGTCGTGACCTCGCGCAGGAGATGGGCGCCGTCTATTTGCCGCTGCCGCATGCGGATGCGACCTCGCTCAACCAAGCGGTGCGGGCGACGACGCGATAGACTCGGGCCGAGTGGCCGACGCCTCGGTTGGGCTGAGGTGCGAAGCCCAACATCGGAGTTGGTCTAGTGTCTTGATTGTTGTGCCTCCTACGTCGGGCTTGGGCGCTGTCTGACGGGCATTGCAGGGTATTCTGTGGATGACATTCAAGGGCCCGGTGGACATTATCGATGGCTGATGTCGATCTTGCGCTTATGCGTCGTTTTCGGGAGCGGGCCGAGCAGGCATTGCCGGGACGAGTGAGAGGTGTCGTCCTGTTCGGCTCGCGTGCGCGTCGAGAGGCTCGAGCCGGCTCCGATTGGGACGTGGCCGTTTTCGTTGCCGGGCGGGCCTCGAGCGTGGATACCCTGCGCTTGGCTGATGTGGCTTACGACTTGATCGTCGAGAGCGGTGAGAGCATCCATCCGATCGCCCTCTCCGAAGATGGTGCTGGCGTGAGCCCATTGCTGCTCGATCGAATCGCGGCCGAGGGCGTGGCCTTATGAGCAGCACGGAATCAGAGCATCTGATGAAGGCGCGGCGTTTGTTGCGTCAGGCGCATCAGCTCAGTGCGGTCGATGCCCCAGAGGCTGTGGTCCACCTCTGTTACTACGCGATGTTTCATGGGGCTACGGCTGTTCTGCTGCGGCATCGGGACCAGGCGGTCGTCACCCATACTGGGCTGATCGGTGCATTCGGGCGACTTGCAAAGGGTCTAGGAGCCTGTCCGACTTAGGATGAATCGGCTGCGGAATCGGGAGAACGGTCCCTTTCGCCCCGCTTTTTCGTTACATAGAACCACTATGCGCCTCAAAACCGGAACGAAATGGCCTCGCTCTCCCACTTCCTCGCTTCGATCCCCCCAAGTCGGACAGGCTCCTAGGGGAGGCGGCGCGCCTTCAGGGGCGGGCCTTGAATCGTGCGGAAGACCTCCGTCTGAGGTCGGACTATGGTGTGGTCTATGAGGATTTGCCGGACTCAGCCGTTGTGCTCTTGAGGGATGCCGAGGGCTTCGTAGCATTTTGCGAAGCCTTGGTGGGGGATTAGGTCTATCTTGCTCGCTTATGTGTGATCGCCATGGATGATGGACTCAGCTGGGAGCGGGACGGCCGCGATTGGCCGAACCGCGCGTCGAGCCGTTTCGTCTCCGCCGCCGGCATGCGCTGGCATGTCCAGGAGATGGGGCAGGGGCCGGTGCTGCTGATGCTGCATGGGACGGGTGCGGCCACGCATTCCTGGCGGGACTTTGCGCCCATCCTCGCCGAGCACTTCCGAGTGATCGCGCCCGACCTGCCGGGGCACGGGTTCACCACACCGCCGCCTTACGACAGCATGTCCTTGCCGGGGATGGCCGGTTACGTCGCTGAGTTGGTGGAGTTCTTGGGTGTCAAGCCTGACCTGGTGTTGGGGCACTCGGCCGGCGCGGCGATTCTGATTCGCGCCTGCCTCGAGGGGCGTTTGGCGCCGCGCGGGCTGATTAGTCTCAATGGCGCGCTTATGCCCTGGCGTGGGCTGCCGGGCCATATCTTTTCGCCCGCCGCCAAGTTGTTTGCCAAGAACTCCCTGGTTTCTCGGCTCTTCGCCCTGCGTGCGATGAACCGAAAAGTCATCCAACGGCTTGTGGATAGCACGGGCTCGACCTTGGAGCCGCGGGGCGTGGATCTCTATCAGCGCTTGACCCGCTCACCCGCGCACGTTCGCGCATCCCTGTCCATGATGGCGAATTGGGACCTGACACTGATCGAGGAGGGCCTGCCTCGGCTCGAGGTGCCGCTGTTCCTGGTCGTGGGTGAGGCCGATTCCACGGTCTCGCCGCGCGAGGCGCATCGGGTTCGCCAGCAACTGCTGCCGAGCGCCGAGCTGACGCAGTTGCCCGGGCTAGGGCATTTGGCCCATGAGGAGCGTCCGCGTGAGGTCGCGGAGATCGTTTGCCGCGTCGCCTCTCGGGTGGGTGTACTGACTTAGAGAGCGCCCATCAATGATTTCCCGCTGCGAGCGATGCCGCCCGAAATCCCCCCGAGCCCCCCTTTGCGAAAGGGGGGAAGTTGTTGATGGACACTTTCTTAG
>NZ_JAAIJR010000071.1 GCF_010915725.1 Thiorhodococcus mannitoliphagus
TTTACAAATGGGAGTAGGCGAGTACGGCTTCCCGCGGAACATTTTTCACGCATACCTTGGTGGTAGCGGCGCCCCGCCGGTTTCGCGCGCCGGTCGCGGCGGGGCGCCGCTCCCACCGGTCACGCGCTTGGACCCAAGGATGATCGAGGCCCCAGCGATGCCGCCCGAAATCCCCCCATGCCCCCCCTTTGCGAAAGGGGGGAAGTTGTTGATTCACCCTTTCCAAGGGGCCAGCCTTTCCTGCCCCTCGCCCCCTTGATGAAGGGTCGGTCGAGGCGGCTCCCTCATACAAGCTGTTCAGCGGCCAAGCGTGCTCGGCCAGAGCGCGCATGCTGGAATGCTGGAATGGTTGCGGCGACCCTCTTTGGCACCGAGACCTGTCTCCAACGATGGGCCTCGAATTGCCCGGCTCGAACGCCGGGTTTAAGATCCACGCGTGTGCGCAGGTCCCGGTTGCTCGGCATCGCAAGACATCTGACTGCCGAGGTCGCTTCTGCTCAGCACAGTGGGGTTTCTGCTTCCAGGCCCCGCAGCTGGACCGCTTATGGCGTTCAGGGGCAATCTTGATGCGAGGCCTTCCGCCTTTGTGCGGAATCGGTTGGACCGAAGGAGTCAACGGGAAGCGTGCTAGACAGAATCTACCCGGATCGAGATAGGCAGAATCTGTCTATGTCGCCGGACCGACACTCTGTCTACTCAACTGTTAGGCGGTACTGCGGAGAGCATTATGCGACATTTATATCGTTTGTAATTTCCACCATAACCAGCAAATAAATGTAGTCCTTATGTTTAGTTCGTAGATAGAATTTAGCAATTTTTTGGGAGCGAGATATGAACGATAGAAGTCCGATTGATGAAGCATGTCGCTCAATGATTGGCGCCATAGCCCTAAGGTATAAACAACAAGGAAAGAAATTAAAAACCTTTCAAGAGCTTCTCAATGAGGATGGGATATACAATGAACCCTGTTCATATGCGAGCACTCAAGGACTATCCATGGGCGTAGATGCCGCTTATCGATATTACTTGGGTCGAGACCCTAAAGTGGCTGCAGCAATAAGAGAAGTCTTTTGGTAATAATTGTAGTAACGTACGTTTTACCTGTAAATGGTCTTGCCTTTAATTAGAAATCGCCTAACACGCCCATCAAGCCGAGGCCATACTGCGCATCGACCTCAGTGCAATACAGTAGCGTTGTGGTGGCGCAGTATGGCCCGGCTTATGGGTGACGTTAGGCTTATCCTTGGATTTTACTTCGCCGAGAGATCGCTCCCATGTCGAGTTACTTTGCAGCACAGTTGTTCGGACTTCTGGTCTTCTCTATTGGCGCAGCAAGTTGTTCTTCTCGGGTGTCAGTTAAAGACAGCGAAATTGCTCGAGTCGATAAGCCTATTCAGACTGGCCCCCAAGAAGAAACGAGAGAACAGTGCGAAGACCGATACATCAAACGTCGATTGGAAGAATGTGATACAGCTGGGATCGACGTTGGCTGTTTTGGCTCCGGGCTTCAGTCGGAGATTAAGGAAGAATGCGGTTACGTTGATGACCGAGAACAGTTGAGTGAAAAACAGAAATCGGTCCTGGAGGAGCATTGCTCCAAGGATCCTAGTCTTAGTAGCATGTCTAAAGCCGACTCTTCATGGTTCGCTAATTATCCTCCAAATAGCGTCCTTATCGAAAAGGCTCAGGCAGAATGCAAGCAAATTTTTGATAATACGCGCACGTCCAAACCTTTGCCGCCGGAGGTCGACCAAGAACAAGTCATTAGTTCAGCAACTAGCGCAAAGGTTGAGCCGGCTCATGTATGTCGCGCTAATATTCTTTCTTTTGTTCCAAAAGGTTGTAATTGGACAGTCGCATGTTCAGAAAACCACGCCATGAATGAACGGGCGTGTATTATTGGAACAGCAGGGCCGTCATGGGACGGAAAGTACACTTTCGCCAACGATTATGGGCCTAAGTTCAAGTATCGCAATAGATCAAGCGGCGGATTCTACGTGGTGGCCTTTGTTAACTACCACCCTGGTCGAAAAGGCGCTATGCGTATAGGGTCAGAGTCGCCCATATATGTTGACGACCAGATTAATGGGTTGATTACAAAGTCTACAAGCGATATACGTAACTCACTCATTAGCGCAGAAACTCAAGGGGAGTCATTGTATTGGTCATATAGTCTATGGCCGAGTGGAACCTCGGAAGATTCAGTATCCTTACTAGGATTTAAAGATGCGGACTCTTATGTAACTCGCTGGTTAGAACGATAAGATACTAGCCATCCCTATCCTATCCCAGGGCGGCGCTTTTTTGAACTGGAACTGGAACGAACTGAAAAGGGGGCAGATTTATCTAAATTCTATACTGAAACGAGGTACGTGTGCGTGTGAAGAGGGGACGGATTTATTTTCCCCGGCGATAATTGAAACGCGCCTAACGAGCCGGTCAAGCCGACCCCGCGCGGCCGGTGTCGTGAGCTAATCTCAAACGTGGTGCCGCGCGCGGGTCGGCTTACCGCAACGTTGGGCGCCAGAGATCGAATCTGACCCGGATTTACCATCCGAAATTTTCAAGAATTCTAATGCCTACGTTGCTGGTTCAAGACGGATTCGAGTTCTTCTTCTATGCTAATTAGCATGAACCGAAGCATGTTCACGTCGCTAAAGGCGACGACTATGCAAAGGTTGAACTCGGCACTTTTCGCGTCTCCCAAGACTTCATGAAGCCTAAAGAATTAAAGAAAGCTCTAACAATCATCGAAGCAAACAATCAGCAATTCGAGGAAAAATGGAATGAATGGCACGCTAAAAGGTAAAGTCGTCCACTTCGATGACCGGCACCTGCATGTTGAACTCGAAGATGGCAGAGTAATTTCTACTCCTATGGACTGGTATCCGGAATTGCAAGCAGCCACACTTAAACAGCTTTCGCAATACGAGTTTATCTGCCGAAAAACTGGCATAGAGTTGGGAAGATCTTGATTACCAACTCAGCATTGAGAGCATGCTTGCATATCGCGTCAGCCGAAAAGCAGCGTAGGTGTGTTGATAAGATTTTCGCCCAACACGCGCATCAAGCCGAGACCATACTGCGCATCGCGTACAGAGCCCACTGGAAGTGTTCTAATGGCGCAGTATGGCCCAGCTTATGGGTGACGTTAGGCCCTGCGGCGACAGAGGCACGGCGTTATGCAAGACCGACATCCATCGAAGTCCAGCTTATTAGCCAGGAAAGAATCCAAATGTCTGAAGATAAGTACTATGATATTGCGCATAAACAGCTAAAAAACATTCTGCGCTTATACAGGATGAACGAACATGAAAACCCGATCATGCTATATGATCTTCAAGAAGATCGTATTTATGCCTATCATTATGACGGATTCAAGAATGAGTTTGAAAGCAAGAATTCCAGAATCGCACTCGAGCGTCAATATAGAAAAGCTCTAGCCAATAATGAAGTCGTCGTTTTCGTCAGGGATAATGAAGAGCGAAAGCTTGTATCGTATAGTTTCGGACGCGATTCTGTTCTTGCTTAACTCGATGGGTTGAGGAAAAGAGCCCATGACATCCGGTTTACGCTTTCTCTTGAAAGACATGGCATAACATGCACCTCAAGCCGACCCCATACTGCGCACGTAAGTGCTTCATTAGAATTGTTTGTAGAGGCTAATTTGTTTTCATTTAAGATGCATTTATTGTAAGCAATTGATATTATAGGCTTTACAAAAATCGAATTGATTTGTATTGCATTTATTTACCATTCCTGATACTAATGAAGTACTTAGCTCAGCGTTTTCATGCGGCCCATCACCGCGCAGTATGGGTCGGCTTAGGTGTGTCGTTATGCTACGAAACACTCAATCGGACGTATTTGTGATTGATCGATCATGAAAGAAGTTGTTTGGACTGATTATTTCAAATACAGAGTAAAACCTCGTGGTTTCAATCTGAAAAACGTTGAAGAAATACTCAGGTACAGCACTGAAAGATACCATGACACGGTTACAGAGAGATTGGTGGTTGTTGGCAAAGATGCGAGCGGATGGTAGTCATTCCATATGAAACTCATGCAGAAAGTGCGATACAGAGTAAAAAGCGGAAGGTACCAAAATGAATGATCCGAAATTATCATATTTCGAAAAAGAAGATATTTTGCATTTAGCAATATCTGATGAAAAAGAATTTGGTAGCGTAGAAGTTAGTCCGAACATTACTGCTGAGCTAAATGAACAAGGAGATCTCATTGGCATCGAAATTATAGGGACAAGTGCGTTCTTGCGAGACTCAATATTAGAATCTACTCAAGCTAAGCTATTGCAGTTATCAAAAAAGTAGCATAACAACAGGCTCAAAGCGAGCCGCGCAGACCCGCCGTAGCTCAATCTGCCGCCATATAACGCGCGGCCGCTTTAGCCTCACGTTAAAGCATGTGAGAGGGTTTTAACAACTATCATGGTCGGATATCTCTTTCGGAAACCGAATTACCCGTTGCTAATCGAGACAGATAGCAGGATGGTAGGTGCCAGCAACGCGCAAGAAATTGAGAAAATTTATAAAAAAGCATTATTTTCCAACAAGGACTCATACATTATTATTGATTCAACTGGCGAAGGTTGGAGCTTTTTTCCTGAGGACGACGTAATTAGTCCATTAACGATCCTAAAGCGATGGAGCAAACAAAAGATAATAGATTTCTTCAACGCCTCGTTAGAGGAAATGTGTTCTACGTCGAGATATCAGCCACGAAGCCTATCGAATAGGCGACTAGAACAAGTCATTCTTGAGATTATTGAATTTGAGCGCAAACTCTAACGAATAGTCGTCGCTCGATTCGTTACGCGAAGCAGGAAAAGGGGGACAGATTTATTTATTCGATCTAGTCCAATATTGGGACCGTCCATCAAGGCGCTTCAGCCGACGCTCGTAACTCGCTCGGCTGAGCGCAAACGTTAGAAAATGCCCATCAATTGTTTCCCGATGCAAGCGATGCCGCCCGAAATCCCCCCTAGCCCCCCTTTGCGAAAGGGGGGAAGTTGTTGATGCTGAAAAGGGGACAGATTTATTTATTCGATCTAGTCCAATATTAGGACCGTCCAACAAGGCGCTTCAGCCGACGCTCGCAACTCGCGCGGCTGAGAGCGCAAACGTTAGAAAATGCCCATCAATTGTTTCCCGATGCGAGCGATGCCGCCCGAAATCCCCCTAGCCCCCCTTTGCGAAAGGGGGGAAGTTGTTGATGCACACTTCCTTAGCCAAAAATCCTTAGCCAAGAAACTCGAATCTCCAACGCATGGTTTTGAGAGATATGAAGGCGGAATTCACGGCTATCTTTAAGAAAGAAGTAAAAGAACCGGGACAGACCACGTTATTCTTGAACAAGTAAAATAGGAGTATCTTCGGAGCCACAGCCGAGCTGATCTGAGTATGTTTGATGGTCAGCGGTGCAGTGACCGCTGGGACGCAGGTGTGGCAATGTGGGCAATATCGCCGGTGGCGAAGCGGGCGATTTCTAAAGATGTGCGACGAAATCCTTCTGGGAACAACAGAGGCTATCCTCGCGGTTTCTCGATACCGCTTCTCAAGGGGTCAAGCATTGGGAGTCGACTGCCCCGATCTCGAGCCGGATCAAAGCCGGCTGAGATAGCGCGTCCCGCCCAAGCGACTGCTCTGATCGCGAATCCACGCCGCCCGCCGCCGCAGCCGCTCCGAGGGGTGGTCCAGGGAATAGTTGCCGGGTGCCGGCAGGACAGCGATCAGCAGCGCGGCCTCCTCCAGCGTCAAGTCGCTCGCCGAGTGGTGGAAATAGCGCTGCGCGCTGGCCTCGATCCCATAGGTGCTGGGACTGAACTGCGCGATGTTCAGATAGACCTCGAGGATGCGCTCTTTCGACCAAAGCGTCTCCATCAAGAGCGTCAGCCAACCCTCGGCGAGCTTGCGCCACCACCCCGAGCCAGGCCATAGGAAGAGATTCTTCGCCGTCTGCTGCGTGATGGTGCTCGCCCCGCGCAGCGGCCCGCCACGCAGATAGCCGGCGACCGCATGCCGGATCTCGATCAGATCGAAGCCCTGGTGGCTGGGGAACCTTTGATCCTCTCCCGCGATCGCCGCGAGCCTGATCGTGTCCGGGATTCGGTCCCAGTCGATCCATTGATGGCGGTAGTAGGGCGGCTTCTGATGCAGGCGCCAGACGTTCAGCGCATGCTGCGCCATGAAGGCCGAGGCTGGCGGATTCACCCAGCGTATGACGCCGACGAGTGCGGCGCTCGCCAGGACCAAGATGACCAAGAGGGCCGAGGCCCAACGCAGTGCGCGGGAGCGGACGAGCGCCCAGCTCAAGGTCCTCGCGGGAGTCGCACCCACTGCGTCCCTGTCCACAACCTCGACCGACGTCTCGGGCGGCAGAGGCTCCTGGGCTGCGCCCTCGCCTTCGCGGTCTGCGGAGCAGGTCGATAGGGGCGGCGCCGAGCCTTGGCGCTGAGCTGAAACCCCGATCTCAGTCATCTGATGAAGTGGACCTTCTGCGGCAAGCTGTGGACGATTACTGGTACGGTGGCTGGTGGCTGGTGGCTGGTGAGTAAAGTCTAAGAGGCTGTCTGGAAATCATGGTCGAGACATACAAGATGCGAATTCATTCGCCCTTGGTCCGGCGGTTGGGCGAATGAATTCGCCCGTTTTTTCAGACAGCTTCTAAGGCATTTCTCGGGCGTCGCGCACACAAATGATGCAAGTCATCGCCCAGTGGCGAGCAACCAAGAAGACCGTCACACGGAGACCCGCGCTTGAGCGGATCGCTGTTGGCTCGCCTCTCCGGCTGGAATTATCGCCGAATCAAGCGCGCCGAAGATGCAAGGAGCGCGGAAGTCTTGGCGGCGCGAGGCCTGTTTCCGGCAAGTCAGGCGGGGCGCTCAGGTGCCGGGATTCAGTGCCGGTAAGGCTGCCCAGCGCAAGCGGCGCTCCTCGCTGCGGGGGCGCCGCAGCACGCCAACTCCGGGGCGAAGCTGCCCCATGAGTTCGCGCTTCCACTGCTTGAAGTCGATGGCTTGCTGCCCGTAGCGCGCGGCATCGAGCTGGCGCATCAGCTGGTCCAGCTTCTCGGGATCCGCGGCGGGTCGATAGGCAAGCATCTGCTGACTCAAGGCAGTGCGTGTCAGGTCACCCTTGTTGCCGAGGCATGCTCGCGACTGCTCCTCGAAGCGTGCGTGCCATTCCAGCGGCGTCGAGGCGCGATTCGCGCGGCGGATGCATCGACGCATTTGGGTGCTAGCTGGCAGCATGCGCGACAGGCTTTGCCGAGACCTTGCCAGCAATGCACTCGGCCGCAGGCCAGCGAGATAGGGCGCGGCCTTTCGCGCCAGCAATCCCGTACTCGCCCGGACCATGCGCCACAGCACGCCCAGCGAGGCCCGGCTGAGCTGCCAAGGCCGCCCCCGGTAGAGCACGCCCACCCAGTAGCCCAGCACCAGCAGACCGATTCCGGCCACGGGAATCCAAATCTTTGCCCAGCCCGACGCGGAAAGCGCGGAAGCGGAGAAGCCGAGGGGTCCGCCGCCCCGAACCGTCAAGGTCTTGAGCGGCAGACGCGCCACCTCGCGCACGCCGAGTTCGACGTTCCACCAGGCGATGCTCATCTCCGGTAGGGTGATACGACCGCCGGCCTGAGGTACCAGGGTGTAGTATTCGGTTCGTGTGGCCGAGAGGCGGCGCTCGTCGGAAGAGAGCTGGGTGTCTGTCAGCGTCTGCTCCCGATAGACGCGAAAATCCGCACCCTTGAGCTGATTCTCCAAGCTCGGGAGCTGAACCGCGGTTGCTCCCTCACCTTGGATCTCGACCGTGAGGGTCACTGGCTGGCCAGGCTCTAGGGCCCCGGCGCGATCCAGGTTGGACTTGAGCGACAGCGACCGCAGCGGCAGCCAGGGACGAACCGAGGTCATCGACGGACGCACCTGCACGCGGATCGGTCGCTCGGGCCGCGCCTCGTAGCCTTGCATCATGCCGCCCGCAACCTGCTCGCCCCTGACCTTGATCTCAGGGAGCTTCAAGTCACCGGCACGGAGCGGAACCACGGTCAGGAGGAAGCGGTTGAGGATCTCGCGCCGACCCTCTCGCTCGCGCGTGCTGGTGTCAGGGCCCTTGAGCGCCTTGATCAGAAAGTCGCCCGACGGCGGCAGCTCGAGATCTGCAGTGCTCAGATTGTCGCTGCTGACGACATCCACACGGAGCACAACGGGCTGCTGCAGGTAGGGATCCAGTTCCTCCAGCCGCCATTCGATCTTGGGTGGCTGACCAGGTGATGCCGGGAAGGACGGCTGCCCATAGCCCGGCCGCCAACTCGGCTGCTGATAGCCGGGATAGCCGTAGGGCATCTGGCCCGGCACCTGCGGCGCCGTTCTCGGCTGAGCCGGTCGCACCGGATAGCTCGGCGGCGACCCCTCCGCGTTGGTGGGCGGCACCGGGCGGAAGCGCGGACGCTGCCCCTGCGGTTGAGCGGGCTGACTCGGCTGTTGCGGCTGGACCTGTTGAGGCTGCGGCGGCTGCCCGTAATAGGGCGGCGCATAGTAAGGCTGGGCGTACCCCCCTGGACCATAGCGGTACGGCTGCGCCTCGAGACTGGTGATGCTCGACAGCCCCATGAGGAAGAGCAGTGACAGCCGCACCAATGCTGTGATCCTAGGGCGCCAGGTGCGCCGGCCGACGAGAGCCCAAGCCGCTACCATGGACGCGTCTCCCGCCAGCCACCGGTCGCGCCCTGGGTCTCGCGCAGCTCTTCGATGCGGAACTGATTGCGCATGAGCAAAGTGGGATCACCCTGAATCTGTCTCAGACGTTGCTCCATGGCCGCCATGCCTGGACCACCCATGAGCCGAAGTCCATCCAGCGATGGCATCTGGCCTTCACGCGTCTGCGCGTCTTGCGCGGCCCCGGGCTGGAAACCGAGCTGATCGAAGGCGTCGACGGCCTTGGTCTGCTGCTCATCGACGCTTTGGGGCAGCTCGGGCGGCTTGGCGGAGCCGCGTGACCGCGGCGGTCCGAGCTGCTCGGAATCCGGGCGCTCTTCGCGACCACGACCAGTCTCGTCCTCGCGCGCTGTCTCATCCCTGCCGCCGCCCGCATCGCTTTCGCGCGGCGATTGCTGGGAGCCACCCTTGTCAGCCTCACCCTCACGCTCGCCGCCGGCCTGATCGCGCTCCTCTTCTCCGCCCGCGGCTTCCTCGTCGCCAGGCTGCTTGCGCTCGGACGCGCGCGTGCCCTCGTCTTCGCCTTTCTGCCCGGACTTGTCCTCAGGCTGCTGCATGTCGCGCTCATCGCCACCCTGCTCGCCTTCCGGACGCTGCTCCTTGGGCTTGCCCTGTTCATCCTGCTCAGTGGCCGCTTCATCCTGTGCCACGCCTTCCTGGGATGACTCCTGCTGATCCTTTCCTGTGCCGGACTCCTGTTTGCTGGACTCCTCAGGGTCGCCGGCCGAGCGCTCGGTCTCCTCGCCAGAGGTCCCGCCGCCGGTCGACTCCTGGGTCTTGGAGCCTTGCTGTCCGGTCTCTTGCTCGGACGCGTCGCCTCCACCCTCGGATTCGTCGCGCTCGCTTCCCTGACCCTCGCGGCTCTCCTCGGAGCCGGTGTCGCCGGATTGCTCGTCCTGCTGGCCCGACTCACCCGTCGATTCCTCGCCTTGCTGCTCCTGCGCGTCGGAGCCTGAAGACCCGGATTCCTGGGGCTTGCCCTCTCCCGATTGCTGCTGCTCGCTCTCCTGCTGCTGGCCGGATTGCTGCTCCGACTGCTGCTCGCTGGAGGATTCCTGCTGCTCGGATTCTTGCTGCTGGGACTGCTCCTGCTGGCTGGAAGACTCCTGCTGCTGCGATTGCTGATCCTGCGATTGCTGATCCGACTGCTGCTCTTCTTCGGATCGCTCCTGCTGTTTGGATTCCTGCTGCCGCTGCTGCTCTTGGGACTGGCGCTGCTCGCGGGATTGCTCGCGGCTGTCCTGCTCGCCATTGTCCCCTTCGGGCTGCTCCTGCTCTTCTTCCTCGGTCTGGTCGCGGAACTGCTCCTGCTCCAAGCGCGCCAACATGGCACGGGTGAGCGCCAGGTTATAGGCAGCGTCCTCGTTGGAAGGCGTGGTGCTCAGCACACGCTCGTAGGCCTTGGCGGCGCCGCTGTAGTCGCCGAGCTGGAAACGGCTATTGCCCAGGTTGTACTGGGCCTGCTCGCCGGAGGCATCATCGAGGGCCTGAGTGAAGGCGCGCTCAGCGGCTTGGTAGTCACCCGCGCGGTAGAAGGCGACGCCCTTGCGGTAAGGGTCCTTGAAGGCGCTCGCGGCCCTTTCGTAGTCGCCATCGAGATAGGTGTCGTAGGCCTTCTGCTCGTCCGTGCGCAACCAGTCCGCAGCGCCCGGCAGTGCGGCCAGGCCGAAGGTCGCGGCAACGGCCGCGCGTCCTATCCAGCGTCTGCGTCGACTCATGAGCTGACACCTCGCGAGGACTGGGCAGGGACAGGACCGCGCCGCGCGATTCTGCGCGCCCCCCGAAACTGGGGCAGCAGCAGGGCCGCCAGCAGCAGCACGGGAAGCCAAAAGCGCTCGTTCCAGATTCGCGTGCTCGCGTCACTGGCCTCTGGCGGCAGGTGGCTCAGGGTCGCGGCCGCGAGGATTTGGTCGGTATCCGAGTCACGATAGTCCGCGGGCAGATAGAGCCCGCCACCCGCCTGCGCCAAGCTCTCGAGCAGGCGCTCGTTGAGGGCCGAGCGCACCGGCTTATGGTCGGGATCGGCCGGATCCACCACCACGCCGCCCTGCGGCGCCGGAACCGTCGCCCCCTGAGTCCCCCCGACCCCCAGCGCGTGGAAGCGCACGCCCTGCGCGGCGAGCCGCGAGATGCGGTCCTGGAGACCCGGCTCGGCCAGATCGCCGTCGGAGATCAGGAGAATGGCCCGTGCGCTGTCCTCGGGCAGGCCGGCGAGCAGGCTCTCGGCCCGATCCAGCGCCCGCGTCAGACTGCTGCCCTGGAGACTGGGACTGGCCAGATCGACGGAGAGCGCCGGCAGGGTGTTGAGAATGCTGGTGGTGTCCTCGGTCATGGGCGACAGCACATGGGGCACCGAGGCGAAGACGATCAGCCCCAAGCGGACCTCGCGATTCTTGACGATGAGATCCTGCAGCTCTTGGCGGGCACGCCCGAGGCGGCTGGGACTCACGTCCTCGGCCAGCATGGAGCGCGAAATATCCAAGAGCACCAGCAAATTGTTGCCGGGGTGGAAGAGGCGCACCTCATCGTAATCCCAACGCGGACCGGCCATCGCGATCAGCAGCAGCGTCCACAGCAGGCTCCAGCGCAGGAAGCGGCCCCAGCGCTCGGTGACGCGCAGGTCGCGCGTGCCGGTCAAATGCGGCAGCAGATGGGGGTCCGCGTAACGGTGGATGGGTCCCTTGGCGGCACGCGCGGCGCTGCGCATGAGCCAGAGGGCGACCGGGATGATGACGATCAGCCCCAGGAGCCACAGCGGTTGGTCGAAGTGAAAGCCTTGATTAGCCACTGGCGAGCCTGCGCAGGTAGCGCTTACGCCCCTCGGGGAAGAGGCCGAGCGCGAGCAGCGCCAGCAGCGCGATCCCCAGGGGCCAGCGATAGAGCGGTTTGGGCAGGAAGGCGGTCCGCGCCTCGGCCTCGGTCTTCTCGAGCTGGCCAACGCGGGTCGAGATTTCCTCGAGCGCCCGGGTGTCGGTGGCGCGGAAGTAGCCGCCACCGGTCAGGCCGGCGATCTCCTGCAGGGTTTCCTCGTCCATGGTGAGATCGTCGCGATAGCGCACCCTGCCGTCCTCGAAGATGGGGATGTCCTTCTGCTTACTGCCCACACCGATGACATAGATGCGCGTGCCGGTGGCGCGCGCCAGCAGTGCTGCCTCCTTGGGTCCGAAGCTGCCCGCGTTGTTATCGCCGTCCGCGATCACGATCATGACGCGCGACCCTTCGGGACGCTCACGCAGCTTGCTGACACCGAGCGCAATGGCATCGCCAAGCGCTGTAGCCGGCCCGGCGATCCCGGGCACGACGCCGTCGAGCAGCTGATGCACGGCGTGACGATCCAAACTCAGCGGCGAGAGGATGAACGCCTGGCTGCCGAAGAGGATGAGCCCCACCCGATCGCCGTCGCGGTTGTCGATGAAGCGTCCCATGACGCCCTTCACGACCGCCATGCGATTGACCTGCCGGCCTTCGACGCTGAAGTCCAGCGCCTCCATGGAGTGCGATGCATCCACGGCGATCATGAGATCGTACCCAGGCGTGCTGACCTCGGTGTAGGGCGTCAGCCACTGAGGACGCATGAGTGCGACGATCAGCGCGACCCAGAGCAGATAGAGCAAGGCCCGATGGAGCCAGCCGGCGAGTTGGAGCCGAGGACGCCGCACGCTGAAGGCCGCCCTGAGTTCGTCGAGCCGCGGGTGGAGCAGGGTATCGCGCTGCCCCTCCAAGGTCTCCTCGCCCTGCTCCCCGCGGTCCGGCCAGAGATAGGGCAAGACCCAGGGGATCGGCAGCAGCAGCGCGGCCCAGGGCCAATGAAACTCAAACATCGCCGCCTCCGGCAGATGCGGACACCGACCTTGAGCGCCACCATCGCCAAGCAGGCTGCTTGGGCTCGCGTGCGCTCACCCAGCCCTCGGCGGCCTCGATCAGGGCCATGAGGTCTTGCGCCGTGACGCCGGGCGGGGCATAGGGCGCAAAGAGCAGCGGCTGCCCGCGCTCACTCCAGGCAAAGCCGTTGGGATCATGCGCCGCCAGCCACTCCAGCCAGGCCGACCCGGTGAGGCCGGCGCAGGCGGGGCGCCCAAGGCGCGCCATGGCGATGCGGCGCAGCAGCTCCGATAGCTCGCTCGCCGTCGCCTTGGGGTCCTGTCCGCGTTGCGCCCGCCGCCCGAGATCCCGCAGCGCGGCGGCGGCATCCCAGCGCCAGGTCCCCAGGGTGATGCCGGGGATGGGCACGCGCAGACTCAGCGGGGTCCGCCAGCGCCAGAGGACGTAGCCGATCAGGACGAGCGCACCCAGGATCAGCCACCATCCCGGCGCCGGGGGCCACCAGGGGATCGAGGAAATGTCCTGGATATCCCGGAGCTGCGGAGTCTGCTGAAGGGGTGAAAGGATGGGATCCATCAGACTGCCCGCGAGCGTGCCCGCTGCTCCAGATTGCGAATGAGGGTGAGGTGGATCTCGGTATCGGTCTGCACCGGAAGCATGACGATGTGCAGCCGGTGCGCCATGGCCTGGAGTCGCTCACGCCGCTCCTCCCAGGCCTGCCGATAGAGCCGGGCCGCCTCGGCGTCGTCGGTGTCGATCTCGACCAGATCGCCGTCCGTGCCTGTGAAGGTTGCGACGCCCATGGAGGGAATCTCCCAGTCGGCGGGATCGTCAATCGGGACCAGCGCGACGGTATTGCGCTGACAGAGACCGCCCAGCACCTGCTCGAGACCCATGGCGTCGCGATTGAGGTCGGCGATCACGAAGACCAGTGAGCCCGTCGGCAGCCCGGAGGTGGCACGCCTGAGCGCACCACTGAGGCAGTCGACCGAGGGATGCGTCTCGGCGCCCGGCTCGCTGAGCGTGCGCAGTAGCTGCCAGAGTGCGCGCCGCCCACGGGATGGCCTGAAATGCTGCAGCCCGGCCTCGGGATCGCCGAACACCAGCCCGCCGACACGGTCGTTGAGGCGGCTCGCGGCCCAACCGATGAGCGCCGCCGCGCGTGCGGCCTGAACCGACTTGAAGGTGCCGCGCGTGCCGAAGCTCATATGCGGCCCCTTGTCGACGCAGAGCACGACCGAGCGCTCGCGCTCCTCGCGGAAGATCTTCATGTGCGGCTCATTGGTCCGCGCCGTCACCTTCCAGTCCATGTAGCGGATGTCGTCGCCCTCGCGGTACTCGCGCACTTCTTCGAAGTTCACCCCGGCGCCGCGAAAGACCGAGGCGTAGAGGCCGGCGAAGGCTGAGTTGACCAAATGATGCGACTGCAGCCCCAGGGCATGGGCCTGATGACGAAGCTCCAGCAAATCGTCGAGTCTAGGATAGAGGCTCATTCGCAGTCGTTTGAGGTGCTCAAGTGTCGATTGATGACGGAACTGGCGTCACTGCCAAGCGGCGCCAAGGAAAGGGCCCTAGGGTGGACGAGCGAGAGCGAAGTCCACCGAGGTCCGCGCCAACGCTGGTGGACTGCGCTGCGCTTGTCCACCCTACAGCCTTCCGACCCTATCGTGCCGACACGCAGGCCACACCCACCGCGAGCACGGAGTAGCAGCCACGCCTAGGGAATCGCGACCAGGGACAGCAACCGCTGGATAAAGGAGTCCGTGGTGATGCCCTCGGCCTCGGCCTCGAAGGTCAGCAGCAGGCGATGCCGCAGGATCTCCGGCGCGACCGCTTGGATATGGTGCGGCGCGACGAAGTTGTCGCCGTCCATCCAGGCTCGGGCGCGCGCGCAGCGGGCCAATGCGATACTGGCACGCGGCGAGGCACCGAAGCGGCACCAGCGGCCGAGGTCTTTGTCGTAGAGCTTCGGCTGCCGCGTGGCCTGCACCAGATCCACGATATAGCTGTGCAGCTTGGGGTCCAGATAGAGGTTGGCGACATCCCGGCGCATCGCGAAGAGTTCGGCCTGACTCAGCCGCTTGGCCGGAGGCGCGTAGCTATGCTGCTGTTGCTGGCTGTCCAGCTCCAGGATCTTCAGCTCCTCGTCGCGGGTCGGATAAGTCACCACGGCCTGCATCAGGAAGCGGTCGAGCTGCGCCTCCGGCAGGTGATAGGTGCCTTCTTGCTCGACCGGGTTCTGCGTGGCCAGGACCATGAAGAGCTGCGGCAACGGATAGGTTTTCTGGCCGACCGTGATCTGGTGCTCCGCCATGGCCTCCAGCAGCGCCGACTGTACCTTGGCCGGAGCGCGGTTCACCTCGTCCGCAAGCAGCATGTTGTGGAACAAAGGCCCCTGACGGAACTCGAACTCACCCTTCTCGTGGCGATAGATGTCCGTTCCGATGAGGTCCGACGGCAGAAGATCCGGGGTGAACTGGATGCGGTGGAAGTCGCCTTCCAGGGATTCGGCCAGGGCCTTCACGGCCGTGGTCTTGGCCAGCCCCGGCATCCCCTCCACCAACAGGTGACCATCACTGAGCAAGCAGACGAGCATGCTGTCGATGAAGGATTGCTGGCCGATGATGCGTGAGGCGATGTGCTCGCGAACGGCATTGAGATCGGTGGGCGTCATGCTCTTATACTTCTTATGTCCGAGGGTGGCGGTAAGTGAACTGGCTTGGCGCCGAGTGGCGTAGCGATCGCCGCGGTTGGGTCCGCAGTCTGTCCTCCGCGCTTATGCTGTGCCTTTTCCGGTGCGAGCGCAACCCTTTGCAACCTTATGATTATATTGATTTATAGGGATATTCGACGAGCCAATGGGCAAGGGCGCCGTCGTGCCGGGCTCGCCATCCAAGCCAGGCAGGCGCCTGTGGCGACGACAGCGCGGCCTTGCGCTGCCCATGCACTCTAAATCGCATTTGTTCACAAGTGTCAACACCCGCCAGAAGGGCGCGGGCAACCGCGGAAGGCAGCCTTGCCTCGCCGGCGCTGAGAAAAATAAGTGATTGAAAAATAACTTTTTTCATGAGCGATCAAAATTTGTGCATTTTGTTTCGAGCCCAAGCACCACGCGCGCTCCGGGCCATTCCTCAGAACTTGTGCACATAGTTATCCACAGCTTCTGTGAGCATCTTGGAAAACTCTTTCGAAGGCGATGTGTTACAGCGAAATGGAGATAAGAAGTCGGAGCATTGACGGCTAAATCCTCTCTCCGGAACCGATGGGCGCTGATCGTCGCGCGCTCGCGGCACAAACCAGCCCCGCACACGGCCGACGCAAGCCACACAGTCGTCATCATATTCGGTATATACTTAGCGGCTGGCCACATCCGGGCGAATCGTCCAGGCACAGGGCCAGCACCCCACTCTTTATTTCCAGTCCGAGCCGGCCGAGGTTGGCCCGCGCTGCTATTTCCCCGGAGCCCTGCCGCCGTGATCGAGACCCTTCGCAACATCGCCATCATCGCGCACGTCGATCATGGCAAGACCACACTGGTGGACAAGCTCCTACAGCAGTCCGGCACCCTGGGTGAGCGCTTCGGGCCGGTCGAGCGCGTGATGGACTCCAACGCCCTGGAGAAGGAGCGCGGCATCACCATCCTCTCCAAGAACACCGCCATCCGCTGGAACGACTACCGCATCAACATCGTCGACACCCCCGGCCACGCCGACTTCGGCGGCGAGGTGGAGCGCGTGCTGTCCATGGTCGACTCCGTGCTCCTGCTGGTCGACGCCCAAGAAGGCCCCATGCCGCAAACGCGCTTCGTCACCAGCAAGGCCTTCGCCCACGGCCTGCGTCCCATCGTCGTCGTCAACAAGATCGACCGCCCGGGCGCCCGTCCGGATTGGGTCATCGACCAGGTCTTCGACCTCTTCGACCGCCTCGGCGCCACTGACGAGCAGCTCGACTTCCCCATCGTCTACGCCTCCGCCATCAACGGCTATGCCGGGCTGGACAGCGAGGTCCGCGAGGGTGACATGACGCCCGTCTTCGAGGCCATCGTCGAGCACTGCCCGGCCCCCGAGGTCGACCCGGAAGCCCCTTTCCAAATGCAAGTCTCGACGCTGGACTACAGCTCCTATGTCGGGGCCATCGCCGTCGGCCGCATCCGCCACGGCAGCATCCGGCCCAACCAGCAGATCGTCGTCCTCAAGCACGATGGGGAGCGGCACAAGGCCAAAATCGGCCTGGTCTACGGCTACCTGGGGCTGGAGCGCCACGAGGTTCAGGTGGCCACCGCCGGGGACATCGTCGCCCTGACCGGCATCGAGGCACCGAACGTCTCGGACACCCTCTGCGACCCCGAGCACGTGCATGCCCTGCCCGCGCTGACCGTTGACGAGCCGACCGTGACCATGACCTTCCAGGTCAACACCTCGCCCTTCGCCGGCAAGGACGGCAAGTACCTGACGTCTCGTCAGCTCAAGGACCGACTCGAGCGCGAACTCATCCACAACGTCGCACTGCGCGTCGAGGAAGGCAACGACCCCGAGAAGTTTCGCGTCTCCGGCCGGGGCGAGCTGCATCTGTCCATCCTGCTCGAGAACATGCGTCGCGAGGGCTTCGAAATGGCCGTCTCGCGCCCCGAGGTCATCTTCCGCGAGATCGACGGTCAGATTTGCGAGCCCTACGAGCAGCTCACCGTCGACTTAGACGAGTCCTCTCAGGGGTCGATCATGCAGGCGCTCGGCGAGCGCCGCGGTGAACTCAAGGACATGGTGCCGGACGGCAAGGGACGGGTCCGGCTCGACTATGAGATCCCCTCGCGCGGGCTCATCGGCTTCCAGACCGAGTTCATGTCCCTGACCTCGGGCACCGGTCTGAAATACCACGTCTTCGACCGCTACCGCCCCGCCAACATGGGCGGCATCGCGCCACGGCGTAACGGCGCGCTGATCGCTAACGCGACCGGCAAGGCGCTCGGCTACGCGCTCTTCAACCTCCAGGAGCGCGGCCGCATGATGGTCGCCCCCGGCGAAGAGGTCTACGAGGGCCAGGTCGTGGGCATCCACTCCCGCGACAACGACCTGACCGTCAACCCGCTCAAGGCCAAGCAGCTCACCAACATCCGCGCCGCCGGCTCGGACGAGAACATCCTGCTCACCCCGCCGGTGAGGTTCACGCTGGAGCAGGCGCTGGAGTTCATCGAAGACGACGAACTGGTCGAGATCACCCCCAGCGCCATCCGGGTCCGCAAGCGTTTCCTCAAGGAGCACGAGCGCAAGCGCGCCAATCGCAAGAGCTGACGCCCCCCGCGGGAGCGACACCTGGCCGTGACCTAGCAGGTCGCGCCGCAGGCGGCGCTCCCACCAAGCGTCACGAGGGAATTTTCAAACAGCCTCTTGCAGATAGGGTTCGAACAGATCGGGTTCGAGCAGATCGGTAGGATGGGCAAAGTCCGCGCGCTGGGCTCGCGCGCAACCTCGGCGCCAAACGGACGTGCCCATCTTGCAAGACGCTGAGCGGGGATGATGGGCACGCCCCGCGACCCTCGGCACTCCGAATCAAGCGCATCGCCAGGGCTTTGCCCATCCGGGATCGGAACTGCGGGTCTGTTATTTCCCGGAAAGCACATTACAAATAGGGTTCGAGCAGACGCGGTAGATCCACGCGCGCGCGCAGTCGGCGGCACAGCAAAAAGGCGCCCAGGAACTTGCGGTACAGAAAGACGCTGGACGGATCGGGCAACTGACTGTAGGCGCCCTCGTAGTAGAGTTGCTGCCCCTGATCGTAGATGCGCTTGAAGAGATCGGATGCGCCGAAATCATAGGGACCCTGGTGCCGCATCATTTCGCTCGACAGGCGCATGAGTTCAAGCATGCCATCGACCTGCGGGCGCTCTGTATCCTCGCGGGCGAAGCCCAGCGCGATGGCACTCTGGTACATGGCCTCGCGGTCTTCCACCATCGCCGCTCGGATCAGATCCCGATAGCCGGAGACGATGGCCGGCGGGACCGGATGAGTCGCGCCGAAATCCAGCAGTACGACGCGACCGCTGTCGGCTTGATAGAGAAAATTGCCAAAGTTCGGGTCGGTCTGCACGAGTCTGAACTCGAACAGCTCACGCAGGACAATCTCCATGACGAGGTTGGCGGCGCGATCGCGGTCGTCGCGGGTGAAGCTTGCCTCGGCCAGTTGATCGATCGCGATGCCGTCAGCGAAATCCATCGCCAGGATGCGCCCGGTGCTGAAGTCGCGATGCACTTCGGGGACGAAGTAATGGGTGCCGTCGCCGATCAAGCCGCGATAGGTCTCTAGGGCGTTGGCCTCAGCCTCATAGTCGGCTTCCTGGTGCAGCTGGCGGCGGGCCTCCTCGAGCATGGGTTTCAGGTCCATCCCCTTTGCCGACATGCCGATGGCGCGGCTGAGGAAGCCCAGATTGTCCATGTCGCTATCGATGCTCTCGCGCACGCCGGGGAACTGAATCTTCAGCGCCAGATGGCGGCCATCCGCGGTTTCCGCGCGATGCACCTGGCCAATGGATGCGGCCGCGACCGGCGTGAACGCGAAGCGCCGGAAGCGTCGATTCCAGTCCTTTCCGTATTCGCTCTCAAGTAGGGGCGCGAGTTGGCTCAGCGGCATGGGTTCAGCGCGATTGCACAGCGCGCCCAAGATGGCAGCGGCTTCGGGCGTGAGGACGTCCGATCCGTCCATGGACATCAGTTGCCCCATCTTCATCATGGCGCCGCGCATGTGTGAGAGCCGATTGGTGATGCGCTGAAAGGCCTCCGGACTCAATTGAACCCGGTCTGACGCGCCTTCGTTCCCCCGCGCGAGATCGATCAGGCCCCGCATGCCGATGCCAGCCGCGAGGTCGGTTGTCGCACGTCCTAGGTGCCAGAGGCGGTTGAGGCGCGAGCTGGGGACGGCGCGACCGCCCGTTAGAGGAGCCTGTGTCATGGCGGTTCCTGAATAGATGTGGAGAATGCTCATCGGTTGCGCTCGCGTCGCCGGGCCAGAATCCGGCGGCCAGCGTCTAAGACTCGAGCAGAGAGAGGCAAGCACCGATGGATGAGCGCAAGACTATCGACGCTCGCCGGTGAGGGGCAATGACAAAACCCTATTGCAAGACTCCGGCATTGGCCATGCCCTGGCCCAAGCGCACGGTCGGTGGGAGCGGCGCCCCGCCGCGACGGACGCGCGATCGCGGCCCGCGTGATGTCGTAAGAATCGCGCTTCGCACACCGGCCTTGATCATCCTTCGGTCCAGCTGCTGGCCATCCCTGCGTAGGCAGGGCTTCCAGCCCTGATTCTGTCAGGCCAAGATGGCCTGACTACAGCGGTCCCCGCTAATGACAAAACCCTATTGCAAGACTCCGGCATTGGCCATGCCCTGGCCCAAGCGCACGATCGGGAGGAGCGGCGCCCCGCCGCGACGGACGCGCGATCGCGGCCCGCGTGATGTCGTAAAAATCGCGCTTCGCACACTGGCCTTGATCATCCTTCGATCCAGCTGCTAGCCATCCCTGCGTAGGCAGGGCTTCCAGCCCTGATTCTGTCAGGCCAAGATGGCCTGACTACAGCGGTCCCCGTTAACTTCAAGACACTCTTAATTATCAGTCACTTGGAAATTATGTTTTCGTAGGCCCTCAGGATAAATATAATTTGAAATCAATGGTTTCTTTGTTTTCTGAGCGGGAATAGCTGGCCTGACGACGCATTCGTTGGCCGACTTGGGCGAAGGGATGGTCGAGGCCGCCACACTCATCCCCTTCAACCAAACGCACTTCCTGAGCCTATGACGACAGTGACCCGACTCTGCGTAACCCGCCACGGCGAGACGGACTGGAACAACAGTGGAATCTTGCAGGGGTGGACTGATGTGCCGCTGAATGATCAGGGTCGGGAGCAATCCCATGCACTGGCGCAGGCGCTCGGCGGTGCCGGTTTTCAGCAGCTTTGCTCGAGTCCGCTGGGGCGCTCTTTGGAAACCGCAGAGATCGTCGCGGCGGATTTGGGACTGCCGCCGCCCAAGGTTTATGACGGATTGAAGGAGCGGCATTTCGGGGACGTCCAAGGCATGCCGAAGGCCGAGCTGCTCCTCACGCATCCAGGTCTGCACCAAGAGATTCTGCGGCGCAACCCGGCCTGCGACTTCGCGGGTGGCGAGACCATGGATGCATTCGCGGATCGGGTCATGGAGGCGCTGGAATTGATCGCCGAGGACTATCCTGGCTCGCAAACGCTGGTCATCACCCACGGCTGGGTCATGGACGTCATCACCCGCCAGCTGCGCGGTCTGCCGCGCGCGGCTATCCTCAATATGAAGCGCCGCAACGGCGAGTCGCTCTGGTTGGAGCGGCTGCCGGGCGCGGACTTGAGCGAGGTGCCGAGCCCCTTGCAGCAGGGCCGCTAAGTGGTGCCCCTTGAGATTCGGGAATCCGCGCGAGGGGAAGGCGAATGAACCCAAGACGATCAGTTGAACCGCAACGATCAATCGAACCGGAAAGCGCGCGAAGCGCATCAAGGATTTCGATGCCTCGTCTCAGCGCCAAGGCTAACCTTCTAGCTAGGCTTCGCCTCAGACCGACGAGTCATGCCATCGGGATCGGGATCGTCGGTTCGATCCCGATAGCGATCCCGACGGCCTTGGATGGTCGGACGCTTCATCGAAATTTGACTCATCTACAAGCATTTTGCGCCCTCAAGGATTCTAGGTGAAGCGGCCGGCGAACCAACCTCCTGTTTTTCTTTTCGTTCTTCGCGCCTTGGCGGCTCCAAGTGCCGAATCATAGGATGAAGGCTCGGTTCCGCAGACTCGCGCGGCCATGGCTCATCGCCGTTGCGCTCGCAGGCGCTGCGACCGGAGGAAGCGCCCAAGTGTTTGAGATGAAGCCGATCGGCTGGGTGAGGAAAGCGCAGGGCCAGACCAGCATCCAGATCGCACCTGAGTACCAAGATGCCCTCTTGGGTGTGGAGGAGCTTGAATTCATCTGGGTGCTCTACTGGCTCGACCGCAACGACTCGCCGGAGCAGCGCGCCATGCTGCAGGTACATCCCAGGGGAAACCCCGCCAATCCGCTGAAGGGCGTGTTCGCGACCCGAGCCCCGGTACGGCCGAATCTCATCGGCCTGAGCCGCTGCCGCGTGCTCTCGGTTCAGGGCACTGTCATCCTCATCGACACCATCGATGCCTTCCCGGACACGCCGGTCATCGACATCAAGCCGTATCGAGACGGGCGCTGAGCCGACACAGGTCGAAGCGCCGATGAGACCTATGACACAAAAGCAAGAGCCACCGCTTGGGAACGCATCTGCGGGCGTGATAGCGTGAAGGGATCCTGATCAAAATTCGTTTGGAAGGCAATGAGCTACTGGTCTTGGGATTCATCTCTCTCCGTTGGTGTCGAGGTCATTGATGGCCAACACCGCCGCATCCTGGATTACATCAATGAGCTGGACGTCGCCAGATCGAGCAATGACAGGGAGAAGGTCTCAGAGGTGCTCATGGGGCTGGTGGACTACACCCGCACCCATTTCGCCTTCGAAGAGGACATGATGAAACAGGCGGGCTATCCGCTGTCCGTTTCGCACAAACGCGTGCACGACGCCTTCGTCGCCCACATCGACAACTACGCTGTTCAGCATGAAAGCGGCAAAGACGTGACCCGCAAGCTCATGTCCGAGCTGCAGATCTGGCTCACCAACCACATCCAGAATGACGACCGCGACTACGCGCCCTACGCCTCGAAGATCCTCAACAAGAGCTGGCTGACACGCACCTTGGGCAAGTTCTTCGGGTAGGCGCTGCCAGCCATCCCGATATCAGGACAGAAGTTGCCTCCCGATGGTAGGGGGTGTGTCCGAACGAGCGTCTGCCGCAGCGCGGCGCTCGCTAGTGCAGCACTTCGTCGAGCGAAGTCGCGGTCAGCACCCGCTCGGACCATTCGAGCAGGGTCGACTCGTTGGCCTGGGCGATCCGGACCTGCGCCGCCTCGGGTAGCTCGCCGAATCTGAGGCGCAGCAGCCGCGCCAAGATCCGTGCCTCGCCTTGTTGCATGCCCTGCTGCATGCCTTGTTGCATGCCTTGTTGCATGCCCTGCTGCATACCTTCTTCACGAAAACGTTCGGCGAATCGGCTCATGGTCTGTGCCTCGTCGGGGTAGTCCCGTGCGTATTGCGTGCGTTCATTATCGTCAAGGGCGGCATAGATGTCGATGAAATCCAGGTACTTGAGCCGTTTCTCGGGATCGGGTTCCAGGGCCGTGAGACCGCGCACGGCCTGGGCGTAGACCTCGACCCGACGCTCGGGTGGATAGGACATGTTGGGCAGCGTGAGACGGGCGACCAGGTTGTCGCTGTCGCGGTAGTCCTCGAAGGTCAGCTCGGCCAGCGCGCGACGCAGGTAGTGGAAGTCGAGATAGACGTGGCGCTCGCCGCCCAGGCGCAGCTGCATGGCAACGCCGCTGGCCGCGCGCAGGAAGATCACGACCGGCACCACACGCTGAGTGTCGAACAGCTCGGCCAGATCCAGGCAGTAATGGGCGAGGCGATGGATGGAGAAGCGCCGCGCGTCGCTCTCCTCTTCGAGCACGAACAGGATCGCCTCGCGCCGCCCATCCGGCCACTCGACCAGCAGCGGCACGTCGAGTTCGCGAAAGCGCTCGCCCAAGCGCTCCTGCAACTGCTCCTGGCGCACCGGGAGGATGCGCACATCACTCCCGAGGTCACTCGCCTCGGCCGCGGCGAAGAAGGCGAGCGCCGCGCGCGGGTAGTCGAGGATGAGATTCTTGAAATTCTGATCGTGGGACATGGGGCTATCCGGGCACGAGACGTGATCGAAGAATTGTCTTCGCTCCACGGGCGCATCGCAAAGCCCACGACGCCGGTCATGGGCCGGAGTCGCTTCAGTCCAGGACCCCGCCGGCAATGCCGCTCATCCGCCGCACCTGCCGTTCGAGCGCATCCCGCAACACCTCATCACGGCTGTAGAGCAGGGTGAAGGTCTCCTTGGAGCGTGTGATTGCCGTGTAGACCAGCTCGCGCGTCAGCACGGGGTTGGGTGCGTCCGGCAGCACCAGCGCCGTGTGCGCGAACTCTGACCCTTGCGATTTGTGCACGGTCATGGCAAAGACGGTCTCCGCCGCCTGCAGGCGGCTCGGCAGCACCCAACGGATGCCGCCCGAACCGTCGCCGGTCGGGAAGGCCACGCGCAGCACCCGCTGCGGCGCGCCGCCGTCGCGGCGAACGGGCACCGCCAGGGTGAGACCGATGTCGCCGTTCATCAGCCTCAGCCCGTAGTCGTTGCGCGTGACGAGCACGGGCCGTCCAGGAAACCACTGGCCGCGGCCCTCGGGCGCCCCGACGAGGATGTCGAGCGCCCGGGCATTCAATCCGTCCACGCCCCAGGGGCCCTGCCGCAGCGCGGTGAGTAGCTGGAAGCGGCCGTGGGCATCCAGTACCGTCCGCGCCCAGTCGTCCAGCGCCGCCTGGTCGGCGGCGTCGCCGGGGTCACGGCTGGCCATCACTTCCAGATAGCCCCGATAGCCTTCCCGCAGGAGGTCGTCGAGCGCGGCATCCTGCTCGCCACGCAAGTGAAGGGCCTGGATCCTGCCAAGCGAGGCGTCCTGCTTTGCCCTGCCGCGAGGGTTGAGCAGCTGAAGCGCGGCGCCGAACCGATCCGTGACGACCTGGCGGTCCAACACGCCCTCGTTGACGACCTGCGCCAGGGCGCCGATGCCGCCTTCCGGCCGGAAGCGATAGCTCCTGCGCAGCATGGCGATGCACTGATCCAGCGCTCGCCCCTCAGGGTCCCTCAGCTCCGCGTCGATGCGCTCGCCGGTCACCCGCTCCAGCCAGGCGCAGGTCTCCGGCCGGTAGTGACCACCGCGCGCGCGCTGGCAGAGGTCACCCAGCACGGCGCCAGCCTCGACGGAGGCGAGCTGGTCCTTGTCGCCGAGGAGGATGAGCCGGGCATCCGGCCGCAGGGCGTCGAGCAGATTGGCCATCATCTCCACGTCGACCATGGAGGCCTCGTCGACCACGACCAGGTCTGCCGTCAGCGGATTGCCGGCATGGTGGCGGAAGTGTCGGCTGTCCGGGATGGGGCCGAGCAGACGATGGAGCGTGGTCACCTCGGTCGGGATCTGGCCGCGCATCTGCTCGCCCTGCGGCAGCGCGCCGAAGGGCAGGCTGGCGACGCGCGCGGCGATGGACTCGTTCAGGCGGGCGGCGGCCTTGCCGGTCGGCGCGGCCAGACGGATGCGCAGCGCGGGCTCGCCACGCCCCAAGGCCAGCCCCTGCAGCACGGCGAGCAGGCGCACGACGGTGGTCGTCTTGCCGGTGCCGGGTCCGCCGGTGATGATGGCGAAGGCGCTGCGCGCGGCCAGCGCGCAGGCCAGCTGTTGCCAGCTATCGACGTTGGCCTCCTCGCCGAAGACCAGCGCCAGCAGTCCGCACAGCGCCTCTTCGGGCATGGTGACGGGCCGGCGAAGCCGCTCCGCGATGCCCTGCCGGATCCGGGTCTCGTAGCGCCAGTAGCGAGAGAGATAGAGCAACGGACGCTCGCGGCTGCCGGCCAGGACCAGGGGCGTGACGGGATCCGGCGGATGCGCTTCGCCGCCCTGCTCCAGGTCTTGCACATTCGTCACGGCGGGGCTCTGCGTCAGACGTTGCGCCCAATCCTGAGCCGTCCATCCGGCCAGCAAACCGACGAGTTCGGCGCGCACCTGGGGGCTGAGCATGGCGTCGTCGCGCAACCGGGTGAGCAGGTCGTCCGGATGCGCCAGAGCGGCCGCGAGGTCGAGACAGACGTGCCCGTGGCCATTACGCTCGCTCACCAGGGCGACGGCGAGGAGCACGGCGGCGTCCGCTTCCGGACCCTGCTCATGGATGAACCCGGCCAGGGCCAGATCGAGCGGACGCAGGGCGCCGGCATCCACCCAGGGCCGCAGGCGGGTCAGGAGTGCGGTTGCGGCTAAGGTCTTCATAGTACGCCCTCCTCCGCGCCGCGAGACGGACCGGCGAACATCCTGTCCAGCGCCTCGATCAGCATCCGTGGGGGCTTGTCCATGAAGAGCCCCTGACTCTCGGCATAGCCGCCGCGCAGAAAGACATAGACGGCGCCGCCGATGTGTCGGTCATAGTCATAGTCCGGCAGGCGCGCCTTGAGCTGACGGTGCAGGGCGAGCAGGTAGAGGACGTACTGCAGCTCATAGCGCGCATGCAGCATGGCGCCACGCATCGCCTCCTGGCTGTAGGCGGCGTCCTCCGACCCCAGCCAGTTCGACTTCCAGTCCACGACATAGAATCGGCCATCGTGCTCGAAGACGAGGTCGATGAAGCCCTTGAGCATGCCGTTGATGTGATGCCCGCCGAGCAGCGGCCTCGGCTGTCCGACCAGGACATGCTGCTGGACGAGCCGATCCAAGGCACCCAGGTCCACGGCGCGACTCTCCAGCCAGAATTCCATCTCCACCTGCACCTGTCTCGGCGACAGGTCGCGCAGCGCCAGCCTAGGCGGGCTGCCGCCGTCGCTAGCGAGGCCGTGCAGGATCCATTCGCGCGTCAGGAAATCCTCCAGCCAGGCGTCCAGCGGATCGATCCACTCGGTCAGTCGACGCAGGTTGCAGCGTTGCCCGAGCATCTCGCGCCTCAGGGCGCGCGCCTGCACGGCGGCGGCGAAGCCGCGCAGACGCCGCCCCTCGGCGTCTGTCGCGACCGGCGTCGCGGCCCACTCCAGGATGCCGTGCAGGAAGGTACCGTAGCGGCTGCCGCGCGGCAGCGCATGCAAGTGCTTGTCCGGGTAGAGCCGGACAGCGCCGGTCGCGGGCGGCGATGCGGCCGTCTCTTCGAAGGTGGTCTCCTGAACCGCCGTGTCCGCCGAGGGCGCGGGTGCCTGAGCCGATGCATCGACACCGAGCGTAGGCGACGGCAGGGTCTGTCGCGTCAGGGCGGAGTAGCTGGTGATCCACCAGGGCGCGCGGCGCAGCTCGGGCGCAGCGCGGGCGGGCGCGAGCTGCTGCTGGGCATCAGCCTCATAGCGATCGGGGTCGACCTGCGGGAGATCGATGACGCTCAGGCAGGACAGCCCGCGCACGCGGGCGCCTAGATCAGAACCGTCCGAGTTCAGCAGATAGGCCAGCGCGGAACCCGCGAAGTTCGGCGCGGGCGCGAGCCCTAGCCAATTGGCATAGCGCGCCCGCGTCAGGGCGACGTAGAGCTTGCGCAAGTCCTCGCCCAGACGCTCCTCGTCCGCCTGGGCGAGGATGTCATCGTCCCCGCTGAGGTGGATCTGCAAGCGCTTGTCCGCGTCGTGCGTCTTCAGCGGCAGATCGCCGGCCTTGGCGGCGCGGGAGTTGGCGATGAAGGGCAGGAACACCAGTGGATACTCCAGCCCCTTGGACTTGTGGATGGTCACGACCCGCACCAGACGCTCGTCACTCTCCAGACGCAGCTGCTGGGCCTCCGGCGCCTCGTCGTCCGCTGCGGCCCGAGACTCCTCCAGATAGCGCACCAGGGCCAGCTCGCCATCGAGCTGATCGCTTGCGGACTGCAGCAGCTCACCCAGGTGCAGCAGGTCGGTCAGTTCGCGCTCCCCGCCTGGGGTGCGCAGCAGGCGAGCGGCCACCTGGAAGTCCGCGAGCAGGCGATAGAGCAGCGGCAAGGCCCCTTGACGCCGCCACAGCGCGTGATAGGTGCGGAACAGCTCGCCCTGCTCCTCCCAATAGAGTTCGTCGCAGTTGAGACGATCCAGCTCCGCCAGGGTCAACCCCAGCAGGCGTGTCGCCAGGGCCTGCCGCAGCAGCCACTCGTCCAGTGGATTGGCGATGGCCCGCAGCAGGATGACCAGCTCGCCGGCGACGGCGGTCGCGAACACATTGCTGCGTTCGGAGAGATAGACACTCGCCACGCCCAGCCGCGCAAGCTGACCGCGCACCAGTTCAGCCTCGCCGCGATTGTTGACCAGGACGGCGAGGTCGCTCGGGCGCAGGCGGCGCTCCCCGCCTTCGCCGTCGGGCAGACGGGCGCGGTCCTCCTGCCCCTGCCGCAGCAGCCGCGCGATCTCCCTGGCCGCGGCCTCCGCCATCAGCTCGCCGTAGTGTCCTTTGGTGATGTCGTCCTCGACCAGCCAGACCTGGAGCGGCGCGCAGGGCTGACCATCGAGGAGGAGCGTGCCTTGGGCGTCCTTACGCGGTTGTACGGCGTAAAAGGGCACCGGGTTGTCCTCGCCCTGGCGAAACAGGAAGGCACCCCGGCCGGCACCCTGCTCGCCGAGCTGGAAGAGCGCGTTGACCGCCGTGATGAGGGCCGCGGAGGAGCGGTAGTTGGTGTCCAGCGTGTAGTGCCGCTGTTCGGTGTCCGCCCGCGCGATCAGGTAGGTGTAGATATCCGCGCCCCTGAACCCATAGATGGCCTGCTTGGGGTCGCCGATCATGAAGAAACCGGTCTCCGGGTCCGCGTCACGGACCCGATAGATGCTGTCGAAGATGCGGTACTGGAGCGGATCCGTGTCCTGGAATTCATCGACCAGGGCGACCGGGAACTGCCGGCGGATCGAGTCCGCGAGCCGTTCGCCGCGCTCCGAACAAAGCGCCTGATCCAGCCGGATCAGGAGGTCATTCTGAGTCAAGAGGGCCTGACGCCGCTTCTCCGTCTCCAGACGCGCCCGGACCCAGTGGACCGCGTGGGTCAACAGCTCGGCATAGGGCTCGGGGAGATCGTCCAGCTCCTCATGGAGCTGCTCCAGCGCGCGGCAGGCGGGATGCTCGGCCGGGGCCTCGGCCGGGTCGAGCCAGACCTCGGCGATCGCAAGCGAGGACATGCGCCGCCAGGATTTCCCGTCCTTGGCGAAGAAGTCCGGCGCGACCTGCTCCGGCGACGCCATCCATTGCCGCAGCCCTTGCAGCACGCCCGCGCGATGACCGCGATTGAGACTGCTCTGCTTGAACGCCTTGACTGCGGCGGCCTGATCGAACAGCTGCTCCAAGGCGTCCGCGTGCGCCTGCTCTGACCACTGCGCCTTGAGCGCCTGGACGCGGCTGTCTTTGGCGGCCCGACAGTCGCGAATGACCGTCTCCGGCGGGTCCGCCTGCGGCAGACGATCGGCATAGGGCAGCAGGCGCCGCAGGGCCTCGACCAGGTTGGCCGGCGTCTCCCAGTAGCCCCGCACCAGCGCCAGGTCGTCCCGGCCCATGCTCAGATAGAAGCTGCGCCAATAGTCCTCCGTCGCCTGTTGCAGCAGGTCGCCATCGCTGTTCTCGAGCTGCTGATCGAAGGCATTGCCGCTATCGAAGGCATGCTCGCGCAGCATGCGGTAGCACCAGGCGTGGATGGTGGAGATGGCGGCCTCGTCCATCCACTCCGCGGCGCATTCGAGCTGACGCGCGCCGCCTATGGTCGCCTCGGCGCTCAGCTCGTCGCGCAACTGGAGCAGCAGGGGGTCGGCATCCGCGTCCGCGACCTGGCCGCGAAAGACGGCCGCCGCCTCGACCAGACGGCGGCGGATGCGGTCGCGCAACTCATCGGTCGCGGCATTGGTGAAGGTCACCACCAGGATCTCCGGCGGCAGCAAGGCGCGACTGAAGGCGTGCTCCTCGCCGTGCTGCAGGATGAGGCGCAGATAGAGCATGGCCAGGGTGAAGGTCTTGCCCGTGCCGGCGCTGGCCTCGATGAGGCGCGAGCCCTGGAGCGGAAAACGCAGCGGGTCGAGACTCTGAATTGAGGTCGTCATTGGCTGCGCCCTCCCTCTGCTTGGGCATGGAGCCCGCGATTCCAGTTGGCAAGACTTCCGCCCCTTGACTCCAGGACAGTACCCTGGGAGCGGCGCCCCGCCGCGACGGCCGGCGCCTGCCTGGGCTCGTCGCGCGGGGGCGGCGCCCCCACGGGCGTGGTGCTGATGTCGAGATGCAGCGGTACGCTCATTCGCCGCGCCCTCCCTGTGCCTTGACGGCCGCGTGCAGCGCGGCGTGGAGTTGGGCATAGAGCCTGTGGGTCCAGTGAGCAAAATCCCCGGAGGGTTCTGGCTCCGAGCCTCCAGGGTGGGAGCGGCGCCCCCCCCCCCCCGCCGGCGCCGGCGGGGGGCCCGGGCCCCCGGGGGGGGGGCCCCCCCCGGGGGGGGGGGGGGGGGGGGGTGTGTGGGGGGGGGCGGCCGGGCGATCCGATTCAGGCGCCCCCCGTCGCCGCCCCCTCAACCACCAGCGCGCGCAGCGTGGCGAGCG
>NZ_JAAIJR010000072.1 GCF_010915725.1 Thiorhodococcus mannitoliphagus
ATAGCGTAAAGGTGTATGGGCATTGTCTGAATTCATCTTGATCTCCTCCGAATGAAAAGAGGGCATTCGTATTAAATCGCCATGTTATTCAGATTTTTTCGACAGCGAATCAGTTACTTAGTTCCTATACAGCGTCTAAGCGTCAGCACCGTCGCGCTAATTCCGCTAGATGTCGGTTTTTTCATCGATCAACCTCGAAGTTGCAAAAAGAGAATACAGAATCGTTCTAGTCAACGAAATAGACATCAAGCATAGAGCGTATAAAAGCCCAAGGGCAAATTAGACAGAATCCGTGCTGATTGCACGCGACGGATTCTACGATTATTGAACTAGACAACGTCAGCCTGATCTCCAAAACGCCACCATCAGCAGTGCTTGCCTCGGCCATTTCCTCGTCTCGTCTCCGTTAATCGAAGACGCGAGAATGTTGGGTCAATCGGTTTGCCTCGGCGAACGCCGCGCGGAGTCCTGCTCGTCCTGTCGAATTCGTGAAGTGTGACGAACCTCCCCCGGACATGGATCTCGGTCCGTGTGGGTGCGCAAATCTTCGTCGAGGCTATCAGCATAAATCACGCCATCCTTGACCGCCGAAGCTCCTGTCGAGCCGATTTTCGGTGGGCATGCTGGGATCAGCAGCGTTAATACTTTCGACTGATCAGTCAGTTATGTGTTCCTCTGGCTGGCCCATCTCAGTCGGCGTCAGAGAGGCGTTCGTCCCGAAATTCGGTCTGCCAAGGATGGCGCAAACTGTCAGTCAAGGACTGACGTAAACTGTCAGTCCTACTTGAGACGATGTATCGAAACGCTTGGGAATGCTGGGCCGTAACCGGCTAGAATTTCATTCGATGTCGTTCCGCCCAAGCCGATCCATCAGCGCATCGGTCAACTACTCCGCACAACTCCGCCTCGTCAATGGACCGCGTCGCATCGGGAATGCGCCGGAGCCGTTGACTAGCGGGCATAAAAAATCCCCGTCTCCGCTAGAAGACGAGGATTTCCTTCACGTTTTTGGCTCCCTGGGACGGGCTCGAACCGCCGACCTAGTGATTAACAGTCACCCGCTCTACCGACTGAGCTACCAGGGAATGTCGTGAGCTGGGTACTTTAGCCATCAAACTTTTCCGAGTCAAGACCGAGCTGCGGCCAAAGGTGGGGCAAAACACAACGCCCCTCCGACGTTCGGCCGGGCTCGGGTTATCTTCGCTCCCGGACTCAGCCCGCCACCTTGGCGATTCGATCCAGGGCCTGCTCCAGATTGGAGCGGCTAGTTGCGATCGAGATCCGGACGTGCCCGCCGAGACCGAAGGCCGAGCCGGGGACCAAGGCCACGCCGGCCTTCTCAATCAGGTACTCGGCTAACTCGAGGTCGTTGCTGACCCCATCCAGTCGGTCGATGAGTTCCTGAACCTTGGGGAAGACGTAGAAGGTGCCGTCGGTCGGGATACAATCGATCCCCGGGATTTGATTGAGCCGCTCGACGACATAGTCGTGGCGCTCCATGAAGGCCTTGAGCATGGTGCCGATGCACTCCTGGGGGCCTTCCAAGGCCGCTTGGGCCGCCACCTGCGAGATCGAGGTTGGGTTGGAGGTGCTCTGCGACTGCACCTTCTTCATCGCCTTGATGACTTCGACCGGACCGCCGGCGTAGCCGATACGCCAGCCGGTCATGGAATAGGCCTTGGACACGCCGTTCAGGACCATGATGCGCGGCAGGAGGTCCGGACAGGCGTTGGCGATGTTGACGAAGGGCGAGGACGCCCAGCGGATGTGTTCGTACATGTCGTCAGTGGCGATGACGACTTTAGGATACTCGCGCAGCACCTCGCCGATCGCCTCCAGCTCCTCCAGTGAATAGGCCATGCCAGTGGGGTTGGAGGGGCTGTTGATGACGACGAGCCGGGTCTTGTCGTTGATGGCACCCCTGAGCTGAGCCGGCGTGATCTTGAAGGATTGATCGGCACCCGCGTGCACCAGCACCGGGGCGCCGCCGGCCAGCAGCACCATGTCCGGGTAAGAAACCCAGAAGGGCGCGGGGATCACGACCTCGTCGCCGGGATCCAGAATCGCCTGGGCGAGGTTGAAGAAGCTCTGCTTGCCGCCGCAGGAGACCAGGATCTGGTCGTGACCATAGTCCAAGCCATTGTCGCGCTTGAACTTGTCGATGATCGCCTGCTTCAACTCGGTGGTGCCGTCGACGGCGGTGTACTTGGTGAAACCCGAGCGGATCGCCTCGATCGCCGCTTCCTTGATGTGGTCCGGTGTGTCGAAATCGGGCTCCCCGGCACCCAGCCCGATCACGTCTTTCCCCTCGGCTCGGAGCGCCTTGGCGCGGGCGGTGATGGCTAGGGTCGCGGATGGCTTGACGGCCTGGACGCGGGCGGCGAGTTTGATGGTCATCGGCGGATGTCTCTAGATTCCTGCTGTGGCTGGATTCGTTGCGTGCGGCTCCCAATAATAGCGAATCGGGTCGACCCCGGCACCAAGTTCAACGATCGTCTCGACCACCCTGTCAAGCGCTTCGAAAAAGCGCGTTCGGAAGTAGGAGCCACGATGTCGCATCGGCCTTTTCAGCTTGTCTCTGACTTTTCTCCCGCCGGTGATCAGCCGGAGGCGATCCGTCGGCTCGTGGAAGGTCTGAGGGACGGCGAGGCGGCGCTCACGCTGCTGGGCGTGACGGGCTCCGGCAAGACCTTCAGCGTCGCCAATGTGATCGATCAGCTGCAGCGCCCGACCCTGGTGCTGGCGCCCAACAAGACGCTCGCGGCCCAGCTCTATGGGGAAATGCGCGACTTCTTCCCCAACAATGCCGTGGAATACTTCGTCTCCTACTACGACTACTACCAGCCGGAGGCCTACGTCCCCGCGACGGATACCTATATCGAGAAGGACGCCTCCATCAACGAGCATATCGAGCAGATGCGCCTGTCCGCGACCAAGGCGCTGCTGGAGCGCAAGGACGTCATCATCGTCGCGACCGTGTCCTCCATCTATGGCTTGGGCGACCCGGACGCCTATCTGAAGATGGTGCTGCTGCTCAAGCGCGGGGACTTGATCGACCAGCGCGCCATCCTGCGCCGCCTGGCCGAGCTGCAATACAAGCGCAACGAGATCGAGCTGCATCGCGGCACCTATCGGGTGCGCGGAGACGTGATCGACATCTATCCGGCGGAATCGGATGCCGAGGCCGTGCGCATCGAGCTGTTCGATGACGAGATCGAATCCCTTGCGCTCTTCGACCCGCTGACCGGCGAGGTGCTGCGCAAGGTCCCCCGCTATACGGTCTTTCCCAAGACCCACTATGCGACGCCGCGCGAGATCATCGTGAAGGCCATCGATCACATCAAAGTGGAGCTGAAAGAGCGGCTCACCTGGCTGCGCGACAACGACAAGCTGGTGGAGGCGCAGCGGCTCGAACAGCGCACCCTCTTCGACATGGAGATGATGCTGGAGGTCGGCTATTGCTCCGGCATCGAGAACTACAGCCGCTATCTCTCCGGCCGCGGCCCAGGGGAGCCGCCGCCCACGCTTTATGACTATCTGCCGCCGGATGCCATGGTGGTGATCGACGAGAGCCATGTGACCGTGCCGCAGCTCGGCGGCATGTATCGCGGTGACAGATCGCGCAAGGAGAACCTGGTCGAATACGGCTTCCGCCTGCCCTCGGCGCTGGACAACCGTCCGCTGCGCTTCGAGGAGTTCCAGGCGCGCCAGCCGCAGACCATCTATGTCTCGGCGACACCGCGCCAGTTCGAGATCGAACACTCGGGCGCCGTCATCGAGCAGGTGGTGCGGCCCACGGGCCTGGTGGATCCGGAGCTGGAGGTCCGCCCGGCGCTGAGTCAGGTCGACGACCTGCTCTCGGAGATCGCGCTGCGCGTGGCGGTCAAGGAGCGCGTGCTGGTCACGACCCTGACCAAGCGCATGTCCGAGGACCTGACGGACTACCTGAACGACCACGGCGTCAAGGTGCGCTACCTGCACTCGGATATCGACACCGTCGAGCGCGTGGAGATCATCCGCGACCTGCGACTCGGCGAGTTCGACGTGCTGGTCGGCATCAACCTGCTGCGCGAGGGCCTGGACATGCCCGAGGTCTCGCTGGTCGCCGTGCTGGACGCCGACAAGGAGGGCTTTCTGCGCTCGGCCGACTCGCTCATCCAGACCATCGGCCGCGCCGCGCGCAACGTCAACGGCAAGGCCATCCTCTATGCCGATCAGATCACCCGCTCGATGCAGCGCGCCATCGATGAGAGCGAGCGCAGGCGCGCCAAGCAGATCGCCTCCAACCTGGCCAATGGCGTCACCCCTAAGACCATTCGCAAGGCCGTGGCGGACATCATGGAAGGGGCCGCCCCAGGCGCGCCCATGAAGGCACGCCAGTACGCCAAGGTTGCCGAGGAGGTTGCCGAATACGCGAGCCTGACTCCGCAGCAGATGGCCAAGCGCCTCAAGGCCCTGGAGAAGGAAATGTATCAGCACGCCAAGGATCTGGAGTTCGAGAAGGCCGCCGCCGTCCGGGATCAGATTCGCGAGCTTCAGGGTCGGGGGCTCGCGGCTTGAGCCCCCGACGCTGCAAATGGCCCCTTGCGCTGCAGTTGGGCCTCGTCCTTGGCGTCGCATGCGTCGGCGTCAGCTGCGGTGAAGCGCCAGACGGCTCCTGGACGACAGCACGCCCCATCCATGGCTTCCGCGTCGTCGCCAGCTATCCGCACGATCCGCAGGCCTTTACGCAGGGACTCGCGATCCACATGGGGCAGCTCTATGAGGGGACCGGGAGCTACGGCAAATCAGTCGTCAGACGCGTCGACCTCACCACCGGGCGCTCCCTGCGGGAGACCCAGCTGGCACCAGAGTTCTTTGGCGAGGGCATCACGCTGTGGGACGACAAGCTCATCCAGCTCACCTGGCGCAATCATCAGGGCTTCATCTACGCCCGCGAGACCTTCGCCCGCGAGCACAGCTTCACCTTGGCGTGGGAGGGCTGGGGTTTGACGCATGATGGCAGGCAGTGGATCGCCAGTGATGGGACCGAGGTGCTGAGATTCCTGGACCCGCAAACACAGCGGGTCGTGCGGCGGCTGAGGGTCATGGACGAGGACAGGCCCCTGCGCTACCTGAACGAACTCGAATACATCGACGGACAGGTCTGGGCCAACATCTGGCACAACGACCTCATTGCCCGCATCGACCCCGAGAGCGGCCAGGTCGTCAGCTATGTCGATCTCAGCGGCCTCTATCCGGAGCAGCATTCCAGGAAGCACGAACAGGTGCTCAACGGGATCGCCTATGATGCGGATGCGAACCGGCTCTTCGTGACGGGTAAGAACTGGCCAAGACTCTACGAGATTCAGGTGCTGGAGGGACAGCAGAACTGAGGGCGCTCCACCTGCGATCTGCCTCTAAGAGGCTGTCTGACAAACCTCGTAGAGGCGACTCTAGTCGCCCTTAAACACTGGCGAGAGGGCGAATGAATTCGCCCCTTGTATTTCATCGAAATTCTCCTGAATCCTAGCCGCAAGCTCAGCCGCTTCGCGATTCAAATCCGCCAATTCGACATGGATGTCCCTCAGCGTCTGCTCGAAGTCGAAGCCCTCGTCCTCCTCGGGCGGGGCGACGCCGACGTAGCGACCCGGTGTCAGACTGCAGTCGGCGGCCTCGATCTCGGCGCGGGTGACGGCCTTGCAGAGACCCGGCACGGCGGCGAAGGCGGCGTCGGGGAAGCGCTCCTGGAGCCAGAGGATCTGACGGTGGACATAGACGGCGAGCTTGAGCTGTTCGACCGCGACCTTGCGCTCGGCATCGAGCTGCTTGAGCGTGCGGCAGAGTGCACGGCGGTCGTATCGCTCGGCGGCGGCCTCGTGCGCCCCGGCGAGGTCTTGGGCGAGCTGCGCGGCGCGGGCGGCGAGCTTGTAGAGCAGATCGATCTGCTTGACCAGCCCCTTGGTGCGGTCGGCGAGCGGGGCGAAGGCGTGCCGGGCGGCGTGCTGCTCGGCGTTGCCGGCGGGTGGCGTCTTGGTTGTCACCTCGGCGAAGGTCGCCAGGGCGTCGAGCAGCGGTCGTTTCTGTGCCGCATGCGGCAACATCATCGCTCGACGCTTCTTGAAATCGGCCTGGATCAACGGGCGCTTGGGCATCCGTCCCGCCGCCTGGTCGGCCTCGATAGCGGCCTTGACGACGTAGTAGCGATTGGCGGCGTGGCGCAAAAAGATGATGCCGAGCACCGGCATCACGTATTCGCTGGAGGTCAGCTTGGAGTTGGAGCGCAGCTGGTCGGCGGCCTCCCAGAGGCTGGATTCGATCTGCTCGATGTCTTTGAGTGCGTTCGCCGTCATTCTGGGTCGTTCGCTGGGTTGGTCGTGTTGGAGCCCGGAGTTCCGGGCGGATTCGAAGCAGGGGCAGCCAGACCGTGGGCTTCGGCGTAGCCCAAGACTAGCACCTCGATCATCGAGGATGCTTGGCGATGCTCGCGCCTAGTGGCGAGCTTGGGCAGCGCCTTGACCTCGGCGGAGGTGCGGATGGTGTGGACTTGGTCCTTGGTGCAGGCCATGCTGCCGTCGCATGCCCCTATGGGTGCCAGCAATGCCAATGTAGTGTCGCCTTGGTCGCTGGTAAACAGCTCGAAGACGGCGACGCTTCCCATTCTGAGTTGGAGCAACATGCGATGACGGCTTCAGCATCCATTGCCTTGATCGCCGGTCTCGGTCGCGCGCTCTGCGAGCAAATTTTGGTGGCCGGTTACCAGGTCGCCGGCGTGGGGCACGACCTGTCTTGGAGCGGTCCAGGGTGCACAGCAGGTGCTGCCGGGGATGCGTGCGTCAGGAGGCGGCGCCTTGCTCTTCATCGAGGCCAATGGCTTACTTTCCACGATTCCGACCGGAGCCCATCCCATGTCCACGCATGCCAGCACCCGCCCCTGCACCCGTCTCGCCAGCGCTGCCTGTCTGCTGCTGCTGCTGCTGGGGGCCGTAGCCGCGGCCAACGAAACCAGCCTGCCCAGCTACCAGCAGGCCCTTGAGGCATTCCAGGCCGAGCGCGCAGCCGGTAAGGGGCCGAAGGTCACCCCGCAGACACCTGACAAATCCCTGGAGCAGGTCAGGAAGGACGGCTTCCCCTTCCCCATCCTGAGCGATCTGGACTCCTCGGTCATGCGCGCCTATGGACTCTACTTCGAAGTGCCTGCTGCGTTGAGCGACGTCTACAGGCGCAACTTTGACCTGGAGTTGGCGGCGTACAACGGTGCCGAACGCGAGGTTCTGCCGGTTCCCGCCACCGATGTGATCGACCGCGATGGCGTGGTGCGCTTCGCCTTCGCGGACACGAACTACCGTCGGCGGGTGGAGCCTGAGGCTATCGTCGCGGCCCTGAAGACGTTGTGAACCACGGCGCCTAAGCTCGGTTTGCAGCGAATCTGGCCGAAATCGGCAGGAAAAAGGGCGCCGATCTATTCCTTGTGCTGGGATTCCACCTGTTACTCCTAGGGTGCTACGGTGAGCAGGTCCCAAATGCTCTATTTAGAAAGCGCCCATTAATTGTTTCCCGATACGAGCGATCCCGCCCGAAATCCCCCCCTTGCCCCCCTTTGCGAAAGGGGGGAAGTTGTTGATGGTCACTTTCTTAGAGCGTGTCCATCAATTGTTTCCCGATACGAGCGATCCCGCCCGAAATCCCCCCTAGCCCCCCTTTGCGAAAGGGGGGAAGTTGTTGATGGTCACTTTCTTAGGCTCAACCGCACTCGCGGGGAGTCCCAGGCGGGCCAGCAGACGCGGTAGCTCCTGGTTAGGATCGCCACCCTGTAGAAGTCCCGCGATGCGCATCACCAACTGCTCTTTCCTGACGGTACCTGCCGGCAACAGAGAGACTGCTCCAATGCGATCGTGGGTGGTGTTAGGGAGCGCCCATTGGCTGTTGATCCGGTCAGCGGCACGCGCCGCATGGCGCGCCAAAATTGCTGCGCATCGTGTCTCATCGAGACTCTGCCCCAAGTCCAGCCACGCCTGCATGACCGGCAACAAAGACAGCTCGCCGATTCGCGAGAGCCGACAGGCAGTCCGCGCCGCCTCGACATCGAATTCCACCTTCGCGCTCAATTGCGTGACGATGTCGGCCAAGGCGTTGCAGTCGCTTTGCAGTTCCAGATACTTGGCCCGCAGCAGGTCTTGCTTGAGCGCGCTGCCGGGCAGCAAGGACATTTCCGCTGAGAGGTTGATGAGACCATCCAATCCGATGCAGCGGAGTGCTCCACCGAAGGTTTCGAGCGGATCCGCCCCGCGGATGTAGCCATGACTATTGGCCAGACTCAGTACCCGTAAGACAATCGCCGGATCGCACTGGCAACGCTGTAGCAGGCATCTCATGTCCTCCGCGTTGAGATGGTGGATTCCTTTGATGGCATTCACGAACTCAGGGTCGATCGGCACACCGAGGGTGCCTCGGGTCAGGGTGAATGCGAGAAACTCATCAATGGAAAGGAACTTTTTCGTCAGATCCTCAGAGTCCGTTCGCGGCACCTGACTTGGCGTGGCCATAATCTGTGAGAGGCGTGTCTTCACCTCGTCGATGTCAAAGGGTTTGACGATGAATGCATCGACATGATGAACACCGGCTGCGAGGATCGAGTGTCGGTCGGCATGTGCTGAAACCATCACGCAAACGGTCTTGCTTTCGGATCGCTTGATCTGTTTCAACACCTCGATTCCGCTCATCCCCGGAAGCTCCCAGTCGAGTAGTGCAAGATCCGCCCCCCTGGCCCTCCACTGTTCGAGGGCAGAGACTGCACTGATCTCCAGAAAGACCTCGGCTTGCGGCCACAGGTGCTTGACGAGTTGCTCCAGCAAGGCAGCCATCGATGGTTCATCTTCGAGTATCAAGACACGCATCATGAACAGCCCTCCCGGCTCGCTGTCCGCATATCGTCTTCGAGCGCTGCGACGAAGCCAGCGAACGCGCGTTCGACCTGGACGAACCGAGCCTCCGCGTCCTTCAGGCGGCCGTCTCGCCCCAGTTCCTCCAATTCGCGACAGAGGGCGGCGATGCGTTGTCCGCCGAGGTTGGCGCTGCTGGCCTTCAATGTGTGAGCGGCCAGTCGCAGATCCTCTGCGGCCCCGGCGGTCAGTGCCCCCTGAATTTGCTCGAACAAGGTCGAGGCACTCTCCAGGTAGAGCCCGACGATCCGTTCCACCGGATCGGGCTGTCCGGGTTGCTGTAAGCTGCGAATGGCAACGAGCCGCGAGCGATCGAGGATGTCCAGAGCGGCGTTGGGGGCCTGCTCAGGTCGCGGGCTGACGACCGCGTCGTCGGGCGCGAGCCAGGGGAGGATGGCCGCGCGTAACTGCGCCTGACTGAACGGCTTGCTCAGATAGCCGTCCATGCCGGACGTGGCGCAGATCTCGCGCACGCCCTGCTCGACATTGGCCGTGAGGGCAATGATCGGCAATCGCCGCGCGGGATCGGTGCAGCTTAGCTCGCGTGCACGGATGGCCTCGGTGGTGCTGAAACCGTCCATCACCGGCATGTGACAATCCATCAGCACCAGGGTGAAGGTGTCACCATCCTCGAGTACCTGCAGCGCCTCCGCACCATTGGCGGCAGTGACGACCTCCAATCCCAGGTCTTCCAGCATCAAGATTGCCATCTCGCGGTTCACGACATTGTCCTCAACCATGAGCACGCGACCTGAAAGCCGGGTCCACGGCGAAGCGGCGGATAGGGCGTTCTGCTGCGGGTCGACCTGCCTCGGCGTTTCACTCTCCGGCAGGGGATCGAGCTGCACCTCCAGGATGAAGCACGCCCCTTGCCCTGCCGCGGTGTCAATCCGAAGAGCCCCGCCCATGAGTTGCGCCAGTTGTTGGGAGATGGCAAGTCCAAGTCCGGTTCCCCCGTGGTTGCGCGTTGTCGAGCCATCCCCCTGCGCGAAGGCCTCGAAGATCGTGGTCTGGAACTCGGGGGCGACGCCGGGACCGGTATCCTGGACCTCGATGGCGAGGAGCAGTCGATCATCGTAACGGATGGTCGCGCTCGCGCTCACCAGGATCTCGCCGTGGTCGGTGAATTTCAGTGCATTGCCGATCAGATTGATCAGGATCTGACGCAGACGGGCGCCGTCGCCATGCACCAGGTTGGGTAACTGGCGGGGAATGCGTGCGTTTAAGCGCAGACCCTTGGCGCTAGCAGACTCGGTGAAGAGTTGCACCGTCTCCTCGATCAGCGTGCGCAGATTGAACTCATGCGGGTCGAGTGTCAGCTTTCCCGCCTCGATCTTGGAAAAGTCGAGAATGTCGTTGATGAGGTCGAGCAATGCCCCGCCAGAGCGGTGAATGGTTTCCGCGAAACGCAGTTGTTGCGCGTCGAGATCGGTCTTCAGGAGCAATTCGGCCATGCCCAGCACCGCGTTCATCGGGGTACGGATCTCATGGCTCATGGTGGCCAGGAATTCACTCTTGGCGCGGTTGGCAGCCTCTGCGGACTCCTTGGCCAACGCCAGCTCCAACTCGGCGCGACGGTGCATGATGATGCGCCAAAGATCATTGCCGATGAGCTGGGTCTCGCGCACGTCGGTTGCGTCATAGTTCGAGGGCTTGTTGCCCACGCCCAGAACCGCGCAGACTTGACCCTGCGCGATAATCGGAACGCCGAGATGGCGGGTCAGGTGCAGATTGGCAGGCGGATAGCCGAAACAATCATCCAAGTGCTCGCAGTCATTCTGGATGATGGGTTCATGGATACGCAGCGTATCCGCCCGCACAGGGTCCTGAGACTCAGGGCGATGATCCGTATCGGCCGGGTCGGAAGGCGCAAGTGCCTCTCTGAACCAGGTCGCTCGCTCAACGGTCTCGCCGTCCTCCCTGATGAAATCAAGATAACTGACCTGGCTGTCAGTGATGTGCGCTGCCGCTTCGATGCCCCTGCGCAGCAATTCGTGCTCCGTGAGTTCTTGGGTATGCTGACTCAGCTCGAACAGTGTGTTCAGACGATGGTCACTGTTGGAAAGGATTTGGTTGGCCTTCTCCAACTCGGCCGTACGCTCTTTCACCAGATCCTCAAGATGCACACGGTGCCGTTCCAGCTCGCTTTCCACCTGCTTGCGGGTGGTGATGTCACGCACCACGGCCAGGAGCAAAGGTTTAGCCGCCTCGATTCGCTTGAGGTTGATCTCGGTCCAGAGGATCCGTCCAGTTGCGTTGCGGATGCGGCTCTCGATGCGTTGCGGCTGTCCTCTCACGACCCCCTTCCAGATGGGTTTCCAGAGACCCGGATCGGCCGGCACCAGCCAGGCGTCGAACGGACGCTGGCGCAGTTCCTCCAGTGCGCAGGCAAATAACTCGATCGCCCGCTCATTGGCGCCCAGGAGTGTTCGGTCCTTGATATCGACCAGCAGAATGGCGTCTTGGGCGCCTTCGAAGAGGGCGCGATAATTCGCCTCGGACTCGCGCAGCAACTGGGTCGTTCTCTGTTGCTCCAGAAGCGCGGTATAGATTTTGAGTGCGGCCTCGACAATGATGTGGTCCGCGTTGGCGAGACCGTCCCCCCGCTCCTTTCGCCGCCGTCCCAGCAGCAGAATCCATGGCGACGGCGGGGCCATCGCCCATAGGCCGTTCGCCAGGTCGGCCGCCTGTAGAAGGGGGGCGGGCGGGACAGGATCTAGGCTGGCCTCATCAGGCGGGGGAGCCGGAAAACACAAACCCGGCGCGATGCCGAGCCCGGTGTCCACCGCATAAACCCCCTGTTCTGGTCGCCAGCAGAGGAGCGCCGCGCAGTCCACCCCCAGGCGCTCCACCATCAGCATCAGCAGCCGGTCCTCCAGCGTCCTGGTGGATGTGTCAGGGCCTGTGTTCTCCTGCGCGAAGTGATGAAGCTGCTCGACGATCAGGGCCAGGGTGCGATTGCGCTGGGCGTCGCGTCGCGCCTGCCTCGCCTCCTCCTGCACGCGCAGCAGCCGACCACCAAGTTCATCGCACTGATGACGATAGTAGTTGAGCTCCTTTTGCAGATCGACCATGGCGGACGGGGGTCAAGGGCGCCGCGTGAAGAGGGCCAGAACCCCGATCCAATCCAAAGGGGTGATCTCCAGGAAGTCACTGGCAGGCAGACAGCCATGCATGATGGTGACCTGGGTCGCCAAGGCCGGTGGCAGGACGACGGCCGTCGCCGCGTGGCGGCGCGCCTGACGACCGTCGAAGACATCGACGCTCGAAAGATCGAGGACGCTCGAAAGATCGAGCTCAGCCAGCGTGCCCGCGCCGATCACCTGCGGTTGACACTCGGCCATGCCTCTTGGCTGCGGGATGCAGTCACACGCCGGATTGAAAAGGCTGCAGAGACACTCAGAAGTTGTTGATGTACAACGCCTGAAGGACTCTAGACTCAGGTCTGAAAGGCTGTTTTTGAATTCCTTTTTCAACGGCTTACGTCACCTCAGCAATGACGGCGAATGCCCAGTAGCACCCGAGACGCTCGACCTACCCGGCGATGCGCAATCTGCTGCCCATCGACTATCGCGAACCGAGGCTTTCCAAACAGCTTCTAAACTTCGGCGGCGTCGGAGGTGACGATCACGAGGGCGATCGTGATATCTGCATGACATCTGCAAAAGTAGCACTAATCTTCTGAGAAATTGCGTGCTGTGATCACACCTTGATCAAGGCTGAAGACCAGATGGTGACGGGATGCTTTCCCTCCCGCTTGGCGTCGAGCGCCCGCTCGGCCAGGATCGGAACCTGATGGGCCTCACGGAAGAAAGACGTCAGATTGATGGTCAGAGAATTGGTGAAATGTGGCCACTCTTCGGATTCAGCTCGAGATAGTTCGGGCAGCCCTCGAAAGCGATCAGGCTCTTTACCCGCAGATGCCCCGCTATCCTCTTCTTTCTGCCGGGCTGATCGGCCGCCTAGTGGTGGACAGGCGCTACCAGGGCCATGGATGGGGCGGATTGATGGTGGTCGATGCCGCTGCGCGGGCCATTCGGGCGGACCCTGCGTTTTATGCGCTGATCGTCGATGCGGAGGACGATCATGCCGCCGCGTTCTACGCGCGGTTGGGTTTCCAGTGCTTTACTGGTCATGAACGACGTCTGTTTATTCCACTCAGTGAGATCGTCAAGCGGCTTTGAGGCGGTTGACGTTTCTTTTTGCTCATCCCCCTTCCGCTCTTGTCCCGCACTCGGTCCCCATGCCGCTCAGCCAAGACCGATCGCCTTTGTCGAGATTCAGCGGATCGAACCGTGCCTTCACGATACGGCTTTCCTGGTCGGTTACCTATACGAATCATAAGACGCGACGGCTTGTTCTACCCCTAAGCACGGCGATGACCGCAAATAAATTCATCTCCTTTTTCATCGACTTCGCCGTCAATCGGGCCGCGGTCCTTTGGCCGTTCGACGGCTACCAACGCAACGCCCAGGGTCCGAGGGTGGCACCGAGGATGCCCGCCAGAGCGATCCCGAGGCTGTACCAGACGGCGACGAAGGCCGGTGACAGCTCGGTGCAGGCGAGGCTGTAGCCGAGTGCGCCGAGCGCGCCGGCGAGCAGGCCAGCCGCCAGACCGGCGGCCCTGGGTCGTGTGGGCGCCAACCCACGCAAGGCCCAAAGCGCACCGGCCAGGGCCGGCAGCGACAGGGCGAGCACGTTGGCGGGGCAGCTGGACCAGGAATGGCCGAGGACCAACGCCAGGCGCGCGTCCGCCGGGCTGACCAGCAAGGCCCCTAGCGCCAGCAGCCCCATGGCCAGCAACACCAGCAGCAGCGTGCGCAGCGGCGCCCGGGTACGCGGCACCGGCCGACCCAGCCGCGCGGCGAGCCAAGCCGCCGCCGCCGCCAAGCCGCCGGCATAGGCGAACTTGATCCAGGGGGCCGAGGTCGCGAAGAGCTCAGCCGGGATCGGGCCGAAGATCGCCAAGGCGCCTGCCGCGCTTGCGACGACGCCCAGCGCCATCATGGGAAGCAACCGGCGCGCCTCGACCCAGCGCGGGGCAGGACCCGCGCCGGTGGCCAGGAGGTCGATCAATTCGTTGGTCTGCATGCTGTCTTCCTCACCCAGTCTTCCGCACCAGTTCGGCAAGCCGTTTGATGCCTCGGTGGACCTGGACCTTCAGGGCCGAGGCGGAGATGCCGGTGCGTTGTGATGCCTCCGCGACGGACAACCCTTCCAGCTTGATCAGAGAAATGGCTTGTTGCTGTGCCTCCGGCAACTCGGCCAGCAGCGTCTTCAGGTCTCGCTGCGCCATCGGCTCCTCATGCACCGCGGGCTGATCGCGTTCCGCCAGGTCATCGAAGGGCTCGTGCAAGGACTCGCGGCGACCACGGCGTCGCCACAGATCGATCAGCTTGTAGCCTGCGATGGCGAGCGCCCAACGGCTGACGGGGACGCTCGCGTCATAGGTGCCGCGTTGCAGGTGGATCGCGAGCAGCGTCTCCTGCACCAAGTCCTCCAGCTCATCGGGCAGCGATTGCATGCGCCGCCTCAAGAAGCCCCGTAGGCGCTCGGCAAGGCAGCTCAGGGCCTCTCGATAGGCGGCTTCGTCTCCGGCCTGAGCCCGGATCCAGAGTGGCTGCAGCTTGGCCTCGAAATCGTCCATCGGCGAACGCTGTGTCGTCATCGCATCGGCTGCCCTATCGATTTAGTCGCTGCAGGGGCATTAAAGGTTACAGCGCGCCGGACATCGGCCCAGCGAAAAAATATTCCCCCTCGGCTGTAACCGAAAGCGGTGCTCGGGCGACTGAATCATCGAGGACGCAAGGTCGAGGCCAGCCGGCCTAGCCCATTCGGTCTGAATGGACTTCGCCACCCTGCTGGTCGTGCGGTTCTCACATCAACCTCCCACTGCACTGCCGTTTCGGAGCAAGCATCATGACTCAATCCCGCGCCATCCAGACCACCACCGCCGCTGCACTCGCCCTAGCCCTGGGGACCGCGCTGACCCTCGGCAACACCGCCGTCGCCGGCGAAGGGGCCGCCAAGGAAAAGTGTTTCGGCATCGCGCTCAAGGGCAAGAACGACTGCGCCGCCGGCCCCGGCACCAGTTGCGCCGGCAGCTCGAAGGTGGACTATCAGGGCAACGCTTGGAAGTACGTCCCCGCCGGCACCTGCGAGAAGACGGCCTCGCCGACGTCACCAACGGGTCAGGGTCAGCTCGCGGCATTCAAGGCCATGTAAGCCCAACCAGCACGGGACCGGCGCCGATCTCGCGAGGGCTCGGCGCTGGCCTGATCGCTCACCCCACGCGACTCAACCACCCCAAGCGATTCAACGAGGAACGACCGTGACGACCATCGCTCCCCCGGCTGCCGCCGTCGGCATCGGCCTCAAGACCCAGCATGTCCAGGAGGTCATCGACCTCGAACCGACCCTGGACTTCTTCGAAGTGCACGCCGAGAACTACATGGGTGGCGGTGGACCCATGCTCCGACAACTCGCTCGAATCCGCGAACGTTTCCCGCTGTCGATCCACGGTGTGGGGTTGTCCATCGGCGGCGCGGCGCCCCTCGACCAGGGACATCTCGATCGTCTGGCTACCCTCTTGCAACGCTTCGAGCCCCGCTGGTTCTCGGAGCACCTCGCCTGGTCGAGCCACGGCGGCGCATTCTATAACGACCTGATGCCGCTGCCCTACAACGCCCAAACCCTGGTCCGCGTCTGCGACCATATCGACCAGGTGCAAGCCGCGCTCCGACGCCCTCTGCTGTTGGAGAACCCCAGTACCTACGTTGAATTCGTTGCCTCGACCATGGATGAGGGCAACTTCCTGGCCGAGGTGGCACAGCGGACCGGCTGCGGCCTACTGCTGGACCTGAACAATGCCTACATCAGCGCCGTGAACCATGGGCGCGATCCCTGGGATCTGATCGCCGCGCTGCCGGCCGCGGCCGTCGGCGAATTCCACCTGGCCGGTTTCGCCGAGGACTGCGACGGCGCCGGCGATCGACTCCTCATCGATACCCACGGCGCGCCGGTGGCTGTTGCGGTCTGGGACCTCTACCGACGCACGCTGCGGCATCTCGGCCCGCGACCCACCTTGATCGAGCGCGACCAGGCGATCCCGCCATTGGCGATCTTGGTCGCGGAGGCGGAGTGCGCCCGGTCGGCATTGGTCGACGCGGCCGCTTGGCTGGAGGCCGCCTAATGATGACGCACGACCCGGTTCAAGCCGGATTCGCCGACGCCTTGCTGGCCCCAGAGCACCCTCTGCCGCCTGGGTTGGTCACCTGGAATGGTTCAGATCCGTCGGTGCGGTTCGATGTCTACCGCAACAACGTCGTGGTGTCCCTGACAGCGGCGCTGGCGGACGGGTTTCCGGTCACCCGCGCGCTGGTGGGCGAGCCCTTCTTCGCGGCCATGGCACGCTGCTTCGTCGCCGAGCACTTACCCAACTCGCCGATCCTGACCGACTACGGCGATGCGCTGCCCGACTTTATCGCGGCCTTCCCGCCGGCTCATGGGTTGCCCTACCTGCCGGACTTGGCGCGGCTGGAGCGGGCACGCGTGAGGGCCTATCACGCCGCCGATGCACGGGCGCTGACGGCCGAGGACCTGGTTCCCCATCTCGCGGATCCGCCGCGGCTGCCCGCGACTCGCCTGGTGCTGCACCCCAGCAGCACCCTGCTCGTCTCCGAGCACGCCATCGTCTCCCTTTGGGCGGCGCATCAGGGCCAAGGTCGGATCGAGGATGTGGACCTTCGCCGAGCGGAGTCGGCCCTGGTGCTGCGTGACGGCGACGAGGTTCAGGTGTTGCCGCTGGCGCCGGCGATCGCCCGCTTCTTGGCGGCGCTTGCGGCGGGGACGCCGCTGGGCGAGGCAGCCGAGATCGCTGCGGCGACGGCGCCTGATTTCGACCTAGTCCAAGCCCTCGCACTGCTCATCCATCATGGCGGCATCGCCGCCTGGAAACCCTCCGGAGAACTGGCCGCATGAACACGACGCTCACGACCCAGCCGACCCAAGGCGGCACCTTTCGTCTCGCTCCGGCCGCGCTGATCACGGCCGGCAACCGGGCCATGGCGCGCATCCCGGAGGACCTGCTCGCATTGCTTGGGCGCTTTTCCATCGCCGCCGTCTTTTGGAAGTCTGGCCAGACCAAGATCGAGGGCTTCGCCGTGGACCTGGTCGAGGGGAGCGCCCAGCTCGGTTGGCCGCGACTCTCGGACTCCGCGGTGGCGCTCTTCCAATATGAGTACGATCTGCCGCTGCTGTCCCCGGAACTAGGCGCGGTGCTCGCGGCCCTCGGCGAGCACCTATTGCCGGTCTTGCTGTTGCTGGGCCTGGGCACGCGTTTCGCTGCCCTGGGCTTGCTGGTGATGACCGCGGTGATTCAGTTCTTGGTCTATCCCGGCGCCTACCCCACCCATGGCGTCTGGGCGGCTGTGCTGCTCTACCTCATGGCCCGCGGACCAGGGCGTATCTCGCTGGATCATCTGATCGGTCGTCAACGCGGATGACGGGCTTTGCGTCGGCGCGCACTGCGCCGAATGGGTCGCATGGAATGGGTGAATGGGTTGCGTCGCCCTTTGGACTGGGACAAGACCCTTTGGCGCGCCGGCAGGCGAGGAAGGACGGGGGCCCCCAGCTGGGCGGCGGTCTGCATCTGCCCGAGCCCTCTGACACAACTGTCGCCAGCATCTCAATCCAGCCGTTTCTTGAATCGCAGCGAGGCAACGAGCAGCCCGGCCAACGTGAAACCGAGCAGCCAGAGGCTATCCCCAGCGACCTCCGTGAGACCCGCATCGCGCAGCATCACGGCGCGGATCATGCGCATGAAGTGGGTCGCCGGCAGCACCTCGGCGATGTACTGAGCGGGCACCGGCATCCCCTCGTAGGGAAACATGAAGCCGGAGAGCAGGATCGACGGCAGCAGGATGAAGACGGTCATCTGCATCGCCTGCAATTGACTGGTGGCGATGGTCGACAGCACCAGCCCGAGGGCGAGACTGGCGCCGATAAAGGCGAGCGTCGCCACTGCCAGCGCCAGGGGCGAGCCCTGCAGCGGCACGCCGAAGATCAGGTGGCCGAGGAGCAGGATGATGGCGGTCTGGACCAGACCGATACCGATGTAAGGGACGATCTTGCCCAGCATCAGCTCCAGCGGGCGCACTGGCGTGTTGATCAGCATCTCCATGTTGCCGCGCTCGCTCTCGCGCACGATCGCGGCCGAGGTGAACATCACCATGGTCATGGTCAGGATCACAGCGACCAGACCGGGCACGATGTTGATCGCGCTGCGCTGCTCCGGGTTGAAGAAGAGCGCCACCGCGAAGGTCGGCGTCGTGCGGTTGGCCGGTCGCCGCAGCAGCTCGGTGAGCGGCATGGCGCGCAGGCCCTTGATGGCGCCTGCGATCATGGTGTCCGAGCCGTCGACGATCCACTGCGCCACCGGCCGGCTGGTCTGCTCGTCGGTCGAGGGCGGTGTGGCCAGCCCGGCGCCGACGCTGCCGCTGCGGGCGACGCGTTGGCTGAGATCCGGCGGGATGATGAAGGCGGCGCGGACCCGGCCCTGGACGATCGCGTCCTGGGCGGCGGGGATGTCGACATAGCGCTCGGTGAAGCGCACCACCTGGGTCGCCTCGACCGCCTCTGTCAGCGCCCGGCTGAGGCCGGTGTTGGCCTGATCCACCAGCGCGGCAGGGATATGGCGGACATTGGTGTTGATGGCGTAGCCGAAGAGCACCAGCTGAATCAGCGGAATCATGATGACCATGCCCAAGGTGGTGCGGTCGCGCCGCAACTGGGTCAGCTCCTTGGACAGGATTGCGAGGACGCGCCGGACCGATTGCAGCAGTGCGCTCATGCGCGTTGGCCCCCGGTCCCAACATGGCTCCCAGTGCTGGTGACGAAGACGTCTTCCAGGCTCGGACGCGCCGACTCCAGCGCCGTGGGCACCGGCTCCAACGGTTGCGTTCGCAGCCAAGCAACCGGGTCATGGATGCGATCGGCCACCAGCACGCGCAGTCGGCTGCCGAGTTGCGCGGCCGAGATGACCTCCGGCAGCGCCGAGAGCCGCTGCTTGAGTGCGCGCAGGTTGGGCGCCTCGACCTCGACCACCTGGGCACCCATGGCCGCCATCAGCTCGTCCGGCGAGCCGTCGGCGCGCTTGTGTCCAGACTCCATGATCGCGAGCCGATGACAGCGCTCGGCCTCGTCCATGTAGTGGGTCGAGACCAGGATGCTGGCGCCGGCGTCGACCAGGTCGAACAGCCGTTCCCAGAAATCGCGACGGTTCTCGGGGTCGACGGCCGATGTCGGCTCATCCAGGAACAACAACGCCGGCTCATGAATGGTCGCCGCCGCCAGGGCCAGGCGTTGCCGCTGGCCGCCGCTCATGCGCCCGGCGCGCCGGTTGCGCATCGGCTCCAGCGCGTAGGTCGAGAGCAAGGCGTCAATCCGCTGGCGCGCCACGCGGTGCCCGAGGCCGTAGATCTCGGCGACGAAACCGAGATTCTCGGCAACCGTGAGGTCGTCGTAGAGCGAGAATTTCTGGGTCATGTAGCCGATCTGGCGCTTCAGCCGCTCGGCGTCGCGGGGGAGTTGGTGGCCAAGGACCCGCACCCTGCCAGCGGATGGCGTCAGCAGTCCGGTCAGCATCCGGACGGTCGTGGTCTTGCCGCAGCCGTTGGGGCCTAGAAAGCCGTAGATGGTGCGCGGCTCGACGGTTAGATCGAGCGCATCGACGGCGGTCAGGTCGCCGAACCGGCGCGTCAGCCCGCGCGCCTCAATGACCGGATCGGTCACTGGCTCGGTCACGGCAACTCAACCTGCGCTGGCACGCCGTTCGGGAGCTTCTCGGCGCTGTCAGGGAGTTCAACCTCCGCCAGGTACATGAGCCGGGCGCGGTCGCTGGCGTTCAGGGCGTAGTAAGGCGTGAAGGCCGGGTCGGAGCTGATCCAGCGCAGGGTGCCGTCAAAGGTCTGATCGAGTCCATCGACACGCACCTTGAGCCGATCGCCCTTGTTGATCCTGACCCGGTAGGGCTCAGGCACGTAGACCCGGGCATAGGGCGCCTTGCCGGCGAGCATGACAGCCACCGGGCTGCCGACGGTGACACGCTCGCCGAGGTTCCAGGGCAGACTGTCGAGCACCCCGTCGCGGGTGGCGACGATGCTCAGCTCCGCGAGCAGGGCTTGTTGATAGGCCAGCTCGGCCTGGGCCGCGGTCAGCTCGGCCTCGGCCTGGGCGATCTCCTCCGGGCGCGTACCGGCGAGCAACTCGTTGAGGTTCTCCTTGGCCTCGTCCAGCCGGGCGCTGGCGGCATCGCGCAACGCCTTGGTCCGATCGACCTCGGCCTGGCTGACCGCCTTGCGGGTGATCAGATCCCGGTTGCGGTCGGCGGTGATCTGGGCCTCGCGCAGATCCGCCTCGCGCCCGGCCACCTGCGCCTTGGCGGCGGCGATGGCCTGGGTGCGCGGGCCGTTGCGCAATTGCTGTAGACGGGCCTCGGCCTGGGCGACCTGAGCCTTGGCGCGTGCGACCTCCGCACGCTTCTGACCGTCGTCGAGCTGGACCAGCAAGGTGCCTTTGGTGACCGGCGAGCCTTCGGCGACAGGCAAATCAACGATCAGCTGCGCGACAGTGGCGGTGAGTGCGATGCGATCCCGTTCCAGGGTGCCGAGCGCGAGGGGTTGTTCAGTGTCCAAGCAGCCCGCGAGAAGGGCAGTGACCATGAAGGCGCATGGGAGTCTGAGTCTGAACATCGGTTGGACACCTCTCGAACGCACGGATACTGTCCTTGCGAAGCGGCAAGTCCAGGCGCTTGGGCATACCTGGTGCCCGAGGCTATCGTGGCGTTGGGTTCTGGTCACCTTGCCACCCTTCGCGCGTCTCCTTAGAAAGCGCTCATCAATTGTTTCCCGATGCGAGCGATGCCGCCCGAAATCCCCCCTGGCCCCCCTTTGCGAAAGGGGGGGAAGTTGTTGATGGTCACTTGCTTAGCAGCGCATCGAGCAGCCGCAGCGACAGGCCAGGCAGCCGGCCCTCGTCCAATCGCTGGACGTAGGCTCAATCAAGCTGGCTGAGGCTGTGATCGGTCAGGGGCGCGGTCTCATCGGGCAGCGAATGGAGGCTATGCTCATCTGCTTGGGGCCTGCGGTCAAGGGGGACTCTGAACGCCTACCTCAAGACAAGAAAGGCCTGAGGGCGTCCTCGCAAGGGACACGGTGGGCTTGCAATCTCGCGCCCTAGAAAAGGCTGCGTGCACTGCATCGCGAATCTCGACTATGATGTGAGCTGTTATCTATGAGTAATAGATAATGCAATAATAAAATTAAGAATCTTTCGCATTCATACGGAGGTTTCTGAAGAAATCCAAGAAAGCGATCTGGGCTCCGGGAGTGCGGAAATGCTTCAACGGAGGGCTCTTGTCAGCGACGACCCCTGTTATCGCTGCACCGCACAATTCGGATCTAAAGAGCGAGCGATTCCAGAGCGCTAACGTCACTAAGCCACAAGGTCATCCCTAACAGAGGACTGCTCTCATGCTTGCCAGCAATCCCTTTGCCGAGCTTTCGGCTCTCATCCCACCTGCTGTGATGCAGGCCTACGTCGTTCTGATGGTCCTCCTGGTCATCGGAGGTACCCTGCTAGACGTTACGCACAAGAAGAGTGCGAAGTACTTCTTCGCGAAAGGACAGTCGCTCAAGAAACTCGCCAAGCGTGAAGTCAATAGCGCGGAAAAGATCAGCATCGCCCTCGGCACGGTCGCGAACGAGGTCTTGGCTTCGGGCGAGTTCGAAAACCCAGATCGACGTAAGTCACACCTGCTGCTGATGTACGGATTCATCATCTTCGTGGTGACGACCGCGCTTCAGATCTTCGCCCTGCCGGCCGCAGAGGGCGAGACCTCGACCTTCCTGCCTCTGCTGTGGCACTTAGGGGCGTTGATGGTCTGCATCGGCGGCTACTGGTTCTGGTTCAAGATCCGCGTCGACGTGCGCGCCGAAGGCCACGCGTGGTATGACGTCCATCTCTCCGATCTCTTCATCGTTTCGCTGTTGCTGACGACGACCTTCGCGCTGGTTTGGTCGTTGCTGAACTCGACGATCGCGCTGGTCATCTTCATTGCCGCAGCCACCACGCTGTTCAGCAGCGTCTTTTGGTCAAAATTTGCCCACATGTTTTACAAGCCCGCGGCGGCCTTCCAGAAGAAGGTTGCCAAGGCGGACGGCTCGAGGGATAGGCTGCCCGATCTGCCCGAGCTGACGGATCCTGCCGTCAAGGCACGCTATCCGGATATCCCGGAGTACATGGGCGACACCCCGCCGTACATGGGGCTTGGTATCAAGCGTGAAGCTCCGAACCACTACTGATCTTGATTCGTTGAGTCAAGTCACTGAGAGGAATAGAAGATGCCAACTTTCGTCTATATGACTCGCTGCGATGGTTGTGGCCAATGCGTTGATATCTGCCCTTCGGACATCATGCACATTGATACCACTGTCCGGCGCGCCTATAACATCGAGCCCAACATGTGCTGGGAGTGCTACTCCTGCGTAAAGGCTTGCCCGCACAACGCCATCGACGTTCGTGGCTACGCGGACTTCGCTCCACTGGGCCACTCGGTACGCGTGCGCCGGGATGAAGAAAAGGGTGTCATCGCCTGGCGGATCATCTTCCGCAACGGCGAGAAAGACATGGATCTGCTGGCGCCGATCACGACCAAGCCTTGGGGGCAGGCAATTCCCAAGCTTGCGGACGCGCCCGCACCCAGCCAGGAGATGCGCGACAGCCAGTTGCTGTTCAACGAGCCCAAGTATATCCGCCTGGATGATGGCGACCTGCACACGCTCGAGTCCAACGGCCTGAAGATGAAAGACGGGGTGTACTACTGATGGCTTACAAGACAATCATCGAAGATGACATCGACATCCTGGTCGCTGGCGCCGGGCTGGGCGGCACAGGCGCCGCTTTCGAGGCGCGCTATTGGGGCAAGGACAAGAAGATCGTCATCGCCGAAAAAGCGAACATCGACCGTTCCGGCGCCGTAGCTCAGGGTCTTTACGCCATCAACTGCTACATGGGAACGCGTTTCGGCGAGAACAACCCGGAAGACCATGTCCGTTACGCGCGTATCGACCTCATGGGTATGGTTCGCGAGGACCTGCTGTTCGATATGGCCCGTCACGTCGACTCCACGGTTCATCAGTTCGAAGAATGGGGTCTGCCCCTGATGCGTAACCCAAAGACGGGTGCCTATCAGCGTGAAGGGCGATGGCAGATCATGATTCACGGTGAATCCTACAAGCCGATCGTTGCGGAAGCCGCGAAGAAGTCGGCGGACAAGGTCTTCAACCGTATCTGCGTGACCCATCTGTTGATGGACGATGCCAAGGAGAACCGTGTTGCTGGTGCCGTCGGTTTCAACGTCCGCACCGGTAACTACCACGTCTTCAAGTCCAAGACAGTGATCGTTGGCGCGGGCGGCGCCTCGAACATCTTTAAGCCGCGCTCGGTCGGTGAAGGTGCTGGACGCGTCTGGTATGCGCCTTGGTCATCGGGCTCAGCCTATGGCTTGCTGATTGGCGCTGGCGCCAAGATGACCCAGATGGAGAATCGAATCGTTCTGGCGCGTTTCAAGGACGGTTACGGTCCGGTGGGTGCTTACTTCCTGCACCTGAAGACTTACACCCAGAATGGACTGGGCGAAGAGTACGAATCCAAGTGGTTCCCGGCACTCCAGGAAATGGTGGGTAAGGAATACTTGGATGTCGAGGCTTCGCACGCAACCCATCGCCCCATCCCGACCTGTCTGCGTAACCATGCATTTATCAACGAGGTGAATGCCGGTCGCGGTCCGATCCACATGGTGACCATGGAGGCCTTCCAGGACCCGCATCTTGAAGAGATCGGCTGGCACAACTTCCTGGGCATGACCGTTGGGCAGGCCGTCTTGTGGGCAGCGACCGACGTAGACCCGAAAAACGAGAACCCGGAGCTGACCACGTCAGAGCCTTATGTCATGGGGTCTCACGCCACCGGTTGCGGCGCCTGGTGCTCAGGTCCAGAGGATGTCTCACCGCCAGAGTATTTCTGGGGCTACAACCGCATGACCACCGTCGAAGGTCTCTTCGGTGCCGGTGACGCCGTTGGTGGTACGCCGCACGCATTCTCTTCGGGCTCCTTCACCGAGGGTCGTCTTGCGGCAAAGGCTGCCTGCAAGTACATCGACGACGGCAAGGCCGAAGGGATTCGTGTCTCTGAGGAGCAGATCGCTCGTCGCAAGGAAGAGATCTACAAGCCGATGGAGCATTACAAGATCTATCGGAATGAGATCACGGCCGGTTCGGTCAACCCGAACTACATCAACCCGCGCCAGGGCCTGGATCGCCTGCAGAAGATGATGGACGAATATGCTGGTGGTGTGACAGTTAGCTACATGACCAACGAGAAGCTGCTGCAGATCGGCCTGAAGAAAATGAAGATCATGGAAGAGGATCTGGAAAAGATCGCCGCGGAGAACATCCACGAGCTGCTGCGCGCATGGGAGCTGAAGCATCGTCATCTCACCTCCGAGGCCGTCATGCAGCACACCCTGTTCCGCAAGGAAACCCGTTGGCCGGGTTACTACTACCGCGGCGACGCCATGAAGCTGGACGACGAGAACTGGCATGTGCTGACGGTCTCTCGCCGTGATCCCGAAACCGGTGAATACACCATGGAAAAGGCGCCTTGCTACCACCTGGTTGAGGAGTAAGGTTAAGCGCCGCTAAGGCCTGGGCTCTGGGTTCCTCCGAGAGCCCAGGGCCTTGGTCATCAGTTGGACCGGTAGGGTGGACGAGCGAGCGCGAAGTCCACCGAATCCCGCGCCCTTGTTGGTGGCCTGCGCTGCGCTTGTCCACCCTACAGGAGACGACTGGCGCGAAGGATCATCGACGCCGATCCCTGCCTTTTCTGAGACTCAACCTCCGCACTGGAGATGAGTGACTCGCACAACGCGATAGGCGGTCACGCGGACGAAATGGAGATCGACAGTTCTTGTTGGTCTTTTTTTGTGCGTGTTAACTTTGCAGTTTTCGCACCGGCCTTGACGTCGCGGTGGCGTGAAGCCGATTGATGGCGATGTAACATGAATATTATCGATAAGACTGACGAAGAAATACTTGAGATCGCGCACCCCATGTGGGATGACCTCATCAAGTATTCCAACAAAGGCCAGTACGGCAAGTTCATCAAGAAGTTCTCCTACGACTTACTGCTCGGCTTGAACGAGGTCGAGGTGGGGAATCAGTTCGCACACAGCGAACTGGCACGGAACCTGGTCGAGGAAAGAGACTTTTTAGGGCTCATCAGGCGTGGCCAGCATGTGACGGTTCTCTACCGAGTACGGAGTACAACGCGTGAAGGCGAGTGGCTGGGAAGAATGGTCCTCGGCTACGAGAGGGGGGAAGTCCGAATTTTCGCCGCATCGATTTTCTGATCCATGAAGCAGGCTATGAAAGAGACCATCGAAGACAACAAGTTCGTCGAGTTGACCTATCGGGTCATGGATCAGAAGACGGGGGACGTCTTGACTGCCGTGGAGTTTCCTCTGGGGTATGTTCATGGTCACAATGAGGTGCTCGCGCCGCAGGTTGTGGCGGAACTGGAGGGGAAGTTGGCGGGAGATCGCATATCGGTTCCCATCGACTGTGCGGATCTCTATGGTGCCAGAGACGAGTCCTTGGTCGTCACCGACCTGATCGAAAACGTCCCCGCCGAATATCGGGAGATCGGCACGCGCATTGTCATGGAGAACGACAAGGGCGAGACCAAGAGCTTTCTCGTGACGCGTATGGACGACAAGACGCTGACGATCGACGGCAACCATCCGCTTTGCGGCAGAAAGGTCGTGTTCGAGCTTGAAGTCCTGAGCGTGCGCGATGCAACGGAGGAAGAGATCATCGCGGGTGGCAAGGTTGAAAGGGGTCCAGACATCGGTGGACTTGCAACCAGGGCGATCTGAGGTTCTTTTTGATCTCGAGTGTGGTGTTATGAGTAGAACAGATCCAAGCGTAACGGCCGAAGAGGAATGTCGTTTCTGCGTGTCCAAGCCCAGCAGGCGACTGATCGTCGAGAGCGAGTACGGGTTCGCCGCCTATGACCTTCATCCCGCAAGTGAGGGGCACTTTCTGGTCATCCCATATCGACATTTCGCAAGCTACTTCGATATCAATGACAAGGAGTTGGTTGACCTATGGGGCCTGGTGGCCCGCGGGAAGGAAATCGTCGACGAGACATACCACCCGGACGGCTACAACATCGGCATCAATGTCGGTCACTGGGCCGGGCAATCCATTCATCACTTGCATATCCATGTGATCCCTCGGTACCAAGGCGACGTTGAAAACCCGAAAGGTGGAGTACGCGGCGTTATTCCGAACAAGAAGCTTTACCCCTTCCCTTCCGATTAAGAAAGTGCCCATCAATTGTTTCCCGATGCGAGCGATGCCGCCCGAAATCCCCCCCTGGCCCCCCTTTGCGAAAGGGGGGAAGTTGTTGATGGACACTTTCTAAGGCCCCGCAATATCTGGCTGGGTCCTGATGCCAGACGATCTAAGCGCCTGGTTGATGGGAGCGGCGCCTGAAGGGTGCGCGGCGCCTACTCAACCAACCGGGCGGCCCGATGATCAAGAGCGCGGGACGCGGTGGACTTCGCTCTCGCTCGCCCCCTACCGACCAACTGACGACCAAGGCCGCGCAGCCCTCCGCGATGACCTCTTGGGCGGTTGACTAAGCGTGAAACAGCTTCTTCATAGCCGCATAGACATGTTCGTAGGTATATGCGTTTTCGCCGCAATGGATGAGTTCGTCGTCGTCGGTGCGAAACGTTAAGTAGGGATGCACCTCTAAACCATTGGCCTCAATCCCTGCCATATCGTCAATGACTCCGGTGATGCTCAAGGCAATACTTGCCGTGAGGTCTTCTAGTTTTTCTCCGTTCACGCCGGCTTCTTGAAGCTTGAGCTTGATCCTTTCAACGATCTCGGCGGTGAAAATCATTTGCTGCTCGTCGAATTTCGAGCTCGCCAATGTCAGTTTCATTTCGATACCTTGACAGTTCACAGTGTCAATTGCCCCGCCCATGCTCGACGGCATCTTGGCGGCTGCTGAGTTCCATCCCCGGCACCTGGTCCATCGAGGCAAGCGCGAGGTGCGCAGGCTTCGATGTGAGCTATACCGCGAACTCCATGGCGGCCTTCCTGGTCCCTTGGGAAGACATCGAGCGAACAAAAGCTCACGAGAATCCGCTGTACTTCATTGACTCCCTGCATCTACAGCCCAATCCGGGAAAGCTGGTGCCCTACGACCGGTGACTTCGAGACATTCGCCGAATTCAAAGCTGCATCTGAGGAACTCTCCAGTAGCCGGAGTCAATATGAGCGTCGGCTGTGATCCTTGCTGACGGAAACCTTTCCCGCGAAACCTTTGCCGTTATCGGTGAATGAAAAACCGAAAATCTGACATTTAGCGGGTATCGAGCACTCGAATCGATGCGACCCTGCGTTCATGGCCTCGGCGATTGACCAGACTCTGGTGGGGTGCGTGACGAAGGTCACTGGGTCTGAGAACGGAGGCGCGACGGGATGTCAGGTCTAGGGGGCGTTTGAGAGTTCATTGCCTGCGTGAGGCGAGGCAGCAGGCCAGTTTCGACCGCCAGATCAGTCGACTTTGCGCCTTGGTGCTGGCGTTTGGCCCGAATCGGCCGCGCGAGCGCTTCGCGTTCGCGTGGCCGCAGATGCTTAGGGGCGCTTCGGGGTCTGATACTCGGCCTCTTTCTGGAATTTCTCCCAAATGACGTCGTATCCGACATAACCCTGTTCATTGGCCTCTTTCTGGCGGGTCACGACAAATCGGCTGTGGCCGTCTGGAACCTTGGGGCGGGTTTTCTTTTGCTCGCTCATAAATGACCTCTATTCGTAAAGGACCAATACGCCTACCTACTGCACAAGATAACCTCACGAAACTATCGCGGCGGAGGGGCACTGTCAAGACCTCGCGAGGAAAGGCCACTGAGATGCGAACAACTCCTATTTGCTTGAATGGCGTTGAATCATGCTCTCCCTGCAGTAGCGGTCCAGAAACTCGGTATTGGAGCTGGCACTGGCGCAGCGCCCGCTCGGCGTCTTGCAGCCGGGGGCGTTGATCATGGAATCGCCCACTCGGTTGAATGGGCATTGCGGATCAGTCAGGTCGTGGGATGTGGGAGCGGCGCCCCGGCGCGATCACGCGCCCGTCGCGGCGGGGCGCCGCTCCCGCCGACTGCGCGGTTTCCGGCGCATCCTCAGGCACCGGCGGCGGCTGATCCCAGGGCGCACAACGCCAATCTCGGGAGCTTGGTCACCAGGACAGGACTCAGGCAGGATGCGCCTTGAGCGCTGGCTGCAGGACGTTGGTCTCCCCCTCGCTGCGGGCGATGATGACGGCGCCGCAGGAGTCACTGAAGACGTTCACGGCGGTGCGCATCATGTCGAGGATGCGATCCACGGCCAGGATGAGCCCGATGCCTTCCAGCGGCAGTCCGATGGCGCCAAGGATGATGGAGATGGCGACCAGGCTCGCGGCCGGGATGCCGGCAACCCCGATGGAGGTGAGCAGCGCGAGCATCACGACCAGGAATTGGGTCGTGAAGGTCAACTCCAGCCCATAGGCCTGGGCGATGAAGAGGGCCGCCACGCACTCGTAGAGCGCGGTGCCGTCCATGTTGACGGTCGCGCCCAAGGGCAGCACGAAGCTGGTCGTGCGGTTGGAGACGCCGGCGTTTTTTTCCACGCACTCCATGGTGATGGGCAGCGTCGCCGATGAGGAGGCCGTCGAAAAGGCGGTCAGCAGCGCCGCGCCCATGGCTGAGTAGTGCCGCAGCGGACTGACCCCGCCGACGAAATAGAGCAGCAAGGGCAGCACAATCAGGAAGTGTGCACCCAGCGCCAGCACCACGGTGAAGAAGAAGAGCGCCAAGGGACCGAAGGCCTCGAGCCCGGTATCCGCGACCGTTTTCGCGACCAACGCGAAGACGCCGATGGGTGCGAACAGCATGATGAGATCCGTGATGCGCATCATGATCTCGAACATGCCCTCGAAGAAGCTGCGCTGCGCGCGACCGTAGGGCTCGGAGATTCGGCTGATGAAGAATCCGTAAAGCAAACTGAAGAAGATCAGCCCGAGCATCTGCCCCTGAGCCGCGGCCTCGACCACGTTGATGGGGATCATGCGCAGAAAGACCTCGACCACGTCGCCGCTGTCCTTGCCGCCCACCTTTTCCTCCAGGGCCGCCGTGTCGGCGTGGAAGCCGAACACCTCTTTGGGATCGCCGTCCACCACCCCGGGCTGGATCAGATTCACCATCAAGAGGCCGACCAGGATCGCGAAGAGACTGGTGGTGGCGTAGTAGGCAAGGGTCTTGCCGCCGAGCCGCCCGAGGTTGTCCGAGCCGCCGAGCCCGGCGACGCCGACGATGATCGAGGACACGATCAGCGGCACGATGAGCATCTTGAGGGCGTTGAGGAAGAGCTTGCCGACGAATTCAAAGACGGCGTAGAAGCTGACGCCGAAGATGCCGGCGTCGCGCCCGACCGCGAGTCCAACCAGGACGGCCAGGGCCAGGGCGATGAGAATTTGCCAGTGCAGAACTCCTGACTTGGCGCCAAATTCAATGCGACTGGATCGCCTCAAACACGAGGCGCAGCTCGGTACCGGGGTA